>MKSY01000016.1 GCA_001897475.1 Alphaproteobacteria bacterium 43-37
ACAACTTTCTCAGAACTTAAGCAACACTTTCTTCATACCTGACACATAGAGCGCGAGGAGGCCCCCTTCTTTGTCTTTCCCGCACTTGATGCGGGGATCCAGGCTTTTTATGGCCCCCGCTTTCGCGAGGGTGACAGGGAAGAGCGCGAGGGTGACAGGGAAGAGCACGGGAATGGTAGTGGAAGGGCGGGAATGGCATGAGCGTGCTTGGATAGCGAGGCAGAGGTTTTATCTCCCCTTCTTTCTATCCATTCAACTTCTTGAGTAAAAGCTCATTAACAAGTGCAGGGTTTGCTTTGCCACCTGTTACTTTCATTACCTGACCGACAAAAAAACCAAACAATTTATCTTTGCCTGAGCGATATTCAGCCACCTTATCTTGGTGTTCATTAAGAGTATTATCAATAGCTGCTTCAACAGCGCCAATATCTGTAATCTGCTGAAGACCTTTTGACTCAACAATGTTTTTAGCAGATTGCTGCGTCTCCCACATTTCGACAAAAACATCCTTGGCAATGCGGCCAGAAATAATATCAGTTGCAATTAACTCAATGAGTTCAGCTAACCTCGATGGAGAAATGAGTGACGCCCCTATCTCGAGGCTGGAGCGGTTTAATGCTGCAAAAAAATCTCCCGTTAGCCAATTGGCTGCAAGCTTGGCTGTGGATTGAAGCGTTTCAATCTTATTTTCCTGCTGGGCCTGTTTAAAGGTTGGAATATTAGCCAGGAGATCCTCAAAATAATCCGCTGTTTCTCGTTCACTAACGATAACACCCGCATCATAAGGGGTTAAACCAAAGGATTCAACCAATCGGTTTTTCTTTGTATCTGGCAGTTCAGGCATTTGAGCACGAATCCGCTCAACAAGGTCTTGCGAAATGACAAGAGATGGCAGATCTGGATCTGGGAAATAGCGGTAATCATGTGCGTCTTCCTTGCCACGCATGGAGCGGGTTTCGCCTTTGGGGGCATCATATAGCCGTGTTTCTTGAACCACACTTTGGCCAGCTTCTAACAAATCAACCTGCCTGGCGACTTCAAATGCAATGGCTTGGCCAATAAAGCGTACAGAGTTGACGTTTTTGATTTCTGCGCGTGTCCCTAATAGTCCACCAGGTTTGCGTACGGAGACGTTAACATCTGCCCTTAAGCTCCCCTCTTCCATGTTTCCATCACAAGTTCCCAAATAGCGCAAAATGGTTCTTAATTTTCGAATATAAGCCATAACCTCATCGGCTGAGCGCATATCAGGTTCAGAAACAATTTCCATGAGAGCAACACCAGCTCTATTGAGATCAATGAATGATCGAGTCGGACTTTGGTCATGAAAGCTTTTGCCGGCATCTTGCTCAAGATGTAGGCGAATAATGCCGATTCGTTTCGTTGCCCCATCAGATTTATCGATATCTATATAACCATTTCCCACTATTGGATGCAGGAACTGTGAAATTTGATAGCCAGCTGGTAGGTCCGCATAAAAATAATTTTTGCGATCAAAAATTGACTTAAGATTAATGATGGCATTCAGGCCGAGGCCAGTTTTTACGGCTTGTTCAACGCAAAATTTGTTCAGTGTGGGCAGCATTCCAGGCATGGCTGCATCAATGAAGCTCACTTGCGTATTCGGCTCCGCACCAAATTTTGTAGCGGCTGGTGAAAAAAGTTTAGCATTTGATACAATTTGAGCATGGACTTCTACACCAATAACAATTTCCCAAGGGCCTGTTGTGCCCATGTAAAAATCAGACTGAGACATTAGACGATCTCCCTGAGTGCTTGAACTGGATCTTTTTCTGCAAAGGTATAAAGTGTTTGGCCAACCTTGAGAAGAAGGCTCTCCTCAAATGCCGGTGCAATAAGTTGCATTCCTAACGGTAAACCTTCAGGTTTGCTTAATCCGAATGGAATAGATATTCCTGGCAATCCAGCTAGATTGGCAATCACTGTATAAATATCGTTCATATACATAGTAACTGGATCTTTTGGCTCCTCACCAAATGTAAAAGCTGGGGTTGGCGCAGAAGGTGTCAAAATAAGGTCAATATCTGTAAACGTTTGTTGAAAATTTTGAATAATATGCGTCCGCAATTTTTGGGCTTTGACATAATACGCATCATAAAATCCTGACGATAAAACATGCGTTCCCATAATAATGCGGCGTTTCACTTCAGGCCCAAATCCTGCTTCGCGTGTTTTCATATATAATTCATCCAAGCTATCGCCTTCTACACGCTGGCCAAATCTTACACCATCGTAGCGAGCCAGATTTGAGGAGGCTTCAGCTGGAGCAATGATATAGTATGTAGGCAGTGCATATTTGAGCATAGGCAAGGAAATGGGTTTAATTATTGCTCCTACGTCTTGAAGAATCTGAGCTGCTTTTTCCCATAATTCAAGGACATCGCTTCTCATCCCCTCCATTCGACATTCATTGGGAATGCCAATTTTCAAACCTTTAACAGATCCACCTATCTCATCGAGGTAGTTAGGAGTAGGTTTGTTAACAGAAGTTGAATCATGTTCATCAAAGCCTGCCATATGCTGCAGCATAATGGCTGCATCTTCGACAGTCCTCGTCAACGGGCCCGCTTGATCGAGTGATGATGCGAAAGCAATGATCCCATATCGTGAGCAACGTCCATAAGTTGGTTTAATGCCAACGATGCCGCTAAATGAAGCGGGCTGGCGTATTGAGCCACCTGTATCTGTTCCGGTAGCCGCAATAGCACTAAATGAAGCAACAGCTGCCGCTGATCCCCCTGACGAACCGCCCGGTAAGCAGTGCTTGTTAGCAGGTGTTTTCCATGGACTTAATGTCGGGCCGTAAGCACTGGTAATATTGCTAGAACCCATTGCAAATTCATCCAAATTGGTTTTACCAATTGTGATTGCCCCTGCATCTAATAGCCTTTGTCCAATAGTAGATTCATAAGGAGGGATGAAATTTTCCAATATTTTGGATCCCGCTGTTGTCCGTACTCCTTTGGTGCAGAATAAATCCTTCATAGCTATTGGAATGCCCTCCAAGGGGCGAGTCTCGCCTTTAGCTATACGCGCATCTGAATCTTTGGCAGCATTCAACGCGTGATCCGCCATTTGCGTAATGTAGGCATTCAAGTGATGTGTCGCATCCATTTGTGCAATGTGTGCAGCAACTAGCTCTTGTGCCGTAAAATCTTTGTTAATCAATCCTTTTAAAGCATTTTGAAGAGTTAGATAAATCAAATCGCTATTGTTAGGCATTTCATCACCCTTTTATCCAAACATTTTATGTCATAGATCACTGTTCTTTTGTTCAATAAATTTAAGGCTTTGTCACGTGATTTCTAATACCATTAAAAATTAATGCACAGCCGTGGCTTTTTTTGACTCTAAAAATGAAATATATAGCCCGCTGCCAACAATAAGGGTCATTCCAATGATGGACATAAATCCTGGAATTTCACCCCAAAATGCAAAGCCTAAAATGATGGACCACACGGATGCTGTGTATATCATTGGAGCCGCAACTGCTGTTGGAGCCAAGGCAAAACCTTTGGCCATGAAATATTGCCCAAAACCACCTCCCAGTCCCATACACATAAGTGAAATAAGATCGGATATACTGCTTGGCATTACTCCCCAAAACAACAAGGATATGCCGGCTAAAATGGACGCAACAATACCGAAGAAGAAAGAAATTTGCTCTGCTGAGACTTTTTCAAGGGTTAATTTTCGCCCTGTTGTCAGTGTGATTGAGTCAATAAAAGCTCCAATTATACATAATAAGGCTACGCCAGTGAAAACATTTCCGGTTGGGTTTGCAATAAAAAGAATCCCACTGAACCCAGCAAGAATGGCAATCAAGTGTTTTTGCGTAGGGCGTTCCTTTAGGATGGGCAAGGCGACTATGACTGAAAATAGCGTTACGCTGAAGCTAATAGCAATCGCGTCCGCCAATGGCATATGGCCGAATGCGTAGAATAAACATGTCAAACCGAGTGTGCCAAATGCAGCCCTAAATGTTTGTAATGGAAGTTTTTTAAACTTAAAACCAGAAATCCCTTCCATTTTATAAAGGATAATACCAGTAGGTATAAGAGAGAAAAAGAAACGGAAAAAAACAACCTCGTTAACTGGGTAGCGGGCTGCTGTGCCTTTTATAAGAGCATTAACAAGCGAAAATACAAATACCGACATCACGACATAGAGCATTCCAACTTGATGTTTAGTAATGTTTAGTCTTTTCATCTGTGGCATACCCCTTATTGCTAGTTGCTAGACTATACAGGTTGTTATTTATAAAGGCTATAGCCAGTTTTTTACAAAGATTGTACCACAAATGGCATCAGCCAGCTATGCCTTGGATCAATAAGTTGTAGATCTCCATTGCAATAACGATAACGCCGGCAAAAATTATAGCAATGAGGATACTTTTGTTAGCTAATAGAGGGTAAAACAATACAGACTTTTTTTGATGAAAACCAGCTTTAAAAAATAAGTATACGGGCAAGAATAATGCTATCACCACAAGAATCATGCCAGCAAATCCAAGTGCCTTGATAAAAGCGCTAGGGATAACCATGGCACAAAGTGTTGGCGGAATAAACGATAATAAAACCGGTATAATATGAGGCTTATTATTTATTGTATCGCTTGTCTTTTTCCAACTATCAATCAGGCCCATGCCGACCCCAATGGCCGATGTGACCATGGAAAACGATGATGCAACCCAAACCAGCGCTTGCAGTATTTTTATATCCAAAATTTGGCTTAAATGAGATACTAATTCTCCGATATCAATGCCTTGATGAAGCATGGCGGTATAAGCATCTGGCCTGTATAAACTAATAACTCCCACGACTGAAATAGTCCAAAGAATATAAATGATAGCCGGAATAAGGCTTCCCCAAAAAACAGCCCTTTTGAGGATAGTTTTATCCTTTTCACAGTAGTCAGTAATAGTATGGAAGATGACTTGAAATCCAAAAGAGGTAAAAACAACCGGAATACAAGCTGACCAAGTTTCTAAATTCCATGAGTTACCCGTTTCAATAGGTAATTGAGGCAAGTCAACTTTTACTATAAGGGCAACGAATAGCAACGCCATCACGCCAATCTTTTTGGTTAAAAGAGTGCGATTAATGTAATCAACTGATGTTATGGAAAACAAGAGGATGGCCATCAAAAACAAACCAAAGCTAGCCATGGTGACATTAAGCGTTAGATTGAAGCCCACAACTGGCTTAAGCAGCGAAAAGATTGTTGAGCCACCACCGTATATGTAGGCCGCTAACAAGGCATAGCAAAGCCCTTTAATGGACAAAAGGCCTATGGCTTCTGTTTTTGGTCCGCTAAATTTTTTAGCTAGAGCCCCTAATGGAAGCCCCGCTCCTGCTTTTAGATTGAGTTCCAAGCTGACGAGTGAAGAGATATACATGACTGTCCAAACGCCCAACATTAGGATTATACTTGGAATAATTCCCAATTTTGAAAGTGCCATAGGCAAAGCGATCATTCCAGCGCCTATTGAAGTCCCTGCAACAAGGCACATTGATCCAATCATTCGTTTGTTCATAAAAAGCCCCTTTTGGCAAATAATATTTGTTTTAATTTAAAACGGGAATCAAATTCAACAAGCTTTTATCCTGATGCGCATTGAATGTGGTGTAGTGATGACGAGAAAATCATAGTTAGCAAGAGATAGTTTGATCGCTTTTTGCACAAAGTTAGCTTTTTTGTAAGATAATTAGCTTGCTAAAAAAATGTAATCGTGTAATTTGACCGTGATGAAATACAAAAAGATGACGATGACGGCGAAACTTGTTCTCTTCCATATAGTGAAGGGGTCAAGTTTTTTTGTTTAAGCTTTAAGTATTCATCAGGCCCTTTGGGCTTAAGAGTACGCTTATACCCATTTCTTTGGTATAGGCGTTTTATGAACTTAAATTTTTGGAGTACTACTAATGAAGACCGGCACTGTTAAATGGTTTAATTCAACTAAAGGTTATGGTTTTATCCAACCAGACCAATCCGGGAGCGACATCTTTGTTCATATTTCTGCCGTACAACGTGCTGGACTGAATAATCTTCAAGAAGGTCAAAAAGTTAGCTACGAGCTCGTTACCAATAAAGGTCGCGCCTCTGCTGATAACTTGCAGCTTGTGAACGACTAAAACTATTTTAGTTTTTAAAAGGTGGGGAGCTTTAGCGCTCCCCATTTTTTTTGCATAGCAAAAAACCTTCACCTGCGGTGGGAGCTGTGACTGCCTCTTTGTCTCACTGTAACCCTCCCCTTGTCACTCCGCACCCCTTTTGTCTTTCCCGCGCGCCTTCTTTTGTCTTTCCCGCACTTGATGCGGGAACCCAGGCTTTTATATGGCCCCCCGCTTTCGCGAGGGTGACAAGAAAAAGAGCGAGAATGGCAGGGAAAAGAGCACAAGCGTGACAAGTGGAAAAGAGCGAGAATGGCAGGGAAAAGAGCACAAGCGTGACAAGTGGAAAAGAGCGAGGATGCACAACTTTCTCAGAACTTAAGCAACTCTTTCCTCATACCTGACGGTGGAAGAAAACTCCAACCGGATAAACCTATATTTTGTTAGCACTTTAGCAGCCATCCATATTGATAAGTTATTTGTTTGGAAATTGCTCGATTTGCTTATAGAGATTATCCGGAAATGTAACATTCGCCCTGGCAAGCTCGCTGCGTACTTGCTTAAGAGCGCGGCGTAATAAGCCTGATTCACGCAACTTGCTTAAATGCTCTAACACAACATCCGAGTTATATCCGATCCTCTTTATTGGACCAAAGGTTGTCTCAAGCGTTTGTTCAGAAAAGTATTTCCACTTAGTATGTTGGAAAGCCGTTTCATAATCTCCTCTAACCAAATGACCATCTTGTGTTACATATAGTGCCCCAAGATCCGCAAACTCCTTCATTCCCACATACATCCACAGCGCGACCTCTTTCTCAATAGGATGTAACACTTTTACATTAGGCTCCAGTTGCGTTAGATTTGTCACTTCACTGGCTACACCAGCTACAAAACGTTCACCCTTATAACGCCCAAGAATAACACGGCTCTCTCCAATAGGATTGAACTCAGCTAACTGGGCAACACAGGAGGCCACAATAGTGGCTAAATCTCGAAATGTTGGCGCTCCTTCTCGATTGAAAACAGCTCGCCATGTCCCGTTATTGGGGCCATGAAATAAGGCTCGATCATCTGAAATATAAGTATCCAAAGGGTTGGAAAGCTCTTCACTAAATATGACATTATGCTGCAAAGCATCCAACTCCGCCTTAAATTGGCTTTCATATTTTGATAAAAGCGCCTGCCTCACATCATTTGGCAGCATAACTGTTGTTTTATATATTGGTATACTTTGGTTTAGGACAGCATGCTGCAACAAAGGAAAATGCTCCTCAAGGCTCACGCTGGTGTCAATTGGTAAACTATGCGCCCGTGCCTGCAGCCAACCAACAGAACATAACAATAATAAGGCACCAAATACACGTTGTCTGATCATCACTCCACACCCTCCTAAAACATCCACGCCAAATATTAAAGCAATTCCAACAAAAATCCAAGCGCATTACTGAAGGTGATCGAATCCACAAAAATATGGATTCTTCAACCACAGCTCAATCGTCCGCTTATCCGACAAGCCTTCCGTATTGTGGCATCAACAGGCTGACCATGAGCCGAATGGGTTTAAGCCAGATGGTCAAGTTTGGGGCTTTGATTTAGATGGTTTATGTAGCAACATACAAAGCCCACACACAGGCGCTACCTAGCTAAGCTAGGGTCAATCCAACCTATATTCCCGTCCTGACGACGAAATACAACGTTCAATTGCCCATTGGCATTATTCTTAAACATGAGCAGCTGTTGATCCGTGATATCCAAGCGCATAATGGCCTCTGAGACTGTCATGGGTAAAATTTTCGTAGCCATCTCTGCTATGACAATTGGATTATTCGTTGAATCATGGTCAGATTCATCGCCTGAATACACAACTTGTTTAATGGTTGTTTCTTCGATTGATTCAGCTTCAGGCTTGTGATGATCACGCAAACGATTTTTATGGCGACGAAGTGTTTTGCCTACTTTCTCGACTGTGAGGTCGATGCATACATAAGGGTCATCATCCATTGCATGACAGCGTATAACAATCCCCTTGCCTATATGAATGGACATGTCACACCTAAAATGAGATGACTCTTTTGATACAATAACTGTCGCCTCAATTGGATTATGAAAATATTTTTCCGTCGTATTATTCAGACTTTGGCGAATATAATCTCTTAGTGAATCACCAATATTAAGATTCTTTCCGCTGATTGTTAATTGCATATTGCACCCATTTAAAACACGTTTCTGTTATAGATCTTATTTTAGGGCCTTTAACTTTAGCTCGTCAATGAAGATAGTATAAAAAGGGGAGGATTTCCCCCCCCCCCCTTTTTTAATACACTTATGCGACTTTAGTTTTTTTTACTTTTGAAGCGCCTTGGCTCACAAATTTATGAACGCTGGATCCCTTATGAGAAGCGCCACGTTTTGTGTTTAGCCATGGTGCAGCTTCCATAACTCTATTCATATCGCTGTAACCATGTGTTGCACGATCAACGATAGAAGTCCTGGAAAACTCACAATCCTTTGATGAGACTTCATAAACAGGAGCGCGATAGATGCACTGGACAATATCAAAATCAAAATCTGCAGCAAAACTTTGCAGCTCTTGAACGATTGGATCCTTTTGAGCGCTTGCACCGAGTGATTTAATCAAATGATTGACGGCTTTGCGCAGGTTATGCTTCTCAGATGTATGACCAATATGGTGAGCTGTACGTGAAGCATAAAGAATATCTTTGGAGCGTGCAGAAACATCGTCCATATTCTTTGGCTCTTCACCTTCTGCACTGAACAAATCAATCATAAAGCATAGGGTATGAACTTTAGGATTAATGTTCATAATGCCTTCTAGTGGTGTGTTGGTAACGCAGCCACCATCCCAATGCATATCGCCATCGATAACCATGGGTGGGAATCCTGGAGGCATTGAACCGCTGGCCATGACATGCTCTGGGCCAATTTTGATTTTCTCACTATCGAAGAACACCAATTCACCCGTGCTAACTTTAACGGCGCCTAAAAGGAGTCGTGTAGCATTTCGGTTGATCCGGTCAAAATCAACAAAGTTAAGTAATGTTTCACGAAGTGGCGATGTGTCATAATAACTCAAGGCCGGAATAGTTCCCTCTTTTTGAAGCTGAGGAACAGGATTGCGTGGCTCAAAAAAGTTTGGTTGGCCAAAAATAAATCCCTGCATTGAACTAAATGTATTATGCTTACGACGCATTTCTACGTTCATTGGTAGATCTTCAGCAAAATCTGGATAGGAAATTGTTTTCCAAAACTCTTTTAACGCTGAAACGCGATTTTTTGGTTCATTTCCCGCGATAAGAGCGGCTGTGAATGCGCCAATGGAAATGCCACTAACAACATCAGGCAAATAACCTGCTTCATCCATAGCTTGGTATGCCCCAATATGGTACGCTCCGAGTGATCCACCACCTTGGCAGGCTAAGGCGATCCTCTCATAACCGTGGGTTTTTCCACTACCTTTACTCATTATGACCTCCCAATCAATATTGTTGTATTTATATAAAATTTATATCCCTAAATTCATAAAACTCAAAGCCTTAATAGCTTTGCATTGTTAATCCAGTTTTAATGGATACTTTTTAATAAATCGTTAAGTTTTCTTGTAACTTTGTATTGTTTTTGAAAGGTTTTTTGATGTTTCTGGCAGAAATAATAGCCCACAAGCACAGATCAAACACCTCTAATCAACCAGTTTTCTTAGAGCTTTAATCTCTTTGTCTGCATTCAAAGCGTTATGAATAGCACCAATAACGGCAACGCCATGGGCACCAGCTTTTATAACATCACTTGCTGTCATGGTATTGATACCACCTATGGCAATAATTGGATGTCTAGAAGATTTGGATGCTAGAGCTAGCCCCTCTATCCCCCAAATTTTGGCCACATCCACTTTATTAGGTGTCGGGAAAATGGCCCCAACACCAACGTAATCAATAGGCATTTCATTGGCTCTTTGTATGTGTTCTAGCGCATCAACCGATAAGCCAATAAGCTTACTTGGCCCAAGCATCTTCCGGGCCGTAAAAACACATCCATCTGATTGACCTAAATGCAGGCCGTCAGCGTTTACTTCAAGAGCAAGATCAATAGAATCATTAACAAATAAAGGAACTGAAAATTCTGAAACAACTTCTTTTAGTTTTCTTCCAAACTTGGCCAGATCTTCAAATGGCATATTTTTTTCCCGAAGTTGAATAGAAGTCACGCCAGATTGACAGCACATTCTAAGCCAATCGAGATACTCTGACTCTTTATGATCCTGCTTTTGGGTTACAAGCATAAGTTTTAAATACTTAAGGTTGTGATAAGTTTTGAAAGGGTTCATAACACTAATTATTTGTTTTAGTTTGCCAGTTAACTGCGGTTAGCAATGGAGCATATAGATCATCCTCCATGGAAATATAAAAAACATCAATTTCTTCGTTTGTTGGTGGATTCTCACAAAATTTAATTTTTTGTAAATCAGAAATTATTGCCATTGGGGTTTGTTCATTGCCTTCTCCCATGGCAAAAACACTGGCTACAGACAATGCATCTGCGTAATTTGACATTGTTACGCGGAGCCTTTTACCAAATATGTCTTGCTTATTAATGTAGTTGTAAAGTGGATTAAACCCACACCAAGCTAAACAAATCCCTATTACGCCTCTTCTTAACGGAATAGTATGGCTATCCGTCACAATAACACCACACGGGGCATCATTGATTCTTTGTCTCAAATGCTGCCAAACTTGCTTTGCTGCAGCAAAGCAATCATGCGGGTATAAAATATAATGATCATTCCCATTGGATTGATCAATGCCTGCAGATGGAATCAACATACCGTTTTTAATAGTTAGACAGTGACCATATTTTTCTTGATAATCACCCAATAAATAGGCGTCTGCCTCTTGAATGATGAGCTCTTGTTTACATGGCGCTTGAGATACAGGGACAATACGATTTTCACAAATACTAATTATCTTGCTGGTTATAGCTAAAATACTCCCCGGTTGAAAATCTTTGACATAGGAATCAATGAGATTTTCAAGCGTATCTTCAGGGGTAACAGCATGAGTATGAATAGGTATAACCTGCATTTTATATCCTTTGAGTATGAAAGTAGCACTAGGTTGAAAATCCACACATAAAAAAACTTATGGCCCCTTGAAACCAGATAATGGTTCCATATATGTAGATCACAACCTGATTCAAACGGTCCCCCCCCCTCCTCATACCGCCTCTTCTTAAGGAATTCCCTTAAGAGGAGGCACGTTTTTAACCAAGGTCGATACACAAGCCATCGTAACTTGCAAATACATTTGGAGGCAATAGAGAGAAAATACGGTCAAAATCTATGGAAGGGTCCATATGAATAAGGTAAGCGGCCTTTGGAGAAAATCTCTCTATCCAGTCTAAAGTTTGCTCTAAATGAGAATGAGTTGGCTTGGGTGTTAAGCTCATACAATCTACAAACCATATGTCCAAACCATGCAATGATTCTTCCATATCATTTGTAAGGTTTTTTACATCTGTGGAATAGGCAACGTTCCCAATCCTATAACCAATGGTTTCCATATTGCCATGGTCTTGCCTAAACGCCTTAATTTGGGTATTAAAAATATCGAAATGCCCATAATCAATACAATAAGTCTCGATAAAAGGTGGATAAAGAGAGTTAGTCGTTTCATCGTTAATATAGATCATGTAAGGAAAGCGGGCTTTAAGTGTTGCAAGCGTTTCATAATTGGAATATACGGGAATCCGCTTTTTTCCTTGATGAAAAAAGAATGGGCGCAGATCATCTAATCCACCAGTATGATCAAAATGATCGTGAGTCAGTAACACCGCATCAACTCGCTTGCATTGTTCTCTTAAAAGTTGAAGGCGGATATCTGGTGAGGCGTCAATTAATATAGTGGTGCCATCATCCAATTCAACCATAGCAGATGTGCGTGTGCGATGGTTTTTAGGATTAGATGGATCACAGTTGCCCCAAACTCCACAAGCAAGAGGCACACCAGCTGATGGCCCACAGCCTAAAATGGTGACTTTCATTGGAATGTTTCTGCCCGTGAAAACAATTTAAAGAAGTTAGCTGTGGTCGCTGTAGCAATTTCTTCAAGCGATTTTCCCTTAATTTGCGCTAACATTTTTGCTGTTTCAATAACATACGCTGGTTCGTTACGATGCCCTCGATGTGGAATTGGAGCTAGATAGGGAGCATCTGTTTCAACAAGCAATTTATCTAAGGGAACAACCTCAGTAATTTTTCTTAGTTCATCAGCCTTTTTGAAAGTCAGAATACCAGATAATGATAAATAAAACCCGCGTGATATAGCTTGTTCAGCCAGCATTTCTGAACCGCTGAAGCAATGAAAAACACCTTGAACTCCTGGATAATCATCTAAAATACGGATAGCGTCTTCATCAGCGTCACGAGTATGAATAATCAATGGTACATGATACTTAACAGCTAATTCACAATGAATGCGAAAGCTTTGCTCTTGGTCATCTTTTTCACTATGGTTGTAGTAATAATCTAGCCCTGTTTCCCCTAATCCAATTGTTTTCGGCGTTTGAAGGCGCTCTTCAAGAATATGTTTAAGTTTATTTGTGGTTTGCAACGTCATACTGGCTTCGTGGGGATGAATGCCAACAGAGCAATATACACCGGGCTCAGTCGTTAACGAATGCACCATCTCAATCTCATCTAGTTTGGTGCAAATATTTAAAAATGCCATAACGCCTGCTTCACGCGCACGCCCAATGACCTTTTGCTGATCCTCTAAAAAATCAGGAAAGCTTAAGTGGCAATGGCTATCAACTAACTTCATTGGGCTCTTCCCATTTTTTGAAGACACCTACGGGCTCTGGGATTTTGATATTTGGGCCAAGAACCTTATCAAAGTGAGCAAAAGTTCTGTCATCTTCTGGCAAGCAAATCATATCTAAAATTTTAGCCGAAGCATCAGGGATAATTGGTTGAGTTAAGATTGCTAAGCGACGTATAACATCAGTAAGTATTGCCATTATTTGCTTCATCCTATCTGGATTTGATTCTTTTAACCCCCAAGGTTTTTGAGCATCAATATACTTATTAGCATGAGCAATCACGTTCCAGACTTCTTCAACGGCCTTGCTGATGGACATCTCGTTCATCAATGTGCGGACTTTGGATAGAGCTTCTTTTGCTATGCGAAGCATTTGCTTATCGTCATTGGATAAATCATCTTCTCTCATCACGGGTAGTGTGCCGCCACAGTTTTTAAAGATAAAGCTTAAGACTCTGTGCACCAAGTTACCATAGTCATTAGCAAGGTCACTGTTAGAGCGTAAAATTAAAGCCTTCGATGAGAAATCCCCATCTGAACCAAATGGTACTTCTCTTGCCATAAAATATCTTACCTGATCCAAACCATATGTTTCATAAAGGGCAAGCGGATCCACAGCATTTTTAAGTGATTTAGACATTTTTTGGCCATCAACAGTCCACCAGCCATGGGCATAAACTTGGCGGGGTGGTTCAATACCCGCTGCCATTAAGAATGCGGGCCAATAAACAGCATGAAAACGCAAAATATCTTTGCCAACTACGTGGACATTGGCCGGCCAAAACCTTTTAAAGTCGGCAGAGTCTATATCTGGGTACCCTACGCATGTCATATAGTTTGTTAACGCGTCCAGCCAAACATACATTACATGGTCTTTATTATTTGGAACAGGAACGCCCCAGTTAAATGTCGTGCGCGAAATGGAAAGGTCCTTCAATCCCGACTCAACAAAGCGAATTACTTCGTTAAAGCGTGTTTTAGGTGCCACAAAGTTTGGATTACGCTTGTAAAAATCAAGCAGTTTATCCTGCCATTCGGATAGCTTGAAAAAATAACTAGGCTCTTCAACCCACTCAACAGGAGAGCCAGTGGGGACGGCAATGCCATCTTTTACCTCTGTTTCAGCATAATAAGCTTCATCACGCATGGAATACCAACCAGCGTATTTATCCATATAAATCTGGCCATTTTTTTCCAAAGCGGTCCATAAAGCTTGAGCAGCAGCAATATGCCGTGGTTCTGTGGTGCGAATAAAATCATCGTTTGAAATATGAGATACTTCCATTAAATTACGGAAGTTTTGGGACATAAGATCGACATGCTGCTGTGGAGCTCTCCCCTGCGCTTCCGCTGTTTTGGCATTCTTCTGCCCATGCTCATCGGTGCCTGTAGCAAAAAACACATACTTACCATCCAACCTCATAAAACGAGCCACCATGTCACAGATAATAGTTGTGTAAGCATGACCAATGTGTGGAACATCATTTACATAGTAAATTGGTGTGGTTATGTAATATGCATTAAGCTGTGACATTCGAATAATTCCTAAATTAAGCTCTTTTTTCAAATATGTATACTATAGCGTTAAGAGTAGTTCTCCAGTCAAGGTTATAGATTTTGGCTTCTCGCAAAAATGCAACCGATTTTTGCCAAATATCTACCCATTCTCCCACAGAAGTCTGGTTCATCTTCTCAAAGATATCACGCTCATTGAATAGTATTGGTTGTAGCTTATCCATTTTAAAATCAATGTATTTGCCAATAAATTCATAGAAATATTCGCAAAAGCTTTCAAAAATCTCAGCATTGTTATCAAGAACAGATTGCAAACCAAATACGGCCTTTTCCCCCTGGCGGTTGAGGTTCATGGAAATAAAGGTGAGCATCCCTTTGTAAACATTGATTCCATTCTTGAACACTAAATCAGCTGCTTTTCCAGGAGAACCAGCTGCTAGATATCGAATGTCCTCAGAAAATTCCCCACCCGGAAAATTGGCAATAACCCTATCCAGAACATCTTTAGGCAATGGTAAAAATGAATACTGTTGGCACCTTGAGGTAATTGTAACAGGGAGTTTCCCCTTATTGGAGGACAGCAAGATAACAGTGGTACGTGTTGGCGGTTCCTCAATTAACTTTAAAAGAGCATTGGCGGAGTTTTTGTTAAGTTCATCGGCACTATCAACAATAATAACTCGCCATCCTCCTTCACCCGGTGTTTTTCTGGAAAAATTAATTGCCGCCCGTACATCATCGATTTGAATGTATTTACTCTTCTGACCATCTTTATTTCGGCCGGGTTCAACCACGCATAAATCAGCATGCCCACCAGAACTGATGCGTTTGAAACTAAGGGCTTCGGGTGATATGTCAAACGATGGTGCTTCCTGAATTTCGCTGGAAGATTTCGTTAGGATAAATCGTGCAAAACGATACGCAAACGTTGCCTTGCCAATCCCTTTTGGCCCCTCAAAGAGCAATGTATGAGGCATGCGACCTGCATGCAACGCTTGCAAGAGATTCTGCTCATTAGCTTCATGTCCTAAACAATAAGGGTTGTTTCGTGGTGGAATTATTTGGTTTTCAACCATGGTTCAATAACCCTCATCAAGCGTAAGAAAATTTCTTCAGGCATGAGTTCTGCTGAAATTACGTTAAACCGGTTTGGCTCCTCTTCTGCAATCTTTAAAAACCCATCTCTGATTTTTTGATGATATTCCAGCGATTTATTCTCAAACCGGATTTCGTCATTGCTTTCGTCAGTTAACCTTTTAGAGGCTCTCGCGAGGCCTATAACAGGATCAATGTCCAATATGAAGGTGGCATCTGGCATGACTCCTTCTGATATAGCTGCATAAATTTGACGAATGAGAGGAATGCTAATGCCACCAGCATAGCCTTGATACACGACAGTAGAATCAAAAAAACGATCGCAAATCACCCATTTACCCGCATCAAGTGCCGGCTTGATCAGGTTGATTATCAATTGTCGGCGAGAAGCAAAAAGGAGCAAAGCCTCTGAAAGAGCATCCCAACGAATGGTTGGCCCCTTAAGAAGAAGCTGACGTATTTGTTCACCTTGCTCGGTTCCTCCGGGCTCACGTGTCGTAATAATATCAATCCTGTTGGATTCTAAGCTAGCTTTAAGCTTTTGAATGAGCGTAGTTTTGCCGCTTCCCTCGCCCCCTTCTATGGTTATAAAGCGACCTTTCACTGATGGCTTCTCCGGTTAGTGGGTAATTTTGGCAATCTCAGACTTTTTTTCTGAGCCAAAAATAAGGCGACGAATTGAATTTGAGATTCGCTTTACAAACCCAGCTCTGTCAACTGACTCGTTGGCATAAAGCGGGAATGTTTTTTCTGGTTCGCCTGGAATAGAGATAACAAGTTTACCCACCTCATCACCCTCCTTAATGGGAGCGACAAGAGGCGAAAGATAATGAACTTGCGCCTTAAGATGTTTTTTATGATCCCTTGGGATAGTGATATAAACATCGTTAGCAACTTTGGCATGAACACTGTGGGTTGTACCTTCTGCAACATCCAGCACGTCGACAACTTGCCCTGCTTTCGTTAGGGTAACCAAATCAAATTCATTGAATCCCCAGCGCAATATCTTTTCAGCTTCACTTGCTCGGTCGTTCATTGAAGTATGGCCATTAACAACCAAAATCAAACGCCGGCCATTCTGGATGACAGAAGCAACCATGCCATAACCACCACCTTCTGTGTAACCCGTTTTGACACCATCTGCTCCAATGTTCTTATACAGGAGAGGATTTTTATTGCCTTGATTTATACCGTTGTATGCATACTCTTTTTCAGAAAATAGCGAATAAAACTCAGGAAAATCTTTAATAAGTCGCATCGAAATGACAGCCAAATCATAGGCTGTTGTTGTATGCCGAGGGTCTGGTAATCCAGATGAATTAATAAAGTTAGTTTGTGCAGCGCCCATCTCATGTGCTAAGCGTGTCATTTCATCAGCAAAAGCTCTTTCATTTCCTGAAATACCTTCAGCCAAAACTGTTGAGGCATCATTGCCAGACTGTATGATTACGCCCTTCAGCAGCTCTTCTATGGTAACGATTTGCCCGACTTCTAGGAACATTCGAGTCCCCTCTTTCCTGTAAGCATTATCCGAAACAACAAATTGGGATGATAGACTGAGTTTGCCTTCTTTAAGACGCTTGAAAGTAGTATAAGCTGTCATAATTTTTGTCATAGACGAAGGGTAAAGTAATTCCTTTGAGGCTTTATCGAGTAAAACCACGCCAGTGGTCGCATCAATCAAAATAGCTTGCTTAGCCGTTGTTTCAATAGTTAGCTTTGGAAGCGATGGGACTGGATCATTTCCTGCTGCGCTGCTCGCTATTAGAAAAGCCGTTACAACCAAGACAAAACGCTTAAACACATTTACCTCGCTTTCATTCGACAACAATTTTTACATCCTGATGGCCCATCTTTACCAGCTTTTGAAGCATTATGTCAGCCTCTTTTGCATTTATAAATGGTCCCATTCGTACGCGATGAATGGGCTGAGAGCCAAATTGGATTTGCGTGCTAAATGTTCTGCCCAATTTAGAAAGCTTGTTTACAATATTTGTTGCATTCGTTTGTTTAGCAAACGCGCCTAATTGGATATAAACCTGACGATAATTTTGCACTCTTCCTTGTTCAAATTTTTCAGGAACCAGCTGTGTTTTTTCGTAAGCAGCAAACAACGTATCTTGTGGTGCCTGGGTTGGCTTGGAGCCTGTTGTTGCTGGTTTGCCATCAAGAGTTTTAATCGTCATTTTTTTATCAGCTGATGCTGCAAAATTGACCTTCTGGGACGGTTGCATAGGGATGCCAGAATTAAGAGCAATGCTCTCTTCAACCAAGCAATCAACTTTAACTTTTGCTAATCCGCTGTTTAATACACCGAGAAGCTCGGCTGCTTTTTTAGACAAATCAATAATTCTGCCAGGAACGAATGGGCCACGATCATTGATTTTAACTTTTAGCATCCGCCCATTTTCTAAGTTTGTAACCAAAGCTATGCTTGGCAAAGGTAATGTTTTATGCGCTGCTGAGATTTTGTTTTGGTCAAAAACTTCACCTGTTGAGGCTTTGTTCTTATGAAAGCCTGGGCCATACCATGAAGCAATGCCCATCTCAGAATAGTCATAGTGTTGTTGTGGATAATACCAAACGCCTTTGATTTGATAAGGCCTAGATGTGGCGCGATATGGCGCTTGATTTACGCCATTACCAACATAAATTTTATCGCGTCTTCCAAAATCGCATCCTGATAACAAAATAGATGCAGACACATAAAGAAGCAAACAAACAAAGCTATTTTTGAAGCTATTATTAAAAAACATCTTATACATCATTGCGCGCTCTTGAGTGAGTCAGCTAAAGCAGAAACAGTGAGAGCAAAACGCTGTGATTTATTCCATTTCATAAGAATTTTAAAGTTTGAGTAAACAAGAAAGGCTTTTCCTTTTGTAGGGCCATCTGGCCTAATTAATGAGGCTTGTATAGAGCTGTTGGGTAAAGGGCTGCCATCAATCGCGCGAATGCCACGTTTGTTCCACTCTGTTAATGACATGGTTTGCTCTAAAGAAATGAGGTTCATATCAAAATGGCGTGGCAACTTAACAGGCCTGCCCCATCTTTCATTTGGATTCCATCCTTCAAGGTGCAAATAATTCGCAATGGAAGCTAATGCATCTGTTTTAGAATGCCAAAGATCAATTATGCCATCTCGATCCGCATCTACTGCTTTGTCTCGTATGCTTGATGGCATGAACTGGCATTGCCCCATAGCGCCAGCCCAGGAGCCAATTGGTTTGTTTTGAGCAAGCTTACCAGAATCTATGAGAGTAAGAAGAATCAACAACTCCTCTTGAAATAACTTTGCACGACGCCCTTCAAATGCTAATGTCGCTAATGAAGATAAAACATCAAAATTTCCCATATTTTGGCTGAAATTTGACTCAATACCCCAAAGAGCAACGATATATTCTGCAGGTACATTATAGCGTTGAGAGATGCCTGCTAGCATTTTTTGATGTTGGTGCAATGCCTTTTTGGCTGGGCCAAGAAGTGGCTTCAGCTTAGCCTGATAGGCGCTAAGAGAGAGGATACTTTCTGGTTGTTTACGATCTAACCTAATGACTTGATCATTAAAAGTGAGGGTTTCTAATACTTGAAGGGTCGCGTCAGAAATTCCTCTTTGGCTCCCAGTTAGTTTAAATTGTTGAATCCACGTGGAAAAATCGTTAGCTAATGCATCTGCCCCAGCGCATAAATAAAAAATCGCTACAAAAATGCTTGCCAATGTTTTCAATAACACGAAACCTCATCCTTTTCTTTAGCGCTTATAATGCCCAATTATGTCATACTGGCAAAGCCTTTTATCAATTCCTGCCTCAACAAACTCTTTTTCAAGCATTTCTAATGTATTGTTTAAATCAGCCTGCGCAACAGATTCGGTTCTGAGCACCAAAATGGGTTCTGTATTTGAGCTGCGGATTAGCCACCATCCATTCCGATTACTATAACGAATGCCATCCAGCATCATCAAATCTAAACCTTTTGACTTTAAACTGTCAGCAATTTTTTTTATAACCTCCTGCTTATAAGATTCATCGCAAGGAATTTTAATTTCAGGTGTAATATAAGTTTTGGTTTGAAGAGCCAACCATTGCTCTAAGGGGATTTCCCCTGACGATAGCATTTCAATAAGTCTTAAGGCAGCATAAACACCGTCATCATAGCCACCATATCGATCCTTGAAAAAGTAATGCCCACTAACTTCACCGGCTAGTTTAGCGCCTGTCTCAAGCATCTTTTGTTTGATAAAGGAATGCCCTGTTCGACACATAATGGGCTCACCACCAAGTGCGGTTATAGTGGTAAAAAGAGCATCACTACATTTGAGATCGCCAATCACTTTTGCTCCTGGATGTTCCTGGAGAAAGCTCTCAGCAAAAAACTTGAGCAATTCATCCCCTGTCAACGCTTGTCCTTTTCCAGTTAGCGCTACTAAGCGGTCACCATCTCCATCAAAGGCAATCCCCAAATCAAAATTTTCTTCCGCTAAAACTGCTCGTAGTTGAGCAAGATTTTGCGGTTTGGTGGGGTCAGGAGGATGGCAAGGAAATGAGCCGTCAACGATATCATTAAGGACCTTATGCTTGCCAGGCAGCTTCTTAACCAATGATGCAAATATTGCCCCAACAGCCCCATTTCCACAATCCCAGGCTATATTAAGCGGTTTTTGCGTGTGAATATTGGATAACAAATGTTGGCAATACTGATCATGAATGTTTTTAAGATCCAAACATCCAAGATCTCCAGACAACTCAAACCCTTCAGCTGCCAGGCCCCCAAGCCGTTGGATATCTCCTCCAAAAAAAGGCCTATTGGATAGCATAATCTTAAATCCGTTATCTTCTGGAGGGTTATGAGACCCTGTGACCATAATGCCCGCTGCCGCTTGAAAAAGCCCCACAGCAAAATAAAGCATGGGCGTTGGCCCTAACCCAACTTGAATAACATGGATACCTGCTAACATTAATCCTTGCGACAAATGGTTAGCCAATCCTTCTGAAGAATGACGCCCATCGTAGCCAACAACAACTGTGTTATTGCTGCTTTTTTCAATTTCTTTAAGGAAATATCCAAAAGAAGAACCTAATGCTTTTGCATCTTGATTAAAAAGAGTTTTACCAAAGGTTCCACGAAAATCGTAGGCTCTTAAAATTTCCCTATGAAACGAATGCTGAATCATTAAAGTATCGATGCCTTCAAGGCTGAAATATCTCCTTTAGAAGATGAATCACTGACAGACCGTCCAATGGAATAATAGGTAAACCCAGCTTCTTTGGCTTCATTTGGTTTATATATATTACGCAAGTCAATCATAAGCGGCTGATTAAGAATACTTTTAACCTTTTCCAAATCAAGGGCTCTAAATTCGTTCCATTCTGTCAAAATGACTACCCCATCGGATTCTTCCATGGTCTGATAGGCATTGGAACACCACATCACACCAGGAAGAAAAGCCTCAGCTGCTTCCATTCCGGCAGGGTCGTAGGCCTTTATGGTAGCCCCTCTTTCTTGAAGAATAGGAATGATCCTCAAGCTTGGGCTCTCCCTCATGTCATCTGTATTGGGTTTAAATGTAACGCCAAGCACGCTTATTGTTTTATCATTTACGCTTCCACCAAAGGCATCAATGATTTTTTGGACCATTTTTATGGGGCGTTGCAGATTGCTCTCATGAACGGACTCCACAATACTCATGGGGGTACCATGATTTTGAGCAAGTTTTGCCAGCGCAATAGTATCTTTAGGAAAGCAAGAGCCACCATACCCTGGGCTAGCATGCAGGAACTTGCTTCCAATGCGGCGGTCAAGCCCCATTCCTTTGGCTACATCCTGGACATCGGCTCCACACTTTTCGCAAAGATCAGCGATTTGGTTGATGAATGAGATCTTGGTCGCCAAAAAGGCGTTGGACGCATATTTTATGAGTTCTGCGGTCTCCAGAGAAACAAAAACCATAGGTGTTTCATTGAGATATAAAGGGCGATATAGTTGCTTCATTAACTCTCTTGCTTTTTCAGACTCAACCCCAATCACAACTCTGTCAGGGCGCATAAAGTCTTCAATAGCAGATCCTTCTCTCAAAAACTCAGGGTTTGAGACAACATCAACATTAGCGTTTGGATTGATTTCAGTAATGATTTTTTTGACAGCTGTTCCTGTCCCCGCTGGAACGGTTGATTTGGTAGCTATAATTGTATAGCCGCTTAATGATTCTGCTATCTCTTTGGTTACGCTAAATACATAGCTAAGGTCAGCTTGTGAATCTTCTGCTCGCATAGGTGTTCCAACAGCAATCATCACCACATCCGCAGTTGCAACAGCATGTTTAAGGTCTGTTGAGAAACTGAGCCGGCCCTGCGCTGCATTTCGGTGAACTAATTCGTCCAGCCCTGGTTCAAATATTGGGATAATTCCTTTTTCAAGGTCATGGATTTTTTCTTTATCCTTATCAACGCATGTTACATCAACACCAAATTCAGCAAAGCAGGCTCCCGAAACGAGTCCTACATAACCAGTACCAATAACCGTCAGTTTCATATGTTCCCCTTTAAAGCCATGGATTTATTAGCAATTTAACTTTTGATGCTAGCTTTGGTTCTTTTAAGCTAAATGCTACTTGCGCCGCCACCATTCCTTCAACGCTGCCACAGTCAAACCGATGCCCTTCGATAACCATTCCCGTTAATCCATAGGCAGGAATCATGGCATCTAGCGCGTCTGTCAATTGAATTTCACCACCAACTCCTGGCTGTTGATTTGATAGCGCAGTGAAAATTTCTGGGTGAAGAATATAGCGGCCTAAAACAGCAAGTGATGATGGCGTCGAATCAGGGTGTGGTTTTTCAACAATGCCTTTAGCTTTAATGAGTTTATGATGGTCTCCAGAACTGACTGGATTAATAATCCCGTAGCGGTTTGTTTCTTCTTTTGGAACGTTAAGCAATGCAGGCATATTACCCATGGATATATCATAAGCCTCTATCATTTGGGCAATAGCAGGCGTATCTGACATGACCAAGTCATCTGGTAGAATAACAGCAAAAGGTTCACAACCAATCCATGCTCTTGCACATAAAACAGCATGCCCGAAACCTTTGGGGTTAAGCTGCCGAACAAACGCGTATTTGCCAGCTTCAGGAACGATAGCACGTATCTCTTCCAGAACATCTTTTTTGCCTGACTCCTGCAGTCTTATTTCAACATCAGGAGCATAATCAAAATAATCTTCTATCGATTCCTTTCCACGAGCGTGGACAAAAAGAATCTCCTCAATACCAGCGGATAAAGCTTCTTCAACCGCGTATTGAATAAGAGGTTTTGATAAAACTGGGAGCATTTCTTTTGGGATAGTTTTGGTTACAGGCAAAAAACGCGTCCCCAGCCCTGCCACTGGTAAAACCGCTTTACGAACCTGCTTTGACATGTAACCGCTCCTTTTATATCTTAAAATATCTACGCAATCTTTTGAATAGTATCTTGGAAAACCCGGATAGAATCAATCAGCTGCTTGACTTCTTGTCTTGCCGCAATATGAGACAAAGTTGGCTTTATCTCAAGCTCGCGTAAATCCATGAGCGTAAGTCCTTGTAAGAAAAGTTCTCTAAAGATGACCCTTTCACCAAGCCCATCAATGGTTCTAACGCCTATCCGCTTGCTAAGTAGGCCTACCCATTTTTCAACTTCAGCTTTGTTCTTCGCTTTGATGTTACTGAGCCTATTGCGTAATACAATCCAGTCGATGGAACCGCCATCTCTCATAGCTTTATTTTTCTTTTGCTCCCAAACCATTTCGGCATATTTGCTCGGACGAATATTATCACCTTCAACACGAGCCAACATGTCAAAGTCAACTAAGCTATCGTTCAGCGGTGTAATCAGTGTTGTGGCATAAGAATGTGCAACGCGTGATAAATAGCTATCAGTGCCAGGCGTATCAATGACAATAACATCACAGCCCTTCAACTGATCAAGTGCCTCTAAAACCTTTGCCTCTTCTTCTTGCTGCGCTTCATTCAGATCTGTTTTGTCGCTTTTGAAAATAGCAATGTGCTTAGGTAAGGGAATAGATTTACCTGGAATTTTTTGGGCAAAATTTGCTCGATTCTCAATGTAACGTGACAATGAACCTTGACGGGCGTCAACGTCAATGCTGCCAACAGTCATCCCTTCTCGCAACAAATATACAATAACATGCATGGAAATGGTTGATTTTCCAGTCCCGCCCTTTTCATTGCCAATCACAATGATATAAGGTCTTTTCCCTTGTGTGTTAGCTTGATTCATGTATTCCTCCGCCCATGCCTACAGTCACTTGCTTACACAAATTTTACGAAAAAAGCCACCTAAAAGCGTGGCTTATTTAGATTAAAAATGCATCAAGAGAGTATAGACTTAAAAAAATATTTAAGAATCTTGACTGAAGCATAAAATAACACAAGAGAACCAAGATAAATGACGGCGAACCACAGCTTCTTTTTCAAGTGTGGGCGCCTATCAATGATACCCAACATGTTCTTTTACTTTCCCACGGAAGACATAAAATACATACGCTGTATACCCGAGAATGAATGGGATCAAAAGCCCAATACCAACCAGGATAAATATTTGTGTTTCATAAGGGGACGCCACATCCCAAAATGTGAAATGGCGAGGCACTACGTATGGCCACATACTCATGCCAAGCCCTAAGTAAGCCATCATGAACAGTCCGATGGAAAGAAAGAATGGCCTTTTTTCTAATTTCTTCCCAATTGAAACCCAAAGCATGTAGGTTAAGAAGAGTGTCAGCAGTGGTATCGGTGCTAGGATAAAAAGGCCAGGCATATCAAACCACCGCGCTGCTATATGAGAATCCATAATGGGGGTCCATAGGCTAACAACGCCAATGCCAACACATAATGCCATCATCAACGGGCGGCCGATAGAATAGGCTTTTTCTTGGACGGTACCTGAAGTTTTCATCATAAGCCATGTTGCTCCAAGGAGTGCATAGCCAAGGACAAGAGCTAGTCCAGTAAAGAAACTAAAAGGTGTCAACCAATCCATTGCTCCGCCAACAAACTCACCGTTAGAAACATTAAACCCTTTGATAAAGGCGCCAAGCATACTCCCTTGTGCAAAACCAGCAATGAGAGAACCTAGGCAAAAAGCCCAATTCCATATAACTTTTGTTTTTCCAGCTTTAAAACGAAATTCAAATGCAACACCTCTGAAAATCAGTGCAAACAACATAAGCATAATAGGAACGTAAAGTGCCGGGAACAAAATAGCCGCAGCCTTCGGGAAAACACCATAAAACGCACCACCGCCGAGGATTAGCCATGTTTCGTTACCATCCCAGAATGGAGCGATTGAGTTCATCATCACATCTCGTTCTCGCTCATCTTTATCCCATAGGGAAAGGATACCTACTCCCAGATCAAATCCGTCGAGGATGATGTAAACACTAATGCCAAAGGCAATGATAATTCCAAATAAGAGCGGCAAATCCATATTTAGGCTCCTTGAGGTGTACGAATGGACATTGGGTCGTCCACTGGCATGTCTGATTTTGAATGGTCTTCGGGACCCTTTTTGATGGTTTTTACGCAGTATATAACAAATGAAAACAACAAAACTGCATAAACCAAAACAAATAATATAAGCGATGTCATCACGGCCTGCGGAGGAAGCTTTGACACGGCATCACGGGTCAAAACATGTCCGTACACTAGCCAGGGTTGCCTGCCAAATTCTGTCACATACCAACCCGACAACGTCGCGATAAAACCTACTGGCAAAGAATACAAGCACAACTTCAGGAATGAACGATGCTTCTCAATTAGTTTTCGTCGCCATAGGAGGTACCCACCATAAAAAGCTATAGCCAACATCAACAGCCCTGCTCCAATCATTATGCGGAAGCTAAAGAAAACGAGAGCAACATTTGGACGTTTGTCAGCAGGAACCTCTTTAAGCCCCTTAACAACGCCATCCATTTCATGCGTTAAAATAAGGCTACCCATTTTTGGTAAATTTATCTCAAAATTGTTTTTCTCAGCTTTTGCATCAGGAATGGCAAATATTGTAAACGGCGCACCAGCCATAGTATCCCAACGGCCTTCCATAGCAGCTACCTTTAACGGTTGCTGCTCAAATGCAGCAAGTCCATGCAGGTCCCCAATAAAAATTTGCAGTGGCGCCAGAATTGCAAGGGCAATGATGGCATTCTTAAAACCTGTTTTTGCAAACTCAAGATGCTTCTTTTGAAGATAAAAATAAGCACAGACTCCCAAAATGACGAATCCTGCTGTCAAATAAGAACCAAGAACCACATGCACAAACCGATAGAAGAATGTCGGGTTAAAAATAATATCTATCCAATTCCCAACAAAAAACACACCGTCTTTTAATAAATAGCCAGACGGTGATTGCATCCAGGATATGACGGCAATAATCCAAAAGGCACTCATGGCCGTGCCAGCAGCAACAAGGGCCGTTGAGGTAAAATGAAGCTTCTTACCCACACGATTAAGTCCAAATAACATAATACCAAGAAAGCCTGCTTCTAAGAAAAAGGCAGATAAAACTTCATAAGCTAATAATGGGCCCAAAACATTGCCTGTTTTAGTCGCAAATCCATTGAAGTTTGCACCAATTTCAAAAGATAATACCAGTCCCGTAACCACCCCCGTTCCAAACCCAAGAGCAAAAATCTTGGACCAGAATTTGTAAAGTGAGAGATAAACGTCATCCTTAGTCTTCAGCCACATGGCTTCAAAAAAAGCCAGGAAGCCAGCAAGACCAATGGTCAACGCGGGAAAAAGTATATGAAACGAGACAGTAAAAGCAAACTGTACGCGCGACAAAATTTCTGTGGTCATACCATCTTCTCCTTGATTGCATAAGGTTATATGACATAGGCGGTTTATGTGCAAATGGTTAAATTGCCGCAGGCATTATTTTATCCACTTAATGAAACTAAACATTGGAATGTCAGGGCTAGCCAGCTTAAGAAATCTGGATTAATGTAATCCTATCAAGGGAGATGACGGTGGCTATCTTAAAAAGTGCCTATCAAACAATTGAGACCATGAAATCCTCAGCCTTAAAGGCTGCATCCGAGGATCTGCGAGCTAAAGTGCAAGCTATAGCTGGTGGTGGCGGCCAAGATGCGACGCAAAAGCATCAAGCCCGTGGCAAGCTTTTGGTCAAAGACCGTATCCACAGTTTAATCGACCCAGGCACACCTTTTCTGGAAATTGGCCAATTTGCCGCTTACGAATGTTATGAAGATTCAGTTGCTAGTGCTGGCATTGTTGCTGGTATCGGCCAAGTTCAAGGGCGCCTTTGCATGATTGCAGGAAATGATGCAACAGTCAAAGGTGGATCCTATTTTCCATTGACCGTTAAAAAACATCTAAGAGCTCAAGCAATTGCGGATGAAAACAACCTTCCTTGCATTTACATGGTAGATTCTGGTGGCGCGAACTTACCACACCAATCAGATGTTTTTCCTGACAAAGAGCACTTTGGGCGAATTTTCTATAATCAAGCTCGAATGTCTGCCAAAGGCATCCCTCAACTGGCTATCGTAATGGGGTCATGCACTGCTGGTGGAGCTTATGTTCCGGCTATGTGCGATGAAGCTATTATTGTTCAAAATCAAGGGACAATTTTTTTGGCCGGCCCACCTCTTGTCAAAGCCGCCACTGGTGAAGTTGTCGATGCGGAAGCTTTAGGTGGAGCTGATCTCCACACACGCCTATCTGGCGTGGCAGATCATATGGCCGCGGATGATGAGCATGCCATTGAGATTGCTCGCAATATTGCACGCACATTCCCGGAAACCACATGCGCGTTGCCACCTGTTGCGGATTTTGCTGAGCCGCTGTATCCTATTGAAGAGCTTTATCACGTAATCCCTAACGATTTGAAAACACCTTATGATGTTCGAGAGGTTATTGCTCGAATTGTAGATGGAAGCGAGTTTCAAGAGTTTAAGGAAAGATATGGCACAACTCTGGTTTGTGGGTTTGCGACAATTTATGGTTATAAAGTTGGCATTATTGCCAATAATGGCATCTTGTTTTCTGAAGCAGCTCTTAAAGGGGCGCACTTCATAGAGCTCTGTTGCCAAAGGAAAATCCCTCTTATTTTTCTGCAAAATATTACCGGATTTATGGTTGGCCAAAAATATGAAGCAAGCGGCATTGCCAAAGATGGAGCAAAACTTGTTGCTGCGGTTGCCTGCGCAAATGTTCCTAAGATTACATTAATCATCGGAGGAAGTTTTGGGGCTGGAAACTATGCCATGTGTGGACGCGCCTATGGCGCTCGGTTTTTATGGATGTGGCCAAATGCAAGAATTTCCGTGATGGGCGGCGAACAGGCGTCTGTTGTTTTATCTCAAATCAAGCAGGCTAGCATGGAAGCAAAAGGCAAAAAAATTTCACCTGAAGACGCTCAATCATTCCAAAATGAAGTTCGCAGCAAATATGAACGTGAAGGGCATCCCTACTACTCAAGTGCGCGCCTTTGGGACGATGGTATCATTGACCCCCTTGATACACGACTGGTCCTAGCTTTAAGCTTACAAGCATCATTATGCACCCCTATGGTTGACACTAAATTTAATGTATTGAGGATGTAACATATGACTGTTATCGCCGAATTTACTCTTACACCAGCTCAAGTCGCTGTAATCACTCTCAATAGGGTTGGGTCACAGAATGCCTTAAATGAAGCAATGATCGATCAACTTCAGGCTCACTTTGATTCTATAAAAAATGACACTACAATCCGTGCTGTCATTTTAAATGCCAAGGGCAAATCATTTTGTGCCGGTGCTGATATTGGCGAAATGCGACTTTCTGGCCAGGCATCTTATGAGCAAAATAAAATGGATGCCATGAAGCTGGCAGCTCTCATGAACACAATATACAGTTTGCCTATCCCAACCATAGCGTCTGTGCACGGCCCAGTGTTTGGTGGAGGGTTAGGTCTTGTTGCCGCCGCCGATATAGCAATTGCTGCAGATAATTCGGTGTTTTGCCTGTCTGAAGTGCGATTAGGTTTGATCCCCGCCATTATTTCACCTTATGTCCTTGCTGCCATTGGCCCAAGACACGCACGGCGATATTTTCTTACAGCTGAAAGATTTGGCGTAATGGAAGCTCAACGCATTGGCCTTGTTCATGAAACAGTATCTTTAGGTGAATTAGAAGGCTTCACTCAGCACCTTGCTCGCTCTATCCTCGACGGAGCCCCTCAGGCTCAAAAACTTGCTAAATCTTTGATCGAAAATGTTGCGTTGAAACCTGTGAATGCCCAGCTTATAGAATGGACAGCCGATGAGATTGCCAGAATTCGGACATCACCCGAAGCTCAAACAGGCTTATCAGCTTTTATAGATAAAAAACTCCCCCCATGGCGCGAGAATTCGTTTTGAGGAGCATTTAAGTGAAACGACTGCTGATAGCAAATCGCGGAGAAATAGCCTGTCGCATTATCCGTACGGCTCATGCACTGGGGATCGAAACGGTTGCCATTTATTCGGCCCAAGATGCCAATTCACCTCATGTTTCACAAGCAACTTTTGCATTTGAAATAGCAGGCCAAACGGCACAAGAAACCTACCTTCATATTCAGAAGGTTATCTCTGTTGCAAAAGCCTCTGATTCCGATGCGATCCACCCAGGCTATGGTTTTTTGTCGGAAAATCCTGACTTCGCACAAGCATGTATACGCTCTGGCATACAATTTGTAGGACCATCCGCAGATGTGATTCGCCTAATGGGATCTAAAATTCTTGCTAAAGAAGCAGCTCAAAATGAAGGATTGCCGCTTATCCCTGGGTATACGGGTAGTCGCCAAGAAAGCGATTGGCTGAAAAAACAAGCCGGTGAAGTTGGGTTTCCTCTCATGATCAAAGCCACAATGGGTGGTGGCGGAAAAGGCATGAGAATTGTTACGAATGCTGAAGAATTTTTGAGTGCGTTGGAATCATGCCAGCGCGAAGCTTTATCTGCCTTTGGCAATGCTGAAATCATGCTGGAAAAGTACATCCCAGTGGCTCGGCATATTGAAGTTCAAGTTTTTGGCGACATGCATGGCAACACCATTCATATCTTTGATAGAGATTGCAGTATCCAAAGGCGTCATCAAAAAGTAATTGAAGAAGCGCCTGTTGTTAATATTCCTGAAACAGTTCGGCAAAATATTCTTTCAAAGGCTGTAAACCTTGCTAAAAGTGTTGGGTATGTTGGTGCGGGCACAGTGGAGTTTTTGCTTGATGATCAAGATAACTTCTATTTCATGGAAATGAATACCCGGCTACAAGTAGAGCATCCTGTGACTGAAATGGTCACTGGCCTTGATTTGGTTCAATTGCAGCTTAAGGTTGCCATGGGTGAGCCGCTTGGCCTTACGCAATCAGATATTAAAGTTAATGGCCATGCTATTGAAGCACGGCTTTATGCCGAAGATCCGTTCAATGAATTCTTGCCTTCAACAGGCAACATATTTGAGTTTAAACTTCCTCAAATATCTTCACTTAGGATTGATTCTGGCGTACTCGCTGGCAGCAATGTTTTAGTCCATTATGATCCAATGTTGGCTAAATTCATCGCCTACGGTGATACGCGCGCGGCAGCTATCCTGACTGTTAAAAAATCACTAAGAGAGTCCAAGATATGGGGAGTTAAAACTAACCAACCCTTTTTAGTCGAACTTTTGAAGCATCCAGAAGTTAAAGCTGGGTTATTCCATACGCACTTTTTAAACCAGAACATGGAACTCATACTCCAGGGGTTAAGCCACTCCCCTTTACATATTGCATTGGCTCTAGTGCTGGCCCATTTGCCTGATACAGGGCAAATGGCGTGTTCTTCCCCATTTTCTACACCATCCTTTTTTAGCCTAAACTTTGTTCGGAAAATGCCGTCAAACATAAAACTTATGGGGAATCATTATTCTGGCATTGTGACATGGGAAAAAGGAGAAATCCATATTGAGCAAGCTGGCTTTCCGACCATAACTCTCAAGCATGCATGCCTTAAGGGCAATTCGTTTCATGCCGTTTATAACCAAGAGCCCATACATATTTCTTATTGCAAGAGCAAAAAAACCATTTGGGTAAATCTGCTCGGGCTGAACCTCGATATTCATATCCTCCCTACTCTTGAGAAAAAAGATTATGCATCGTTGCACGCAGACTTATCGTGTGCGGCTCCTTTGCCAGGGAAAATCATAAAATTGTGGGCGGCTGAAGGCCAATCACTTAATGCCGGTGACCCCGTGGTTACGGTTGAAGCCATGAAAATGGAGCATACATTAAAAGCCAGGAAGCCCTGCATTATTAAACAAATTTTTGTTCAAGAAGGGCAGTTAGTTAAAGAAGGAGAAATCCTTGTTGATATGGAAGGTATAGATGCATGACGAGCGATGTCCAAATTGTTGAAGTTGGTCCTCGCGATGGCCTTCAAGCTGAATCGACCATTGTCCCTGCAGACCTAAAAGCCTTACTCATTGAGAAGTTGCATCAGGCCAAGTTAAGTCGCATTGAGTTGGGAAGCTTTGTATCGCCTCGTTCTGTCCCCCAAATGGCCTCGACATCTGATGTTATCAATCATCTTAAAGGTTTAACGGCAGGCAGAAAAATCATGTCAAAAGGCTCTGTCCTTGTTGCCAATCAAAAAGGTCTGGATGCCGCGCTCGAATCTGGCGCAACGCACATAGCCGTGTTCACAGCAGCTTCCGATGCATTCACCCTTAAAAACATTAATGGTACCATCCAAGAAAGTTTGGATCGATTTGCTCCTCTTATGGCTCAGGCCAAAACAACAGGCATCAGTGTACGCGGGTATATTTCATGCGTCATAGGCTGCCCTTATCAAGGGCCGACATCGCCTTCGCAAGTTGTACCTGTTGCAGAAGCTCTCTTGGATTTGGGATGCGATGAAATTTCACTGGGTGATACCATCGGCGTGGGCACACCAGCACAAGTGAAACAGTTGCTTTCAGCCCTTCAATCCACCCTTCCCTTGCATCAAACCGCTGTTCATTTCCATGATACCTATGGGCAGGCTTTGGTGAATATTTTAACAGCTATTGAGCTGGGCGTCAAAATCATTGATAGCTCCATAGCAGGTCTTGGCGGGTGCCCTTACGCTCCTGGCTCTTCTGGCAATGTGGCAACCGAAGATGTGGTATATATGCTCAACGGTATGGGGATTGAAACAGGCATTGATGTGGAAAAATTGCTTATGGCTTCACGCTTTGTTCGTGATGAGCTAGGTTTGCCTATTCGATCAAAAGCTGCGTTGGCTTTAACCGCGTTAGGTCATTAAGAACATTAGCTCCTCGACATCATTCAAGAAACACTGTTTTGCTAACTACTTAATATAAACTTCCTCCGCCCGCTTTTCGAATGCAACAACCATTTTATGGACGGCCTCTGTAAAAAGCAGCTCGATCAAATTCTGCATAAAAAAAGACTTAAATTCAAAGTCGACATAAAACTCTATCTCAGTCCCGCCATCTTCAGTGGGTCTAAAAATCCAGTGATTTTCAAGATATTTAAATGGTCCGTCTGTATAGCGAACATCAATGCGTGATTTTGGTGTTAACTTTACTTCTGATGTGAAGCCTTCTTGAAAAAATTTATAGCCAATTTTTAAATCAGCTATGATACATTCTTCGGTTTGAGAATGAACAACAGCCCCAACACACCATGGCAAAAACTCAGGGTAAGATCTCACATCTGAGACAAGATCATACAGTTTATCGCTAGTAATAGAAAGACGTTTTACCTCGCGGTGCCTAGGCATTTTAGAGACTTTGAGCTAAGGCTTTTTGCCGCGCTTCTTGAAGTCGCTGAAAATCAGCCCCTGCATGATATGAGGAACGTGTCAGTGGAGATGATGAAACCAACAAAAACCCTTTTCCACGAGCCATAGATGCATATTCAGCAAACTCCTCAGGAGGAACAAACCGCATCACCTCATGATGTTTTTGGGTAGGTTGTAGATATTGACCAATGGTCATAAAATCGACTTCTGCTGACCGCAAATCGTCCATCAATTGGAAAATTTCTGACTTTGTCTCCCCTAGCCCAACCATAACACCTGACTTGGTAAAAATACTTGGATCAAGCTCTTTTACTTTTTTTAACAGTGAAAGTGAATGAAAATAGCGAGCGCCTGGACGCACCGATGGGTAAAGCCTAGCAACTGTTTCAAGGTTATGATTGTAAACATCTGGTTTGGCTTCAACAACGACTTCTATTGCGCCTTCTTTCCTTAAGAAGTCAGGTGTTAAAACTTCAATAGTCGTTTTGGGCGATGTTGCTCGAATCGCTTTGATCACGCGAGAAAAGTGTTGAGCCCCGCCATCGTCTAAGTCATCGCGGTCAACGGAGGTGATGACCACATGATTCAATCCCATTGCTTGAACAGCCTCGGCCACATGCTCTGGCTCGTGAGGGTCAAGCTTATCTGGCATACCTGTTTCAACATTGCAAAAGCGACATGCACGTGTGCAAACACTGCCTAAAATCATCACCGTAGCATGCTTTTTTGCCCAACACTCTCCGATATTAGGGCATGCGGCTTCCTCGCAAACGGTGTTTAGTTTAAGTCGACGCATGAGGTCTTTAGTCTCTTGGTACTCCTTGGAAACAGGCGCTTTTACCCGGATCCACTCTGGCTTACTAAGTTTCTTTTCAGCAATAGGCGATGTTGTCATAGTCAACTCCTAAAAATGAATGGCCTTGCCATAAGCATCCAAAACAGACTCATGCATCATTTCTGAAAGCGTTGGATGCGGAAAGATGGTGCACATCAGATCAACTTCAGTTGCTTCCATTGTTTTAGCAATACAGTACCCCTGGATCATTTCGGTTACTTCTGCACCAATCATGTGCGCACCAAGTAACTCTCCAGTCTTCTCGTCAAAAATTGTTTTTACCAATCCTTCAGGCTCACCTAGAGCAATAGCTTTTCCATTAGCTAAGAATGGGAAGCGCCCTACTTTAACCTTATGGCCCGCATCGAGTGCCTGCTTTTCTGTCAACCCCACACTAGCAATTTGAGGAAAACTATAAGTACATCCTGGTATATTGCTTGTTTTCATGCCATGAGCTGGTTTTTTCCCAGCAATAAATTCAGCACAATGAACACCTTCGTGGCTTGCTTTGTGAGCTAACCATGGGCCAGCTGTTACATCGCCAATAGCAAAAAGCCCAGGCTCATTGGTTTGCCCGAATTCACGCGTAGTGATATGCCCACGGTCAACCTTAACTTTTGTGTTTTCTAGCCCTAAATCTTCCGTATTTCCAATAATGCCAACAGCACTGATGATGCGATCAACCATGATCTTTTTCTCACCATCTGCTGTTTTGATAATAACTTCAACTTGATTGCTTTGCTTGTTCAACTTTATGACAGAAGATTTGGTCATAAACTGAATACCCTGCTTCTCAAAGCTTTTGATAGCTAAAGCGGAAATTTCTGCATCCTCATTTGGCAAGATTCGATCTTGAAGCTCAACAACAATAGTCTCAACGCCAAAAGCACTGTAAAAACTGGCGAACTCAATTCCAATAGCGCCTGATCCAATGACAAGCAGCTTCTTAGGCAAATCTTCGGGAATCATAGCTTCTTTGGATGTCCAGACAAACTTGCCATCGGCCTCAAGTCCTGGCAGCTGCCTTGGGCGTGCACCCGTTGCTAAAATGGCGTTTTTGGCTTGAACAGATGATTTTTCGCCAGACTTTCCAATGACCTCAATTGACCGCACACCAGCAAGTAAAGTACCAATTTTAGCCGTCCCTTCGATAAGGGTGACTTTATTTTTCTTTAAAAGATGACTAATACCTTTTGAAAGTTGGTCAGCAACTTGGCGTGATCGGGCAACAATCTTTTTCAAATCAAATGTTGGTTTTTCAACGCTTAAGCCAAAATCTTGCAAATGGCCAAGTGTCCTGTAGATTTCGCTAACGCGCAATAAAGCCTTAGTGGGAATGCAGCCCCAATTAAGACATATTCCACCCAAATGCTGTTTTTCAATCAATGCAACATTGAGACCTAACTGGGAAGCTTTAATGGCAGCAACATATCCACCCGGGCCCCCACCAATAACTATGAGATCAAAAACTTTCTGTGTCACCGTTTGTATCTCCGAAACTTGAGGTGCTTTTATTGTATGAGGAGAAAATTCAACAACTGATTATCTCTCTCATAAGATTTTCCTTATCACATAAAATACGCTAACACCAAGTATTTATCTGGTTGCTTGCTCTTTCGAGAGTGGACGAGTAATATGTGTAATGAATGGTTAATGTAAATTTACAAGGTGGGTATATGAAGATCGTTTTTAAAAAAGAACCAAATTTGAATGTTCGTGTCATCAGCGGTTGCGGCGAAGATCTATCCATCTCAAGCACTCTTGCTGCCACAAATTCTGAAGAGTTCTCCTTTATAACACAGGCACTTAAATCAAAAAGTTTTACTGGTAAAAGTGGCAAATATGCTGAAGCCACCGTTCCAAATAAAAAGTCTCCTACCCTTGTAGGAATGGTTGGATATGGAGATATCAGTAAATTCACAGCAGCTAAAATTGTCGCACTTGGTGGGTCTATTGCTTCTTACATCAAAACTATAAGTGGGGATGATGTTTGTATCATTATGGATAATCTAAAGGCTGACTCGCTCACGGATGCACAGATCGCTGCGAATCTGGCTTATGGCCTACTTTTGAAAAGCTGGGCATTCGATAAATATAAAAAACCCAAAGATGATGCACCAAAACTGCCCAAGACCATCACTTTTGTTACACCATCTCCTGATAAAGCTGAAGTCGCGTTTGAGGAGCTTAAAGCTGTGGCTGATGGTGTATTTCTCACCCGCGAACTTGTCAGTGAACCTTGCAATATTATCTATCCTGAAACTTTTGTTGATCGTGTTCAAGATCTGAAAAAACTTGGCGTCAAAATTGAGGTTTTGGAAGAAAAAGATATGGCCAAACTTGGGATGAATGCTTTGCTGGGAGTTGGCCAAGGCAGCGTTAAGGATTCAAAGCTCCTCATCTTAACCTGGGATGGTGGAAAGAAAGATCAACCACCAGTAGCCATTGTTGGCAAGGGTGTTACATTTGACACCGGCGGTATCTCCCTCAAACCTTCAGCCAACATGGATGAAATGAAGATGGATATGGCAGGTGCTGGAGTTGTTGCCGGCTTACTGCAGGCTCTGGCAAGCCGCAAAGCCCAAGTGAATGTTGTTGGCGTAGCGGGCCTGGTTGAAAACATGCCATCCGGCTCAGCTCAAAGGCCAGGAGATGTTGTAAAAGCCATGTCTGGAACAACTGTTGAAATTTTAAACACAGATGCTGAAGGGCGCCTTGTTTTGGCTGATGCACTTTGGTACACACAAAATCGGTTCAAGCCAAAAGTGATGATAAATTTGGCAACACTAACGGGGGCAATACTTGTTGCGTTGGGGCATGAATTTGCAGGCCTTTTTTCCAATAATGATGATCTATCACAAAAACTCATTGAAGCTGGCCAAGCCACAGATGAGCCATTGTGGCGTATGCCACTTTCTGAAGCGTTTGATAAAGACATTGAGTCTGATATCGCTGACATCAGAAACATAGGCACAGGTGGCCTAGCAGGCAGTTCAACTGCCGCGCAATTCCTGCAACGCTTTGTTAATGATGTACCTTGGGCTCATCTTGATATTGCAGGAACAGCATCGACCAAGAAGGACAAATCACTTTCCGGCAAGGGAGCCAGTGGATTTGGGGTCCGACTTTTAAATGACTATATCCAAAAAAACTTTGAGGGCAAAAGTTGAACCTAAGTTTTTATAAGCTCAGCGTTGGCACGCTAGATCAAGCACTTTCGAAGCTTTTACCTAAAATTCTGAGCAATGGAATGCGAGCGGTTGTTGTATTGGAAAACGAAGAGAAAGTTGACGCTTTTAATGCTTCTCTTTGGACCTTGGGTTCTGGTTCGTTTACTCCTCACGGTTCAAGCAAAGATGCTATTGACCCAATGCTGCAACCTATCTGGCTAACAGATAAATTTGAAAACCCCAACAAATCTGAAGTGGTTGTTCTGGCCGGCATGCCTCATTCAGGCGATCTAGACACCCTCGAATTTAAACGAGTGGTAGTGGTTTTTAATTCTAATATCCCAGATCAAACTGAAGGATCTCGTACGCTTTGGCTTCGTTATCCTGATTTAGAAAAAACACTATGGTGCCAATCCAAAATAGGCGAATGGATAAAGCAAGATGGCTTTGATTAACTGCCTTATCAGCCCTAAAAAAGTGATTGCGCATTACCAATCTTCATTTTATAAAAATCAAGAAATAATTTAGTAGTAAAATAGGACTAATAAAATGCCAGTAGAACAAACACTTTCCATCATTAAACCGGACGCAACTAGGCGTAACCTTACAGGTAAGATCAACGCATTATTTGAAGATGCAGGCCTGAAAATTGTAGCGCAGCGACGCATTCGGCTTACAAAAGAAATGGCGGAGAAATTTTATGAGGTTCATGCTGAGCGTTCATTTTTTGATGATCTTTGCAACTTTATGATTTCTGGCCCAGTTGTGGTTCAAGTACTTGAGGGCGAAAATGCTGTGGCACAAAATAGGCAAATCATGGGCGCAACTAACCCTGCCAATGCAGATGCTGGAACAGTTCGCAAGCTCTTTGGTGAATCTATTGAGTGTAATTCTGTCCACGGTTCTGACTCTTTGGAAAATGCCAAAACAGAAATCGAGTTTTTCTTCGCAAAAATGGACATTGTCGGCTAATATCAATTAACTGATCTAAACAATAGGACTCGCAATTTGCCCCTTAAAAATAAAGTTAGGACAGCGCTTTTAGTCTCTTTATTTTTCCTTGCTCTTCAAACTAATGTAGCGCAAGGCCAGTGGTATGAGATTGTTCATGTGGATCATGAAGCTCAAGATGCGGTGGCAGCTAAAGAACAAGCCACCGCTCAAGCGGAAAAAATTGCAACTGAACGGTTTTTTTCAAGAGTCGCCCCTGAAGTTCTTAAATCCCCTGAAAAACTCGATGATGTCTCATCAAGATGTTACGCTGGAATGGATATTCTGAGTGAAAAAACATCTGGTATTCGTTATATTGCCAAAATCCAACAAAATTTCAATCGATCCTGTGTTCTGTCATTCCTAGAGCAAAATGCCATCCCACTTAAGAATAAGCCTTTAGATAATGTATCTTTCGCCGCACAAGCCGCTGTTGCAGCAGCAGACGCGAATGAAGGGGCGCAAAAATTAGGCGAACCTCAATCTTCCAAAACATTGCTGTTTATTGTGCCAGCAAATCATGCTGATACAAGGATAACTCCTTGGTCAGACAATACTGAGCTGCAATCACTTATTGCGCAAAACTTAAATAATCAAAACTCTTATGTCGTCCCTCTAGGGGATTTAAACGATCAGATTAAATTACCAGCCATTGAGTTGGGCAATATGACATATGAAACTTTTCAAAAAATTATGGAGCATTATGAATCCACACAAGCGGTTTTGCTGCTTATCAAATCAAATGTACAAAATGACCCAAATCCTCTGACCGCTATCGAATCTTATAAGATATCATCAGAATCATTCAAACGTTGCCCTATTAAAGAAGTTCCTGGAGCTGGAAAAGTTTCTCCTATTGAGTTTGCAACTTTCATTGCTGAAGCAGCTGGTCAGGCTATACAATCCTGCAATGTGGAAGAAATGCTACACAATACGGGACAAACACCAACAGTTTTACAAGTCTCTGTTCCCATTAGTGGTTACGCTAGCTGGCTTAAGATTAAAAAAGACCTCCTATCTTTAAGCGAAATTTCAAAAATTATGATTAATGAAATGGCGGCCAGTTATATAGTGATAGATATACACCTAAACAGCAGCTTCGAAAATTTTCAAAGAAATTTGCAATACTTAGGCTTGATCATTAAGGAAATTTCTGAGCAAAATAGATTTGAATTGCGATCAGGGGCAGCAACCGAGTAATAAGTAGCGAGCAATGGCAAATAACTTGAATCGACAAAAGGCAGAGTTTGAAGCCAGACAAATACAAAACGAGGCTAAAGTCATCCCATGGCCGCGTGGCCTTACTAAACCTTCTACGCGTATTTACACTTTTGCAAATGTTATCACAACCTTACGGATTCTGATTGTGCCATTTATTGCCTACGGGTTGCTTAAAGGATATTTCCTTTTTGCCACCATCAGTTTTTTTGCCGCGGCAATAAGCGATGGCTTAGATGGTCTTATTGCACGCACACTCAGTATTCGCTCCAAGCTGGGCGCTATTTTGGATCCATTGGCAGACAAATTGTTGCTTATGACTGTCTTTGCTTACTTTGCCTTCAGCCAACAATTACCGATAGCTTTAGCCATTGCGATTATCACACGAGATGTGTTGATCATGCTGGGTGTAGCCTATTTTATGCATAAGGGGTCTTTGCGTAGAATGAGTCCCGCCCTGATGAGCAAAATTAACACCTGTGCGGAGTTAGTGTTGGCCTCACTTATTCTTTGCCGTTTAAGCAACATTTTCTCGTTAAGTATTCTAGAAGAAAGCTTTTATATCATTGTTGCATTGACACTTTTTTTGTCAACTGTTGCCTATTTTCAGATTGCTCTAGCACTTCGCAGTTCCCCATCCCAGGCTAGTCCATGAGCATTCCATTTTCTCTAAAAACCCTGGCGTTTACCGCTTTAATAATCGGTTTCGTCTATTTTCTACAAGGTATTTTGGCACCCTTTATTATTGCTGGGATTTTGGCTTATGCCTTTAACCCGTTAGCCAAAAAGCTTGGGAAATATTCCATCTCTCGACCGACAGCATCCATCATTATTGTTGTGCTTATTTTAACCTTTTTGGCGTTGCTCATAATTTGGATTGCCCCAATTATTCAGCTTGAGATTTTATCATTCGCTAAAAAAACTCCAGTCCTAGCTAAACGGCTTATAGAAGTACTAACCCCCATATTTCAAAATCTAGCAGATACACTTGCCCCAGCCGACTTAGAAAAATTAAAAGATATGGTAGGCACCTATTTTGGCGATGCCATGTTTTTCACAGCTAAAATTGTTGGCAACATTTTAGGAAGCAGCCTTGCTTTAGCAAACTTACTCGCCTTGATCATTATTACCCCTGTTGTATGTTTTTATATGCTGAAGGATTGGGATAAAATGCTTAAAAGCGTTTATAATCTCGTACCGACTGGCTATAAAGATCAAGCGCTTAAAATTGCTCATGACATCGATAAAACAATGGCGGGATATGCGCGTGGTCAGGCGCTAATTTGCGTGATCCTTGCCACCTATTATAGCCTCGCCCTAAGCCTGATTCGACTCGAATATGCATTACTCATTGGCATTGGGACTGGCCTACTCACATGCATTCCATATGTTGGTTATGTTATTGGCATCATTGCGGCTTTCACGGTTGCTGTTACCACGCAAGGAGTAACCATGGACCTGATCAAGCTAATGGTTATTTTCGCAGCTGGCGTTGGACTGGAAAGCATAGTGTTAACCCCACGTTTAGTAGGCAACCGGATTAACATTCACCCCGTGTGGATTATCTTTGCTGTTTTAGCCGGAGGCCACCTTAAAGGAATTGTGGGCGTACTAATAGCCATACCTACGGCCTCTATTATTGGTGTTTTAATTCGCCATGCTTTAAAAAATAATGCCTCTGGCACTCTTAAAAACGCTTAATGTTTTATAATCGGGCTTGATAATGAAGCAGATTCCTCTGGATTTAGAATACCATGAAGGGTTAACCGAAGAGGATTTCTTCACTAGTAGATGTAACGAAGATGCTATAAAGTTTGTTTTGAATTGGCATGAGTGGCCAAACCAGGCCTTAATCATATGGGGGCCAAGAGCCTGTGGGAAGACCCACTTAACTCATATTTGGCAATCTCATGTGGGTGGAAAATTTTTGTCTAGCCCTACATTTTCAACCCTTAACCCCTCAGAAATTGTCGATGGAGCTAAAGCGCTGGTTATTGACGATGCACATTTGATCAAAAATCAAACAGCTTTTTTGCACACATTAAACCTTTGCCGTGAAAGAAAAATTCCTCTTTTGATTACCATGGAATGCCCACCTCAAGCGTTAGATATCGAATTGCCAGATTTATTATCCAGACTCAAAGGGATTGTTGCTATTGAAATTTCATCACCGCAAGAGGATACCTTGCGTCTTTTGCTGATTAAACAATGTATGGATCAACACTTACCTCTTTCTAAAGACATGATCCCATATATCATTAATCGGATTGAACGAAGCTATTCTGCAATAAAAAGATTTGTTAACCATTTAAGACACCTATGCTTGCGACAAAAAAAAGACCCTACACTTCCGCTTGTTAAGGAAGCCCTTGATCGAGTCAGCGAAGAACTAGAGTCTGCTTAAAACTTAAAATCAACCTTCTTTTCAAGATTCATAAAAAATTCCATTATAAATGGAGAATTTTTCTGGACTTGTTTCCTCCAGCCATGTAGAAAATGTGAAAACAAGAAGGAAGACTATGGAAGCGTTTCGTAATCTAGCCATTATTGCCCACGTCGACCACGGAAAAACCACCCTCGTTGACGCTCTCCTCAAGCAGGCTGGGACATTTCGTACGAATCAAGCTGTTGCAGAGCGAGCTATGGATTCAAACGATCTTGAAAAAGAACGAGGAATCACGATCCTAGCCAAATGCACATCCGTTTCATGGGGCGATTTTCGTTTAAATATTGTTGACACACCTGGCCACGCTGACTTTGGTGGAGAAGTTGAGCGTATTTTAAGTATGGTTGATGGTGTTGTCATTTTGGTTGATGCGGCTGAAGGCCCCATGCCACAAACAAAATTTGTAACAGCCAAAGCTCTTAAGCTAGGTTTAAAACCTATTGTCGTTGTCAACAAAGTTGATCGTCCAGATGCTCGGCCTAATGAAGTACTCGACGAAGTTTTTGATCTTTTCTTGTCACTAGAGGCAACGGAAGAACAGTTAGATTTCCCAATTATCTATGCTTCAGGTCGAAATGGCTGGGCAACCAAAGATCTTGACCAGAAAAAGCAAGATTTAAAGGATCTTTTTGATACTATTGTTTCTCATATCCCCTCACCTGTTGCTGACGCGACAGCGCCATTTTCAATGTTGGTCACAACGCTTGAATATGACCCATATCTTGGTCGAGTTCTAACAGGCCGCGTTCACAGCGGTGTGCTTAAACCTAATATTGCAGTAAAAGCAATGACCCACGATGGGCAGACACGTGAGATGGGCCGTATCACTAAAATCTTAGCCTTTAGAGGCTTAGAGCGGGTTGCGATTGAAAAAGCTGAGGCTGGTGATATTATTGCTGTTGCTGGGCTGGAAAAAACAACAGTATCCGATACCGTTGTTGAAAATCAATCGACACTTGCCCCTCTTCCAGCACAACCTATTGATCCACCAACATTGGCTATGACCTTCTCCGTGAACGATTCGCCACTTGCTGGGCGTGAGGGAACAAAAGTCACCTCACGAATGATCAAAGATCGCTTGGAGCGCGAAGCAGAAGGAAACATCTCAATCATCATTCGCGAAACACCAGATAAAGATGCTTTTGAAGTTGCGGGTCGTGGAGAATTGCAGTTAGGTGTTTTGATCGAAACAATGCGCCGCGAAGGCTATGAGCTTTCCATTAGCCGACCAAGAGTATTATTCCAAGATATCAATTCAGAACGCCATGAGCCCATTGAAGAGGTCATGGTGGATGTAGATGAAGATTTTTCAGGGATTGTCGTTGAAAAAATGAGCATGAGAAAGGGTGAGATGACTGACATGCGCCCTTCTGCTGGTGGAAAACAACGCTTAACATTTAAAATCCCTTCTCGAGGATTGCTCGGTTATCAGAGCGAGTTTCTAACAGATACCCGTGGTACGGGCATCATGAGTCGCTTATTCCATGGTTACGCTCCATTTAAAGGGACTATTGAAGGGCGCCGAAATGGCAGCCTTATTTCAAATAGTGATGGTGTTGCCGTTGCTTATGCCTTGTGGAACCTTGAAGAACGTGGCACACTTTTTATACACCCAAGCACGCAAGTTTACCAAGGGATGATCATTGGTGAAAATGCAAGAGGTAGCGATTTGGAAGTTAACCCATTAAAAGGTAAGCAACTTACCAACATTCGAGCCGCTGGCAAAGACGAAGCCGTGCGTTTAACGCCTCCAAGAATTATGACATTGGAACAAGCCATTACTTATATTGAAGATGACGAGCTTGTTGAGATTACCCCCAAGAGCATTCGATTAAGGAAAAAATACCTTGATCCGCACGAGCGAAAGCGTGCTGAACGTATGCAGTCTTAGAGGAGATATGCGGTGATTCAACAGTGGTTTAAAGACACTAAGGTATACCTCGAACCTCGTATTATTGCCATCGGGTTTCTAGGTTTCTTTAGTGGCCTTCCACTTCCCATTACCACATCAACCCTCACTTTTTGGCTTTCAAAAGTTGGCGTCAATTATACGTCTCTTGGCCTTTTTGCATTAGCTGGCATTCCATACACTTTAAAGTTCTTATGGGCTCCATTGCTTGATAATATGAGAATCCCACTGTTGACCAGCTTTTTTGGCCAACGTAGAGGCTGGATGATTTTTGCTCAAATTGGATTGATTATTTCTTTCTTTGGTTTAGCCTTTTCAGATCCACAAACCCACCTTGAACATGTTGCCATTTGGATATTTCTTGTATCTACTTTTAGTGCCACTCAAGACATCGCCATTGACGCTTATCGCGTAGAAACTTTAAATGACCGCCAATATGGTGCCGGAGCGGCTATTGGCGTCCTTGGATATCGCATTGGTATGCTAGCTTCAGGGGCAGGTGCGATTGTTTTTGCTAGTTATTACGGCTGGCAAACATGCTTTACTTTAGTTGCTATTGTTATGTCCTTGGGTGTGATTGCTGTACTTTCGCAGCCAGAACCTTTTCGGTTAACTGGAAGTGAAAATGAGCAACAAAGCTTGCTCTCTCACGATCAGGCAGCGCGCGTTAGCAGATGGATTACGGATACAATTGCATCACCGTTTAAAAATTTTATGAGTAAGCCCTATTGGTTATTAGTCATTATCTTTATCCTCATCTACAAGGTAAGTGATGCTATGATTGGCCATATGGCAACTCCACTTTACAATTATTTGCAATTCACACCGGGTGAAATTGCAGCGGCTGCGAAAGTTTTTGGCCTTTGGGCTACTATTGCTGGTGGCTTTATTGGGGGAATTATCACCACCAGATTAACCATTGGAAAGGCGCTTTTCATTGGAGCCATTTTGCAAACAGTTTCGAATGCCGCTTATCTTATTTTGCTTGCTAATGGCCACCAACTTACCATTTTATATTCAACTATCCTTATAGAAAACTTATGCAGCGGAATTTCCACTGCTGCTTTAATAGCTTATTTGTGTCATCTTTGTTCTGTGCAATTTGCAGCCACACAATTTGCTCTCATGAGTGCCCTTGCCGCTATCCCCCGCACTGTATTTGCAGCTTCGTCGGGTTATCTTGTCGATAAACTAGGCTGGACACAATTTTTTATTGCAACAATTATTTTAGGCATTCCTGCTATTGGGCTAGCATGGTTCTTTGCAAATAAGAGCGTGCAGCATCATGAAGCTTGATGTTTTTCTTCTCAATGAGTAACAACTCTATGAACAGGTATAAAAAGTGAAAGAACGTTGGAAAAAAATTTACCGCAAATTCTCTGACCGCAGAATTGTGACGCAGCTTTTCTTAGGTTTCTCTGGGGGCCTTCCTTTTTTGCTTACAGGCCAGACCTTTAACCACTGGCTAAAAAAATCAAATGTTAGTTTAACTGAAATAGGTTTTTTAGCCATTATTGCAGCACCATATTTTCTACGTTTTCTCTGGGCTCCAATCATTGACCATACCCATATTCCTTACCTCACAAACCGGTTAGGCCAACGACGTAGCTGGGCACTTTTGAGTCAAACTAGCTTAATTATAAGTATTCTTGCCCTATCATTTTGCAACCCATCACAAAACATTTTGGCTACAGCCTTTTGCGCCTTCTTGGTTGCCCTTTCATCTGCTACCCAGGATATTGTTTTGGATGCCTACCGCGTAGAAATATTAGACAAATCTGAATATGGTATTGGCGCTTCCAACTACGTTCTCGGTTATCGCATCGGCATTATGATTGCTGGTTCTGGGGCTATATTTTTATCCACTGCCTTAAACTGGAATCTCACCTACAGAATTGTAGCAGTCCTTGTTCTTGTTGGGATGATAACTATTCTTCGTAGCCCTGAGCCACGCCAGGAGAATAGACAAAGCAATGAGCATAATAGCCTTAAAAATAAACCTGATGAGCAAAATGCTTTAAAGTGGTATGGACACACCATATGGAGCATTCTCAAAGATTTTTCCCATCAGCAAAAATGGGGAGCTGTTATTGCCTTTATTATGCTTTACAAAATTAGCGATAACTTGCTTGGCGGGATGTTTAATCCATTTTTGCTTGATATTGGATTTTTAGACACTTCAATTGCGTGGGCTCAGAATGTTGGTCTATGGACGAGTATTTTTGGAGCGACTCTAGCGGGGATCTTGATCAGCCGATTTGGCCTTTTTAACATTATGATTTTATGCGGTATTTTAGAAGCTGTATCTAACCTTATGTTTGTTTTGCTTGCTAAAACAGGCGCCAGCTTGCCGCTGCTTTACGTATCAACAATTATTGAAAATGTCACTAGCGGTATGGCTGTCGCGGCTTACGTTACGTTCTTATCCAGCGTTTGTAGCGTATCTTCTACCGCAACACATTATGCCATCATGACATCCCTATCCTCATTTGGCCGCATTATTGTTTGCCTCCCTTCTGGCTGGATCGCGGAACATCATGGCTGGTCCAAATTCTTCAGCCTATCTGCGCTAGCGGGTATACCAGCGGTAATACTGTTATTTTATGTTGGCCCACGCTTATTAAATAAACGAATTGATGGAAATGAAACTGACGACGAAGCTGCAGCAAAAACTACTTAACTTCCTCAAAGGCTTTGCGGATAAGAAGGTACTCACTCTCTTGTTGTTCGGCATTTCAAGTGCTGTGCCGTATGTTATGATCTTGGGCACACTTAGTGTTTGGTTAACGGAAATTGGCTTTACAAAAACACTGATTGGTTATTTTGCTATTATTAGTGCAACTTATCCTTTCAAATTTTTATGGGCTCCCTACGTTGATACTTGGCAGATACCTTGGCTTGGCAAACGTTTAGGTCAACGCCGAAGCTGGATATTATGTAGCCAGGTAGCCGTTATCATTGGCTTGATTCTTATGGGATGGACCAATCCTGTCGAACAGTTTGTTCCATTCATTTGTTTTAGCATTCTTGTGGCATTTGCCTCTGCTATCCAGGATATAGCCGTTGAAGCTTATCGGGTAGAAACTTTATCTGTAACTCAGCTTGGATTTGGCGCTGGCATGAGCGGATTTGGTTATCGCATTGGTATGTTAACGGCAGGAGCAGGATCTTTATATGTTTCATCCTTTTTTAGCTCTTGGACTATGGCCTATACGATTATGTCTTTTTTAGTAGGCCTTGGGATTATGGCTGTCTGGCTTGCCGAAGAACCTCTTTTAATTGATAAAATGGCCACAACCTCATTTAATAAGCGCTCATTCATTGATAGCGCAAAACAGTTCTTCCATCAGCCTAAATCATGGGCAATGTTCATATTTATTGCGCTTTATAAAATGAACGATGCGATGGTTATGGTCATGATGGCTCCTTTTGTTGAGCATATTGGCTTTACGAAAGTGGATATTGCCAACATCGTTAAATTGCTCGGAACAGGTATGATGATGTTTGGGGCATTAAGTGGTGGGTTTCTCATGTCCAGGTTTGGCAGCTTTTTAACCTTGCGAGCTTGCATAGCATCCTTAACAAGTGTTAGTAGCCTTTTCATCATCCTATCTCTTCTTGGCCATAATTATATGATGCTCACCGCTACTATGGCTATTGAGCATTTTGTCAGCGGTATGTTCTCCTCGTCTTTGATTGCCTATCTTTGCACAAAGTGTCGCCCTGGAAACGCTGGAGCTGACTTTGCTTTCATCTCTTCCTACAACTCATTTTGCCGTGTGGTTTTTTCATTCTTCTCTGGCTGGCTGGCCGATCATTTAGGTTGGACCGGTTTTTTCTCACTAATTTTAGTAGCCACCATTCCGGGCATCTTTTTAATCAATCGTTTTAAAGACGTTTTCAGTACTATCCCTCCAGCCCACGATAATTCGATTATATCGGTCTTAAAGTAACCCTTGACCACACATTCGATTTGTGTAACGGTATTCAAGATACTGATGAAAAATAATAAACGTTGAAACCTTAAACCGTACATAAGGAAAATGAGCATGCCCAATAATCATGGCGGCACGAGGCATGGTGCAGGTCGCCCACCTGGAACAGGCAAATATAAACAGCCGACAACTGTAGTCCGCATTCCACAAAATCTTCTGCCAACAGTCCATGCCTTGTTGAAGAATCCCTCACCTGATTACGGAAGCCCGACTAATAATAACCATGAGCTGGCCATAAATCCACTCGCCTATCCCCATGGCGAAGGCATTGCCTCCGTCAGTAGCGTTGATCAATCATCTACACACGCTTTGGTTCCCCTTTATGAAAGTCGTGTTGCAGCAGGATTTCCCTCCCCAGCCAGTGATTATGAGGAAGGAAAAATCGATTTAAACGATATGCTCATTCGCCATCCAGCGGCTACGTTTCTGGTACGTGTACAAGGTGAATCTATGTTAGGGGCAGGCATTCATCCAAATGATATCCTTGTGGTTGATCGCTCGCTTACACCTAACCCTGGGCGTATTGTTATCGCTGTAGTAGATGGCGAGCTCACCGTTAAACGGCTACTTAAGGCACACAATCAAATCATTCTCATGCCTGAGAACGAAGCCTTCCAGCCTATACATATTTCTGATCAACAAAACTTTATGGTCTGGGGCGTGGTCACCAATGTGATCCACTCGGTACTGTGAGTGGGCATTAGTTGGGGCCCTGATGAATGGCGTTTTACAAGTAAAAAATTTAACGTAGTGTGATTTTATAGCAACCAGTTTTTACCGCCATTTAAATTATGAATCGTAACAATCCAAACAATCATAGTTGCCAAATTTAGGAAGCCTATCTAGGATTAAAATCTGTAGCGTTGTACAAATTGTGGATTAAAGATGATTAAGCGCCCTATGTAGATTGAAGAAAATGATAATGCCACCAATGTAAGCCATTTACTTGAAACTATGATTTTGAAGCCATGTTTTGCTTATGTCACTCTTCAAAGTTGACAACATAAAGTCGCGAAAGGCTCTTATTTTTGCATTATCTTTTCCATAAGCTGGATAAACTAAATTAACTGCCCCACCAATGCTCATTGCTGGATCATATAGCCCTTGAAACAATTGAATAAACTCAGTGTTTCTTGCTAAATACTTAGGTATTGTACCAATTCCTAAGCCGTTTTGTATTAGAAGTTTGCATTGAACAGTATCATCCATAATAGCTGTATGCGCTCTAGGGGAACTACACTTTCGTCCTAGGTAAAGTAGCGGATTATTCTTGGCATCATCTCGATAATCTGTGTAAGCATTATTCCACTCATAACGAAAGATATTATGGCAGTCTAAATCTTCGAAGGTTTCAGGCAAGCCATATTTATCAATATAGCTTTTGTGAGCATATGGATAAAATTCTGCTTTTCCTAGCTCTTTCCAAATAAACAACGAATTGTTTGGTATTGGTAACCCTGTTAAACCCACAAAAGCACCATTTAATTGCCCGGCATAAGTAAGGGCTTTAGATTCCTCCGCCCTAACATTTAAAAAAACAGTTGGATACCGCACATGGAATTCTCCTCCATATTCTGAAATGAAAGCTCGACAAAAATTCTCGCCAATCACACGGAGTTCGCCAGAAGCACCGTATTGGATTTCGCGAATATCAGCCGTTAGCTTTTCAACGTTCTCGTAGATATTTGAAGCATGTTGCTCGAGGTACTGTCCAGCTTCGGTTAAAATTAATCCTGTTGAATATGCTTTAAGCAATTCAACATCTCCTAACTGTTCTTCAAGTCGTTTGATCCGCCGGCTTACTGTTGGCTGTTCCACACCGATAACTTCCGAAGCTTCAGTCAATGTTTTGCACTGAACCACAGTCATAAACGTTTTCAGGAGGTCAATATCAATCATGTAAAACCTTGTCAAATATCTTAAGCCAACAGCTCATAACATACCCATTAATAGTTAAAAAAAACCTCAGCCTTTTGAGGAGCTGAGGGTTCTTTCTGCGGTCTTCAATCTGGCCCTTATCTTGCGGCCTTGTCCATTGATATAAAGTTTTATAGCAAATCTTATGGGCAGATTAAATAGACTCTCATGTATTCATTGCATACCAGATGAGTATATGCTTTGGCTTAAAAACACTCTTGCATCTTATTTTGATTTATGTAACGATAATCATGTGGCGCTATAATCCTCATATTGAAAGGGCAGGATCATGAAAAACATTTCTCAAAACTATTTAACAACAACACTGTGGTGATTTCATGAACAACACTTCTTCTTACCAGGAGGCATACAAACCCATTGCCCTACTCGATTGCAATAATTTCTATGTCTCCTGCGAGAGGGCTTTTAACCCGAAGCTTCACAACAAGCCTGTTGTTGTCCTTTCGAATAATGATGGATGCGTGGTTGCTCGTTCACAGGAAGCAAAGCAACTTGGGATCAAAATGGGCATTCCATTTTTCCAAATCCGCCACCTTGTGCACGAGCAAGGTTTGACTACCTTATCTTCCAATTATGCTTTGTATGCGGATATGTCAAACCGTTGTATGCACCTTATTAAGCAGTTTTCACCACGCATTGAAATTTATTCCATTGATGAAAGCTTTATGGATCTTAGCCATATTCCAGAAAGCTGCTTGATGGAGTATGCAATCAGCATTCAAGACACTATCGAGACTGTTTTAGGCCTGCCGATTTCGATCGGGATCGCGGCCAACAAAACACTCGCTAAAGTGACTAGCTTGTTTGCAAAAAAACACCCAGAGGGGATCTTTATGATCAATCGACAACACCAATTAGGCCCTCTCTTGAGCCAAATCCCAGTTGAAGGCATATGGGGCATTGGTCACCGTCTTTCCCTAAGGCTTCGTAAAAAAGGGATTTATACAGCCGAAGACTTGAGGCAATGCCGCATGAGTCATCAATTTAATCATTTTGATGTTCAATTACGACGCTTGATTCTTGAGCTAGATGGTGTTTGTTGTCGCCCTGTTGAAGAAGAGGCTAGCGATCCTAAAAGCATTGCTTGTACCCGTTCTTTCATGAAAGGCCAGACATCTTTACACACTCTTGGCGAAGCTGTTGCGACATTTGCTTCAAAAGCGGCTGAGAAGCTGCGCAAATCCAAGCAACATGCACGAGCTGTGATGGTTTATCTAAGAACCAGCCCATTTAAACAACCTGATTCTTTTTATAAAAACACAGCCATTATTCCTCTCTCCCCTTCCACAGCGGATACCCGGCGAATCATTCAGGCTAGTTTAACTGCATTAAACAGCATTTTTAAACCGAACCTAACGTACCAAAAAGCAGGTGTCATTTTGCTTGATTTGCTAGCAGAACAATCATATGACGCCACATTATTCGAAACACGCCAAGATAATCATCGTCTTATGGAGGTCCTTGATAACACTAATGCGAGGTTTGGTGTGGGCACTCTCAAATTTTTAGCTGCAGGCGTCAACAACGCTTGGATAACCTTGCCACAAAACCGCTCACCACGATACACGACGCATGTGAAAGAGTTGATGGTAGTATCTTAAAAAAGCTTCACAAATCAAATCACACCAAATATGATGGAATTAGGCAGAAAAAATAGCAGGCTAACCCAATGAAAAATATCACAGATGAATCTTTTGAAACCGACGTTATACAGTCCGACCTCCCAGTAGTCGTTGATTTTTGGGCTGAATGGTGTGGCCCCTGCCGCATGCTCGCGCCCGTTTTGGATGAATTATCCGAAGAGCTTTCAGGGAAGGTTTCCATCGTCAAAATAAATATTGATGAAAACCCTGAAATACCTACCAGCTTTGGAATAAGATCTATCCCAACCTTAATGATTTTCAAAGGTGGGGAAAGAATCGCCGTTCAAACTGGTGGATCCCCAAAAACGAGTCTTAAGTCCTGGATTGAGTCTAATATATAAATATCAAACCAAAAATATTAGCTGCCTAGATGATCCACCTTGTAAGGTGTAATAACTACTGCATCAATTGGAAGTAGTTAGGATGCAGGAAGTAGTTAGGATACTGACCAATAGGCGGTGGGGTTATGCAGCTGAACCATACGATCCATGAAAATGGTGAATAAAACTCCTCAGATAAGCTGTTACAACAGTTATTCCATTCTCTACAAATCTCAGTGTGGCTTATTTTCTGCTCTTGGCCTACCGGAAGAGCAGTTTGCTGATTTGTTACTGACACCACTCCATTAGCATTCGCAATCATTTCTTCGCAAATACCCCCATCACCACATTTTTGATCAGCAAAAGTTTGATGCGTTGATATAAACAAAGCTACTAAACTTAATAATAAAAATCTAGATATCATAATTCCTCCATAATTCAGGAGCAACATAGAGAACTAAGCACATAATTTTCAACAAAATTTTTGAAACCTAACGAAAGATAAATAAAGAGACTCTATTTTAAATGCTTACGCACAATTTCTAACAGAGTAGTGACTAAAGGATTATCCAGATAGGTACAATGCACGGTAGCAAAGACATTGATTTTTGTCGAAAAACTTTCAGGCAGAACTTGAACTAGCTTAAGTTGCTGTTTTGCCACCATCTCTTTTGCATAATGGCAAATACCTAAGCTTCGTTCAGATAGCTCAGCCGCAGGGATCGAGTTATTCACTGAGCAACGAATCTTTGGTGATAATCTTTCTTTCTTAAAAAATTTAGAAACCAAGTCAAGCTCTGTCTGAATATGCGAAGAACTTAAATGTATAAAATCATGGAATTGAAGGTCAGAAGGTGTCTTCGGGAGCCCCTTCTCTTTAAGATACTCTTCAGAGCAATAAAAATACCCTGTCATTTCAAGGATAGGAAGGCTTTCAAAAAGTGGATGATCAAAACGCACAGGCATCAAAACGATATCTATATTTTCTGAGGTTAACTCAGGCATATCAGATGTAAGATTGAGTCGAACTTCCACCAAAGGATACAGCGCAGAAAACTCTTTAACAATATCAGGGAGATAAATTGTTCCCAAAGGAATAGTTGTCACAATGTTAATAACTTTGATCTTCTTGTCTTGATGCAAAGCAATAATCTTACGGTTTGTTTCAGCCAAACCCTGAAACATCTCTGATAACGCTTGATATAATAACCGGCCAGCTGGCGTAAGCTTGAGCCCTGAACTCAACCTTTCAAATAAGAAGACGCCCAGCTCTGTTTCTAAAGACGAAATTTGGTTGCTTAATGTAGGTTCAGCTGAACCAAGTTTTATTGCCGCAATTTTTCGGCTTCCAAAATGCGCGCAAGCATAAAACGCTCGTAAATTTGAGAAGTTAGTTTGCTGAAGGACACTATCTAAGAAAAATGACATCGGTTCCATACTTTTTTAGTTAACATTACGAGCCTATGACACTTCGCCCGCAAGTGTAAATAAAAAACTTAATTTTTCCCTGGAAAAATTGACACAAACTCATCTCACAAGAATTTAAAAAAATAATTCAACCCCATTCAACCGTTTATTAAGAAAATTTCGTTATCCTAAAACTATAAAAAATCAACCTAAGGATTCTGTTACCATGAGTAAGTTTGGATTGTTTTTAAAAGATTGGTACCCAGTTGTTTGGCGCAGTTTATGCCTCGCTATCCTCATAGGGTTAACTCTTGGTTTAAGCTCTGGATATGCTTTAGAGGCGTGGTCTTCAATGGATACTTTTGAGCTAAGCATCGCCCTTGGTTGCGCACTCTGGTTTGTATCACTCATCTCAGCCATCTATATAACCGAGCTTGCGATTAAACGCAAGATTCGCAAGTATGCATATGTATTGACGCCAAATCAAGGCATGACAACTCAAAAGACACCTGTGAACCATAACCAAAGATTTTTTACACGCAAATTTTAATCGATCGCGTAAAAATTACTTTTGCTTATAGATTTTTAAATTAAAAGAGTGTCGCCCCGCACACCTCCTTTTGTCTTCCCGCACACCTCCTTTTGTCTTCCCGCAACCCTCCTTTTGTCTTCCCGCAACCCTCCTTTTGTCTTCCCGCAACCCTTCTTTTGTCAATCCCGGACACCCACTTTTGTCTTCCCGCAACCCTCTCTTTGTCTTCCCGCAACCCTCTCTTTGTCTTCCCGGACGCAGATCCGGGACCCAGGCTTTTTATTGGCCCCCGCTTTCGCGAGGGTGACAAAAAAAAGAGCGAGGACGACAGGCCCTCCCTTTGTCGCCCCGCACCTCCCCTTGTCTTCCCGGACGCAGATCCGGGATCCAAGCATTTATATGGCCCCCCGCTTTCGCGAGGGTGACAAAAAAAAGAGCGAGGACGACAGACACTCGGCGGGAGCGACGTCCATATTATGTCCCATTTAGATTTTATTTGCTAAGTTTCTCAAGATTATTGTTTTCAACGTGCCCCCAAATATGCCCCCTGGGTAGGCTCTCTAATTAGAAAAACCCTATTTGAAAAAGAGCGTCATGCCACCTTTGCGTGGAAAAGACCTGGTGCTTGCTGTTTGCGATACTATGTAGGCCACGATGCTTAAAGCGCCTCCAATGATGGTGGGGCTAAAGCCACATTGTGCCCATTGATCAGCGTAACAAATTCGAAAACCGCCGTCAGAATTTTCCATCCTAACACCTAAAGTGGAATAAGGAGAAAGGCTTAAGCTGGCCCCGCCCTGGGATACACCTCCTCCAACATCTGTAGGGGCAAAATTATATGATACATCTGCCCAGGCCACTGGTGGGGGAGTTGTCGCTGTGGGTACTGAAGGGGCTGGATTACCCTTGGTTTCGGCAACACCACCATCTGCCGCCTCAACAGCAAGCGGTGCATCGCCTTCAACATGTACCAAGCGATTAAAATGGGTCAGCCCGTTTGTATGCAGCATGTGGACTTCCCTTGTTGCACCTTCATCCAATCCTCTCGCAAGTGGGATGGGTTCAAGTTGCCCTGTAGGGTTAAGGTGCCATATATGGGCGTTTATATGGTTGATGCGGGCAAGCGCATATAAAGTGCCGCGCCCATCTCGTACATATGTTAACCATGCTCCCCGGCCAAATTCATGAAGGACGAATTGCCGATATGTATCCTCGTTGTTTGTGAAGGCATCTATACGGATATTTAAATCTGTTTGTCTGGCCAGAAGGCCTAAATACGTCCTTATGCGTGTCGCTCGTGCTTCATCATAGTCTGCAACATCAGGGGTATAATGAACTATTGCTTCAGGCGTGGCGCGTGCGAGGTCTACATCATCCAAGGTTCTGCGAATGCCATCAATTTGCGTTTGCAGATGGTAAAACTGAGGGGCCCAAAGGTGATAAATTTCTCTGCCTCTCATTCCAAGAGGTAAATTTTGTTGTAAGAGTGCTTGTCGGATATCATCCGCCACAGCAGCTCTAATGGCAGGGTTTGCTTGGTTTTCGATCAGCTGCTGAACGGCCTGATTGCGTGTTAAGCCAAGTGCTGTAAATCCGCAATCGCCATCCTCGGCAACTCGTTCAACGCGGAACCTTGTTGGTGCTGCCCCAGCTCCAGCTGCGCCTCCATCTGCTGTGGTGTAAACTTGTTCAGCGGCAGGATTTAAAGCGGCCTCAAAAAGAAGTGATGAGTCAAAAAGTAAACTTGGATCACTAAGAAAAGGATTTATAAGTTGGAGAAATTGTCTGACAACATCCATGAGTGAAATCGTCCTAGTTCCAACTAGTTCGCCCAATATGCCTCTTAACGCGATTAAATAGCTATATCGTTGGCCTCGCTCTGTTTCAGTTTCATATTCCATTGCATCGGCAACGTGCCCAATTTCATTGCCAAGCTTCTGGAAAGCCGAAAGGCTATTTTGAATGAATTGGGCCATGGCAGGATGAATAGCCTGAAGAGGCTGGGCTGCAGACAAAAGGCCACCCACCATGTGCCTTAATGTTTCCAGGGTATCTTCAATTGTTAAGCACAGCACGTCATCAGCTTGATAGCGCTCAAAGCCTTCTGTTGACATTGATGCTCGCTCACCTCGTGTTAAAGCATCAATACCCGTAGTTAGTTTTTCAATGTCAGCAAATGCGCCAAGAAGCTCGGTTGCTGCACGTTTTGCTCGCATCAATGTTTTAAGGGCCTGCCCTTTGGGCTTTAAAATGAGTCCATGGTGCTTTTTAAGTTCAAAAACCCAAGCTTCAATATCGTCCACAGTTTTAATGCCATATTTCTGAAGCTGCGAACCAGCTAAATGTGCCTTTAATATTTCTCTAATTTGTTTTTCATTTTCCTCTAGTTCGTCAGGGTTTTGTTCATTTGTGTTTGCCTCAAGCGCTTCTTTAAGTTCCTCATCATCAATAAGTTCATGTAAGAGTGATATAAATTGTTTTTTAAGCTTATATTCGCATAAAACATTAAAAGCAGGCTCATGGCTTAATAGCCAGGCTTTCTTCTTAGCAATAAACTGCTGCAGCATTTCTATGAGTTGATGATCTATATAACTCACTTCATCAGGGTCAAATATGTTTTCTGTTGTAGTTTGGGGTAACTCAGCCATAATTCTTGTCGCATTAGTAATGTCTGCTTCAGCAAATGTACCCTCGGGTGTTACAAATGTTGCTAGGAAAGCTCTGTCTGCGTCCGCAATAGACGGTTCATCCGCTATTGCCGTTGTAATAGGAGCAACTTGGCCTCTAACAGCTTCGAGGTTAACCCTTACTGCGGTAATTAAGCCACGTTCTCGGTTGGATAGAGGGATGCCATCTAATATAGCATTGACCGCTGCCCACCTTGCTAGATCATGTGTAGTGACCGCTGCCCTTACTTGATCAAGTTCCAGAATTAAACTTGCATTATGCTCTTCAAATGTTGCTCTTAAGGTTTCGAAGGTTGCAGGTGTGGCTGCTTCGTATAAATCAGCCGCCGCAACACCATGCCCCAAAAATGGTGCAGCCGGTGGTGGGGCAACTACAAAATTGCGGATGGCATCGTAAAAATGAGTAATATGGGCGTGCGCTGTTGGGGGCGTAAGCGGAGTTGGTATAGTATCAATTGAAAATCCAGCGTGCTCATAGAGTGCCTGTAGGCGCCCCACAATTTCCATGATTGCATCCAACGCAGCATGGGTCACGAGAGTATGGCTGTCATCCTCCAAATAGGGCTCAAGCTTAGCCCGTGCAAACTCGCCAGCTTTTGGCCGGTTATGAATCAACCCATCGCGGATATCTGTTAATATTCTCCATACCCCTTCAGGGGCAACAAAGCCTTGGACATGAAGTGACAAATTTTTGGAGCATTCCCCCAAGATGGCAAGCAGGCGTATAAAAGCCGTTTTCATGTTTGGGGTCCAAAGATTAAGGGCCTGTCCTCGCATGGAACCTATCAGAGCAGGCTTGAAGGATTGAGCAATTTTGTGAATACTTGCCACATCGCTGCCATAGTCTCCCACAAGCTTCACCTCCGTAAGCGGATCGGCTAATTCTGTTCTTAATGCTGCAAGATCAAGCCCATCAAGAGCAGTAGGTCTTCCCAATACACCATCCATTTCAAATTCTATCAGTCTTCGCATATGAGGGGCTAGTAGCCTCATGGCTGAAGCGAGCTGTGGCAAATGTTGAATTAAAAATCCCTGGTCTTGAGGGCGGTTTAGACGTCTATGGTTATGAGTAATGAGCCCAATGTTCCGTAGGTCTTTAAAAGGAATAAGCCGGTAATAAAGCTCAAGGGCATTTCGCGGTGCGCCGGAAGGTTCAGCTTGGAGTAGAGTTTTTGGCAGGAGGCCATGTAGAATCACCCCTCCCAGAAAATAAAGGCATGAAAGGGTAAATTTTTGTTCTTCTGGCGTTAGCATGCCTCCACCATCAATGGGTGCTTGGGCGATTTCTTCCATAGGTTTGAGTATGCATCTCATGATTTCAGCAATTTTATGATACTCAAGCGCAAACATTAGTTTTTGTAGCTGAGCTTGAAGAGCGCTTCTTTGACCAGCAGTTATAACGGTTGAAAGACTTCCGCTCATAACAAAATCAGCTATGTGAGGCTGGTATGGGGTTTCCTCACTTAGATTTTGAGGGTGAATGAGATAAGGCGCGCCCCATTCAAGATAAGGGAAACGGTGAGGCCTGCCATAAAGATAATATTCAAGCTGACGAACGTGCGGTGCTGTTAAAAAGATGTTCAAACTTCTTTCAAGGAGGTACCTTTTATCGTTATTTAATAAAAAAACAATCCCTCCTGAAATTGTGGCAATATCAGCTGTTGATCTAAGAAGGTATGGGCCATTGGTCACATATTCTAGCCACCCATGCAGTGTCTCACGTGCTACAGGTGGTAATGATGTAATGGCACCTTCAAGATTTAATGTTAAAGGGCCAGCTTTGGGTGCCTTGGTGCTTGTTGCGATACTTGCCGCAACTTTCTTAGCCAAATTTAAATATTCGAAGTTAATGCCATAACGAAATCTTGCTAGCCTGTAAAGTTGGGGAATAAGGGCATCTTGTGCTAGCCTTATGCTGGCAGGGTCAAATATATGCTGTACAGGGTTAACAAGATCAGTAAGGCGCCTTAATCCAGTAATCACATCTTGCTGAAGCCTTACCTCAGCAATATCTTGTATTGTGTCAACAGCGCCTACTATCCCGAATCTTAGACCGATGCGCTGCATGCGAGTTAGATGGCTGGCATCACGGTGTGGCGCAGGTCCAGGCTTATGATTGAATTCATGAATAAAATTTTCAACCAACTGCACCCACGTCAAAGCTGTAATGTCATCAGCAAAAAGAGGCGGTGCTGGGGCTGGTGCCGCGGCAGCGGGTGGCGTGGTACTAGTGGTGTTTCCTGGAATAGGTTCATCACGGTCCATCGCAAACGTAAGTATTGGATTGATGAAAATGGAAAATGCAACTAATGCATTGATAGCGATGGGTTTTCTTGGTGCCATAATAATCACAAATAGTTTAGATCGTTTTGTCTAATTTAAGTATTAATTTATTTAATTTTTTGGAATTGACAATATATTTAATCTTATATCTGTTTTAACTTAATTTGTTTCTTTTTATGCAAACATTAAAACCATTATATTAATTAAAATCACTTGAGGAACGTGCAATAATGCGCAAATGATAAATGTGAAATACAAAAATATAACTATATGATGGATGATCAGATGCTTCATTTATTTTCATTTGCAAGGTGTTTTGTTTTTTTGTCATTGGTAATAAATGCAATGCCTGCACAGGCAGCGTATGACTTGGCACGAAGCGTACGATGGCTTTTAGGCGTTGAAGACGAATTAGACCAGGTTCGTGCACAGCTATCGGCTCAGCAAGCTGAGTGTCAAACAAGAGTCGATGAAATGCGCTCTGAAAGCAAGAGATGGGCCTCTGCTGAGACATTTGAACAGATGCGTGCTCAACACCAAAGCGAGGTTGCTTCTCTTAAGGCGCAGAATGAGGATTAAACCGCCAATATTAACTGCCGCTGGTAGCAATTTCTAAGTATAGCCCCTTAGCGTCAAACATACGTTTCATTTTCGCGTCAGGCTTAGCAGCTTTACAGGTAATGTCAGTCAGCGGCATGGGGGCATTTTTTGGTTATTAAAATTTGGTGCCCCCAAAATACCCCATTTCTTAATCGGATTTTGCAAGATATCAGCGGATGGCGTAAGACAAAGAAATGTCAGAAGCCCTTGATAATCAATGAAAATTTGGATGTTAGAGCGATGATACTAGGCGTTTAGCTGGCGGAGGGAGCGGGATTCGAACCCGCGATACGCGTTAACGTATACACACTTTCCAGGCGTGCGCCTTCAACCGCTCGGCCACCCCTCCTTCACTAGAATTATATTTGTGTTAAAGAGAATCCCGTGAATTGTCAATGGCATCTTCCGTTTAGAAAATTATTTAGTAGAATTGGAAAGAATTGCTCTTAAGCTGATCTTTACTAAAAACATGCTCTAATGCACTCAACGCAGTAAGGGAGAGAAATATCAAAAACATAAAAAAGGGAAGCCCATTAAAGGATTTTTGTATCATTGGGGGCGGAGCTGGAGGCCTCTACATTGCCAAAAAGCTGCTTCATCATGGGCTTGGTGTCACTCTCATTGAAAAGAATAACATAGGCGGGGATTGCCTTTTTTATGGCTGCATCCCCTCAAAAACCCTTATTGCCTTAGCTAAAAAAATTCATGATGCTCGAAATGCCACAGTGCGTGAAACTGCAGCAAATACCCAGATAATCTTATCCGAGATACGCTCCACCATCCAAGATACCATCAAACATATCTTTGATTCTCAGAAAATCGAAGAGCTCGTTACTTTAGGGCTTGAGATTATTTATGGTGCAGCCAGATTTTTAGACCCAAAATCGGTTGAGGTGGGCGGTCAAATTATCCGCGCCAGAAAATTTGTAATTGCGACAGGTAGCTCGCCTAGAGCTCCCGACTTACCAGGCCTACACGAAATAGAGTATCTTACCAACGAAACCGCCTTTGCACTCAGTAGCCTGCCTCAATCTCTCATTGTGGTAGGCGGAGGTCCTGTTGGACTTGAGTTTGCTCAATCTTTTCAACGGCTTGGCACTCAAGTCAATATTATTCAATCTTCTCAAATACTCTCCAAGGATGATCAACAGATTGTAGATATCCTACGGCAGCGGCTCATTTGTGAGGGCGTAAGGCTCTATGAAAACGCAAAACTTGAATCAGTTTCAAAAAAGAATGAAGGCGTCCAGGCGCACATCATCCAAAATAGCATCCCTCAATACATTCAATCCGAGAAAATATTATTTGCAACTGGTCGCAAAGCCAATGTTCAAAATCTTGGACTTGAGCAAGCTTGCATCAATTATTCCGACAAGGGCATTACTGTAGACGGGTATATGCTTACCTCCAACCCTGATGTTTATGCACTCGGAGACGTTACTGGGCAGTATCAGCTTACCCATGCAGCGCAAGCTGAAGCTGATCATGTGATCCATCATGCACTCATGATCCCAGACCTTAAGTTTAATCCGCAACTAATCCCATGGATCACATACACAGATCCTGAACTAGCTCACGTTGGATTCACTGAAGAGCAACTTAAAGAAAAAGGCATACGTTACACGTCCATTTGCGTCGACATGGATACCATTGATCGAGCCTATGCGCGCCGAATTTTGGACGGACGAGTCAAAGTTCTGCTCACTCATAGAGGCAAAATTCTTGGTGCCACAATGGCTGCTGACATGGCTGGAGAGCTCATTATACCGCTCGCCATGGCCATCAAATTTAACATCAATGCATCTAGTTTATCCCGCGTTGCTATCCCCTACCCAACGTTAAGCGAGATCCATAAAAAAATCTCTGATGAGTTTGTAACAGCCTTTCAAAGCAAAAAATGGAAGAGGATATTTACCAGAATTGCTTTTCACGCTGCGTCCACCATTCGCAACACCGCACGAAAACTACGCAGAGGATAAGGACATGCATAAGCTGACACCATATCCAACCGGTTCAATTAGAGAGGTTGCCACAGTTGCCCTCCCACTCATGATCAGCGCGTTAAGCATAAACTTGATGATGGCATTGAATCGCTATAACCTTGCTCATTATTCTATTGATGCCGTAAACGCCGCAGCATTTGTAGATATGCTTTGCTTTGTTTTCCATTTCAGCTTAATGGGAATCACAGCCATTGCTGAAGTCTTTGCCGGGCAATATTATGGTTCATCATCTTATGAAAATGTACCTATTGCCGTTTGGCAAATGATCTGGCTCAGCCTTTTAACCGCTGTAATTTTCAGCATTTTTGGAAATTATGGAGGGCACCTAGCCATCCCAGAGAACATTCAAAAGGACGCTCTCCCATATTTTAAATGGATGATGAGTTTCGTGTTTATGCACCCGCTAATTACCGCACTAGCATCATTCTTCATCGCTCAAGGCAAAAGCAAAATTATTTTCTGGACATCAATTTTATCTAATGTTTTTTGTTTTATGCTTTCCTATCAATTGATTAATGGTGGCCCGATATCAGCCCCTTTGGGCGCTGAAGGAGCAGCCATTGCCACTGTCATTGCACAAACCGCACAAGCTATAACACTCTTTATAGTCTTTCTTTCCAAAAAGAACCGCCAAACTTACCACACGCACCATGCATATTTTAACCTCTATCATTTCAAAGAATGCATTAAAATAGGTGCGCCCAATGGCGTTAACTATGTTATTGAATATGGTGGATGGGCTTTGATCGCTGGAGTACTTACCATACGCGGCAAAGATTTTATGACTGTTCGAACAATCGCACAGACACTCTTTATCCTCTTAGGATTTATTTCCAATGGCATACAAAAAACCATTATCGCTTTATGCTCAAACTTGATCGGTTCCAACCAACTGGAATTGGTTCATAAAACACTTCGATCTGCCACAATCTTTATGCTGCTTATTTCCATCACAACCATCATACCTCTTTGCATTAACATTGAATACATCGCAACCATATTCCTAGGGCTCAAGCTCCCATCAGATGTTTTGCATGAAGTCGCAAAAGCTGCTTATGGCATTTCGCTCTTCTTTATTCTAGATTCGCTAGCCTGGATCTTTATTGCAACCTTAACATCCGGTGGAGATACTCGCTTTGTCATGCTCATGAACACTTCCGCCTCTTGGACTTGCGTAGTCATTCCTGGCTACATATGGTTGCGATATTTGCCGTGCGACCCTTCTTCACTTTGGGTGCACCTATCGCCTCTTTATGCTTTCGTTAACTTAACGGGACTCTATCTACGGTATCGTTCTAAGAAATGGCAAAACAAGATTGTCGATGCCAATTTTGGGAATTATGCTTAAGCATTTGCTTTAGGCTTATTTTGGTATAATTATGATTATCAGAACTCAGCTGATGATATTATTTTAATAATCAATCAACTGCCGTAGTTTATGAATGGAGAATAGACATGAAGACCAAGACCATTTTAATGATAGTTGCCACTTTGCTACCGACGTTAGCTTCAGCCACGCAAACAAATGCTTTGCGGCTCTCTCAAGTTCCTTTTCAAGACTTGATTCACCCTGAACGTTTAGCTGACCGTTTGGCAACTCCTACTGGACAAGCTTTATTTCAAACAGCAGATGCAGAGCAGAGATCTCAGCTGGTGGCCGCTTTGCTGGAAGATGTGAAGAATGCAGATCCTCTGGTAGCCGCCAAAGCTAACTTTGACCTTGGAGCTGCCGCATTCTTTGGGATTGGCCTTGAGCAAAATAATGCTACGGCTATTAAGCATTTTGGCAGGAGCTATGATCTTAAGCCAGGCGTCTTTGAAGCAGCTGCTTCTAACGCTGACTGGATCAAGTGGGGGCCTATCCAGAGGAAATAGTAGCTAAACTGTCTCTCAAATGAGAGACTTTAAAACCTAAATCCCCCATACGAAGAGTGGCTTTGGTGTATCTTTCAGAGTGCTCAAATGAATTAAACACCAAACCAAGGCGTCCACCCGATCGGGGGAGCGCTCCTTATAATCCCCCGGAAAATTAATCATTTGCTCTTCCAGCTTTGGCAGTCGATGAACATGCGTCACCCGCCCTTGCTGATACAACATGGCAATGGGTAATGCACGAGCAGCTTTGCTAGATGAGGCTCTGACGGCCTTGATTGCCTTTCGAAGCCCAGCCGCTCTCAATACATTGGCAATTAGCTCTCCACCCTGGTTTACCTCAACAACCACAGTTTCCACATTATAGCTATGGGCAGCATCCACCACCACACGGCTCCAATCTTGCACCTTGGCTTTTAAAGAAAGATCCTCAAGCACATAAAAATGCCCATCACGATCCATATACGCCACTATAATCCCCGTTTCATCACTATCCTCATCATGAGACATGGCTGGGTCTACAGCCAAAACAACCCTTCCCACCGATAGATTTTGCAAACTCCCCATTATGCGTTTGGCCTGCTCAGAAGACGCATGCAAAATATCGTTTGGCTGCCAAAGCATTGCTTGATTTTCTTCCACAATCTCTCCCATCAGTTCTTGTGCGCCTAAGCGCGTTTTCCCATATTTTTCTTTTACAGACCTTAAAAATTCACGTGATAAGTTCTGACTATTATCAAACGTTGTACCACGAGTCACAACGCAATCATCGCGAGACATCAGTTTCTTGAGTGATGGAACAGGTTTGGGTGTTGTTGTGATTATAAGCCTTGGCTTAGTGCCTAAGCGTAATCCAAACAATAGCTGATCCAGCACTATATCTGGGTCATGGAATTTAGCAAACTCGTCAATCCAAGCGGCATCAAACTGGGGCCCTCTTAGTTGTTCAGGGTTTTCAGCGCTAAACAGCTGGGCCATAGCACCATGCTTCCAAACAAGTTGACGCTTGCTTGGCTCATACGCAGGCTTATCGTGTGGATGGTGGACAGCAAGTATACCACTTTCACCCTCCACCATCACCTGTCGTGTTTCAGCGTGTGTATGGCCAATAAGAGCAATCCGACGGTACCCTTTTTTAACCCAGTAACGCACAGCTTCTGCGCCAGTACGCGTTTTTCCAAAGCCTCTACCAGCCAAGATAAGCCAGAAAAGCCAATTTCCCTTTGGTATTTTTTGGTTATCACGAGCCTGCTTAAGCCAATTATAGCGATCCTTACTCCTTCTACGGCTGCTTTTTTCAAGCTCTAGCCCTTGAATCAATTGATCATAGATTGTTATTTTTGATATAAACTCACTCATATTCACCTCTCATTCATTATGACAAAAGCCTTCATGCGCTAACAAAACGAATGTTTTCTTTGATCAGCACATAAAAGCTCTTGCAGGATTATAAGAAATTGTTTAGGTTCTCACGAAGATGCGCCCGTAGCTCAATTGGATAGAGCATCTGACTACGGATCAGAAGGTTAGGAGTTCGAATCTTCTCGGGCGCGCCAGAATATCAAAAATCAGATTTTATTTGTGATAAGCTTACTAATCGAATGGCCGTTCAATTAATAAGAAACTTTTGACATTATCTATTCTAAGATAAAATAGCCTTAGGTTTATCAAGCATTTCTAGCACAAGAAGCATAGTCAGCATAAATGCCACCACAGCAAAAATGAATACGGCTACACTCATCACACCACCGCTTTTTGTCAGGTAATCACAAATTAAAGGAATAGGCGCCGTAAAAACGATTCGCCCAATACTGTCACTGACAGCAAGACCCGTAAACCGAACTTTTGATGGAAATCTAGAGTACAAAATCAAGTTGAGTGTTCCCCAACTCACGCCACAAATTATGGCCACAGCTAAAACAGCCATAAGGATATAAAAGGTTTTTCCTGAAGCGAAAGCTGCCATAGATGGAAAAATAGCAACAATCATACCCAGCATATTAAATAATAAAATCTTCCTTACATCTTTGTTTTCAATAAATCGACCAACCAATGTCGAAACTATAAAGGAAATGAACAAACTTGATGAGACTATCCCCAAGCTTTCATGTATGGTCCAACCAAGGGTCCTAACGAAATAGAAATTAAAATATACAACAGTGAATACGGACGTCAGACCACAAAAACCTGAGATAAGAATGCTCTCTAGCATAGAAACCAAATGTTTTTTTAGAATATAAACAATGGGTGAATGGGGGCTAACATAAGCTTGAAACTCAGGACTTTCAGCCAACTTCATTCTTGCCCAAGAAACCACGAACCCTAATACACCCCCCATAATAAATGGAACGCCCCATTGGGACTGAGATAAGTAATTGCTTGTTGATAAGAAAGACACAAAATTTGCCAGCAACGCACCAAGAAGCGTTGAAGCACCAAGCAAACCCGCTGATATGCCAAGTTTATTTACTTTCGAACTATGCTCTAGCGAATACACAACCGCCCCAGCTGTCTCGCCTCCCATCGATAGACCTTGGCCAAGCCTACAAATAATGAGCATCATGGGCGAAAATATTCCAGCCTCTAAATATGGCGGGATAAATGGAATACACAGCGTAAAAACAGCCATAAGGAAGATGGGGAGACTGAAAGCTTTCTTCCGCCCATACCGATCTCCAATATACCCAAAGATAATGGCACCAAGAGGTCTTAAAATAAACGAAGCCGCATAAGCTAAAAGCGTAAGAGGCACGCCATACGACTCTGGGAAAAAATACGTAGCAAAAAATGGTGCAAAAGCGCCATATAAAGCAAAATCAAAAAACTCAAGTGTATTCCCAGCAAAACAAGCAATAACTACCTTGATATAGTTTTTCATTTTAGCACCATATTCACTTCGCCATCTACAAACATACCTAAAATAGAAGAATAATCAATGCTTTTCAAAAAAATATTACTTATCTTTCTAAGGTTTTTTGGCAGTAATAGTTGGAAACATTCTCTGAGAATCATAAATAACATCAATAACCTCAAAGCCAATATCCTCAAGCAAATCTCTCATTTCAGCTTCAGACATAAATGCTTTCCATTTAACATCAAAGATATTATTAAAAATAACTTCCTGAAAACGCAAATCTGACTTGTCATAATTGCAAAAAACGCAATCCATATGAGGAGGTGGAGGCGTTAGAAAACTCGTTATCATAACGCCACCTTTTTTCATGGCTTTATAAAAATTGCTGTACAGATGCTTAACTTTATCATGATCACGCTCATAAATATTTAAGCCATTTGAAATCAAGATATCATATTGGTCATTAATATCTAAATCCCATGCATCCCTTTTGATAAAATTTAACTTATTTGTGGGAATGATACTTTGCGAATTTTGGCGTGTTACCTCCATAACCTCTTCATCAAGATCAATCCCTACATTTGAAATGTCCATTCCTTTTCGCTTTTGTGCTTCAAAAATACCACTCATTAATCCACACGGAATACTAGCAAGCGTGATGCCCTCCTTTAATCGCTTTTCAAGCTCTAAGATAAAAAATCTAAATCTCTCCCGCGTTGCTTTAACAATGGGCGCTTTTTGCCTGATCCAATTTTCCAGCGGATGTTGATCAAACGAATCTTGGATCTGAAGGATCAAGTTCGATGTCCAGTACCCATTAAGCCCCCTATTTTCAATCAAAAATCTCCCAACTGGGATAGACCATAGCTCTTGAGCCAACTCAAGAGTTTCTGATAAGGGCAAAATTAAAGACGGGTGCCTGCGGATTTTCTCAAACGCTTCCTCCAAGCTCACTTTGTCGCTTGCAGCAACTGCGTGCGTAATGATTTTGTTATTTGCAATTATGTTGAGCATACGATGTGTTATGATTGATTCTAATAAATATTGAGCAAATGAATTAAATTTTTAATTATATATCGACTGGTTTAACTTATCTAAAATTATTCTCCTATTTTGAGGCAAGCTTAACACTTTTTCGATGATAGCCGATTTAAAATTGACATTAAGCTTGGATTTTAAATGACTAATATGTGCTTCAACAGTTCTTTGAGAAATCATAAGTGTCTTGGCAATTTCTTTGGATGACTTTCCAAGCATCATATAAACAACGCACTCCACTTGCCGTGGCGTTAACAGCATGCCTTCACAAAATATCCCAGCATTATTGACAGAAAAAACATCCAATAACTCTTTGTATTGACCATCAAAATCACCGTTATCTTGAAGAGCACCGATAGAAGAACCATCTTGAATCTGTTCTTTAGCAAAAACTAGCTGCCCTCTTTCGGCATCCTGTATCATACGACTACTCTCATTTAAAAAATAGTCAGTAAATCGACTAATAAGCTCTAGATTATTTAAATAACTGTTATTAACCTCATCAACACTACCCGCTGAATAACCTCGTAAACTAAAAAAATCTGAGTATGTTTTATAGCGTCGAGTAATTACAATCCCACTATTTTGAGAAAAGCTCTGCTCAGCATCTTGAATGAGCTCACGGTATTTCTTATCTTGCTCTGGCCAAAACTTCCATAAACTGACCCGTTGAAAACAATCTTCCTTTTTGTGGGAAAAGGTATTCAAATAATCTCTTTTAATGACGTGCTCGCCCCAATCCGAAAAATTACAAAAGTATACGCGTCCCCCACCTTCATAGGCCCTGCAAAAGCTGAAGGCTTTAGTTTTTAAAGATGAGAAAATTGGAGCACAGATATTGTCAACGGCCTCACAATTTTTTAAGATACTATCCGCATATCTTTCAACCATTTGGGCCTTCCTAATTGCCAGCTATAACTTATAAAATCTAAGGATTGCTTAGTTGTAATAATTACCATTCACCACAATTTCTTTTCTTAAGGCTAGAATAACTAAATTATAAAAACAAGATAAAATTTTACACAAGAAATTGCCCGACAAATGCCGGGCAAGTTAAATCGTAATAATCCAAGTCTAGAGTCATGATTATCGTTGCAACTGCTTTAACTCTCTATACATTTCATTTGCTGTTCTAAAGCTTTCAGAACAGGCTGAGAAGTTTTGGTTGCATAATGTCATTTGAGAAAACACAGTGGCAATGTCCACAGTGGATTCTTCAAGTTTTTGAGATCGAATGTAGCCGCTGCCACCAGCACCAGCAACATTCAGGTTAAAGTTACCTGATGCCGTTGAAATTGTGAAAGCGTTACCTGTAATTGCCGTCATACCACGTGGGTTAGGAACTATAGCAACAGGAACTTTATAAATTTTAACTTTTGTCTGGTTATCAAAAAACGCTGTAACAATGCCATCCGCGTCAACGTTCGCGTAAACAAAGTTACCAACCTGACCACCATCTTGTTCACGACGATTGACTAAATTGTCTCCGAAGTAGGCTGTGACACCAGTAAGCTCGCCAATTTTCCCAACATCAAAATTAATTATGCTTAAGTTCGCACCATTTGCCCACGTAATAGCAATAGCCGGCATAGTAGCTGTTGGTGATGCAACACCATTAAATGAAGCAGGCGCACCAACACCATCAAATTCAATAGGAACAGCTGTATATACACCGCCGCCACCCGCCCCCTTTTCAACAGTGGCATCCGGCCCACTTATACTGAGAGTCCACGTTTGAAGCGAGCCGCTACCACCTTTAACTGTCTTAGTCCAAGTAAACGTAATTTCATGAGGAACACCTAATGAATCGTAGACAGTCTCATTGTTTGTATAGACTTTTCCGACTATGTCCTGTTGAGGTAAATTGATACCGTACCTAAATGACGTGGTTTGTTGCGCACCACCGGCTGCAGCGCTGATATCAACAGTTTCAAGACTTTCCAATGCGTTTAAGTTACCATTGGTGGGCACACCATTTGGATCAGTTCTCCATCCCATAAGATAATGACCTGATGAATTCTTAAGTTTATTTTGGCTGTCTGGAAAAAAATCGCCAACACGTGTAAATAACTTACGGTTAGCCGCACCGCCCGTATCCACCACGAAAAAACCTCTTCCCTCAATGTAAAGATCCGTTTGCGAGGTTGTTTGCATAGGGTTACCAATTTCTTCAACAATACGCTGTGTACGAGCCTCAACACCACCTGGAACATATGCTCCACCACCACTTGATGAGCTCACTAACGTTGAAAACGTTGTTTGAGTTCGTTTATAAGCAACAGCCCTGGAGTTTGCTGTATCGTCAGAGCTAGCACCTAAAGCCTGCGCGTTAGCTTTAAGCCCGAAAACTGCTGCGCTAATTGCACCATTTAAACTCATAATCTATTCTCCCTTGTTATCCTATTGTCCTATGATAAAACTATCTTATCAGTAGCATTTACATTACTCGCCACACCCTCTACCTCAGGTGAATCAAAAGACTCCTGTCTTGGCATCTGCACACCATTTGAAACAGGCTTTGCATCACTTGGCACTTCTACGCGTGTTGCTACAGTTGCTGGCCGTTTATCGGCTTTCAAATCAACGGCCTTCTTTGCGTAGATCTGCTGAACGCTCGTGACAGGTGCTTTCACAGATCCAGCAACCAAAGATGGAACTTCTGTCGTAAAATCGATACCATCAATACGAGTAAGAACGCTGGTTTCAAGCGGCGTTGATGTATTCTTTTCATCAAAAGATAAGGCCATAATTTTGTAGGAACCATGTGGCAAAGCTGAGTTTTTGCTATCCATGCCATCCCAAACAATTTTTTGCGTTCCGATACTCGAGTTAAGATCGAAAGTACGAACAACGACACCATTCGCAGCCACAATAGAAAGAGTTGATTTCTTAGCATTTTCATCTGTTGGCGCAACGGTAACTTCAATAGGATCACCATTCCAGTCAAGGCTATTAGAGACAAGATTGACTTGTCGATCCACAAGCTGCAAATTTGCAAGAACTTGGTTCTTATCCATCAAAGCTTTCATATCACCTAGATGCTTATTCGTCTGCAAAGCTTGCTCAATACCAGCAAACTGGACTAAACCTTGCGTAAACTCTTGAGTGCTCATTGGGTCGAGTGGACTCTGATTTTTGATGCTTGCAAGAAGAAATTTTAACATACTATCAAAATTCTTAACGAGCCGTGTCTCTGCATTTGGAGTATTTGACAGCGGCTTTTGTGCATGACCTTCTTGTTGGTGAGTACGCATTGCATCCGCAAAATCGGCTTTTGGGTTCCGCAAATTTCCTGTTTTTTTCTGCATCTCATTCTTAGCATTCATTGGCATATAACCATTCACACTAGCTTGTGGCCTAGAGTTTTGTGAGGCTGGCTGCGTGGGCATAGACATAGTTTATCCTCCTATTAGGCTCTGATGCGGACGAAGTTTGGATCAACATGAATAAGAGGCTCATCCAAAACTGGCTCTTGAACTTCAAACCCCTCACCTGAATGAGAGTGGCGGCGATTTGTAGGATTATGCCCATTCGAATGACTTTGCTCAGATGAATTCATGTAACTAAACTCAAGGTTGTGCAAACCCACATTCAACCCTGCATTTGTTAGGGCCTGATGCATATTTGCGGCATCCAATCGTAAAAGATCATATGTCGATGATTTTTCTGCTTGAACAAGAATTGAAAGTTTGCCTGTTTCTGCCATATCAACAACAATATCAATTGCACCAAGTGTTTCTGGGAGCAATTGTACGTGTAATCGATTTTGCTGCCCCTGCTTCATGACATGATGGATTCCATCAGCAACTTGAAGAAGTGGGTTCATATGCCTTGATTGATATACTGCTGGTTGCGCAACAGGCAAAGCTTCATCTTTCCTGTTTGCAGACATTGCAAATTTCATAGCAATGATATTTTCAGGAGCCAAATCTTGTGCTATGTGATTTTGATATGTATGCTCATTTTCTAGTGCATCAAGCCTTTGCTCAAGATGCCTATCTTGTTGGCCTTCAGCTGACTCTTGAGCTAAAACTTGGATGACAGAAGCACTTTCAAATAGTTCTTGTTTCTGCCCCTGAAGTTCATGAGATTCAGAAGCTATACGCAAATTACCTGAATCATGCTTGGATGATTGCACTTGCCCGTTTCTGGCAACGATATCAGCCATGGCCACATCTTGTGACATTTCTGCTGCACGCGCTGAAGAATCTTGAATCTTGTCCTGTTCTTTATTAATAAGCTTTGCAAATTCAGGCTGTAGATTTTCTTCAGCTTGTGCTTCATGTGACAACTGAGCAACTCGCATTTCTTGCAAACCAGCCTTATCTTGCAAAACAACTTCAACAGTTTTTTCTTTTTGGGTTAAAGCTACTTCAGGTTCTGTTACTTTACTTACCTCAGCAATTTGGTCTTGCTCATGCCCATTAAAAGAGCCTAACGGCTTAACCACATGTGCGGTTTCAGCATTCAGATTTGCTTCAGAAGCTTTGCAGTTAGCTAATACAACCACACCAGCCTCTGGTGTTTCAACAGCATCTACTACGTCTGCAATATCTTCTCTCATTGCGGCTGCAGGATTATCAAACACATTAACAACAAGATTTTCATCTTCATTCTCAATGGGTTGTGCTTGTGTATTTGAATCGAAGTTTGATCCCAATTCACTCGAATCAGGAGCAGATATATCGTTTGGCCGCAACTGAGAATTCACTTCACACGAAAAAGCTTTTCCACCGTTATTCGTTACAGTATTCGTATTAGCCATTGGCTTTGACGTGCTTGCACTACGAGATATGCCTTTCATTTGCGCTAATGGTGTATTTGTAACTTTGGTATCCAAACTAACTGCCATGTGAACCTTCCATTTTTCTTGGTTCACATCCTGCAAGCTTCATGCCAAGTTACTTTATATCGCTGCAGGCTACCTATTCAAGCAAGGCCCTGCCTTACTCTCCTGAGGAATTCTCCCTAGAGCGTTGCTGACTTTTGCGCTTCAACAAATTATGACGTAGAGCCTTTGAAAGCTTTTCATAATCCTTAGCTTTGGGCCGACTTGAAAGAAGTTTGCCTTTAGAGTCATCCAAATCAGTGAGAGACTCTTCAAAAGCCAAATGATTTTTGTTATCATCCCCATTCATATCAGCCCCCTTATTTGAGACGACAAATTGCTTCTGCCAACCTATCCATAGCTATTTCTAAAGAATGGAGGCTGACAACGTATGAAATGCGCATATGGTTAAAAGCGCCAAATGCAACTCCTGGAACAACAGCTACAAGCGCTTGATCAATAAGATATCCTGCAAATTCAACATCATTTTCAATGAGTTGCCCATCTGGCGTTTTAAGTCCAACTAATCCATGAATTGAAGGAAAAACGTAAAACGCCCCTTCTGGCACATCGCAGCGTATCCCAGACATCTCATTCAAAGCGTTACAAACAAAATTCCGTCTTTGAACGAACGATTCCTTCCATTCTTCAATAAATGTCATATCTCCATTTAATGCTGCAACAGCCGCTGCTTGTGATATGGAGCAAGGATTAGACGTTGATTGAGATTGGATCACGCCCATTGCTTTGATAATATCTGGATTCCCGGCAGCAAAACCAATACGCCATCCTGTCATTGAGAATGTCTTGGATACCCCATTAATAACTAATGTTCTTTCTTTAAGCCCAGGCACAACTTCAGGCAAAGTATAAAACCGAAACCCATCATAGGTGAGATGCTCATAAATATCATCCACCATAATGTTTACATGCGGATACCCAAGCAAAACTTCACCCAAAGCCACCAACTCTTCCTTAGTATACGCTACGCCCGTTGGGTTGCTTGGGCTAGTCAACAAAAACCATTTTGTATATGGCGTGATAGCTTGCTCTAATTGCTGGGGAGTAATCTTGAAACGAACAGAATGATCCGTCTCAATAAACACTGGCTTTCCTTCGGCCAAAAGCACCATTTCTGGGTATGATGTCCAATAGGGCGCAGGAATAATCACCTCATCATTAGGATTAAGGGTTGCCATAAATGCATTGTAAAGAACCTGCTTTCCACCACCTGCCACAGTAATTTGATTAAGGGCATACTCTAAGCCATTCTCCCTCTTAAATTTAGCCGCAATGGCTTGCTTCAACTCAATAGTGCCATCTACAATGGTGTATTTTGTTTGTCCATTTTGAATAGCGCGATAGCCTGCTTCTTTGATAAAATCAGGCGTATCGAAATCAGGTTCACCCACACTCAAATTGATCACATCTTTGCCCTGATTCTTCAAAGCAATAGCCTTACTGTTAACAGCAAGAGTGGCTGAAGGTTTGATCACATCCAACCGGCGAGCAAGCAATTTCGACATCATTTTATTTCCTGCAATTTCATCAATAATAATTGGTAAAACTTATCGAAACTCAGGTAAAATGTCACTTAAAATGTTAATTTAATGAGCTTGAGAAATTTTTGCCTAACCTGTTTAATTTGAGGTGAAATTTTTGCCTACTAATGTTCTGCCACCCTTAAGAAAGATTGTTTTTTCCTTCATCGAAAGGAACTTTTTGACAACAATTAAGCATAAAAAAATGGCGCTAGTTTAACTAACGCCAAGGTTTGGATAACCATACTCGCTTACACAAAGTAAAAAACCAAACCTGTTGGTCACTTTGTATCATTCTTGATATATATTTATTAAAGGATGAATGCAAGTAAAAAGTGCGAAAATTTCATAGACTTTTACTTGGTGCGAATAATTATTAATTGCCAGTCTTAATCATTAGTTACTGATCAGGATTTAATACACCAAACCCAAGCAACTTTCTTTTATCATCTTCAGAGAGAAATCCAGCAGAAGCAATTTTCTGCCAATACACATCTCGCTTCAGGCCAAGCGCAGGTACAGAATCTAAATCAGGCCGAATAGTCACATTACCATCATAATATCCCTCAAACCAAATAGACATTTCAGCCAAAAAATGATCCAGGATCGGTAAAATTGTATCCTCCCAAAGATGATACCGCGCCTCACGGTAGTTTGCGAATGTTGCATCTCCGGGAACACCCACCAACATTGGAGGAACACCAAATGCCTGCGCAATCTCTCGAGCCGATTGATTTTTTCCATCGATAAAATCCATATCTTTTGGAGAAAGGCCCATCTCACGCCACTCAAAATCCCCTTCAAGGACAACCAGCTTTCCAGCATTTGCCGATCCTTTATAAATGCCTTCAATTTCACTTTTCAGCCTTTCACGCTGAGCATCATCTAATCCATAAGCCCCTGTTTTCACAATAATAGCCCCAGTTGGGCGGCCACCATTTTCCATTAGAGAAATATTATGCTTAGTAATGGTGTTATGCTGATGAATAGATAAAGCTGCCGCCTCTAACGGACTTAGTCCAAACCAATCATTCTGAGGATGAAAAGATTTAATATGCAGCAAGGCGCCATGCTCACCTTCTGCCGGTATGTCTCTTTCTAAGCCACCCACACGCAATCGATATAAGGCAGCTTCACCCAATGAATTGCTGACAATTTCAATTCGATCAGGGCGAAGAGCGTGAAGCTCAACCGGCTTACCTGCCGCATCTTTGATCATTTCGACATAGCAGTTTCCCGTTAAAAGGAAATAAGATGCAATTGTTTCGCAAAATGTTGCCCTGGATTGATATGGGTTTATCTTTTGCAGTAAAATCTGAAGCGGATGAGCATCTTGCTTTTCTTGCTCCACATATACATTAAGCGGAACGCTCGCCAGGCTTCTAGCAATAAGGGTCACACACCGATAAACGATGATGTTTTTAAGATACCCATCATAGTTCATTTTGTGCAGACCATGTGTTGTGGTGGGTGAATAGCTTGTATTGGCGGGTGCAAAAGCGCCAAAAGCGTGCTTGCGTAATAATTTTGTTAATATAGGTCTAATCATGAGTTTCGTTTTCCTAGTTATGTTCATGAGCGGAGGCTAAAGACTTAAAAGCCCAATTGTTATTCAGGCAGCATGAGCCCAATGATAGCTATTTATAGATTATTTTTTGCACAGAATTCAAAATTTTTTTTGTCTCATCTATACAGATCACGCTGACCCATAGAATTCCCACGCTGGATTCTAAAATAACACCAAGATTTAGCTTAAGTTTTTGTTAGCAATTTATGGCTACATTGAACCAAACCAGTCAATATGAGAGTTAAACATGCGCAAAAATTTGACCAACCTTTTGTTAACTATGACTTGCGCATTTGCAACGTCAACAGCAACAGCCGCAACAGAACTTGCGCAAGTAGGAGATTTCTCCTTACATCAAGTGTCACATAACGGTCGAACCAACGCACAGATTTTGGAACTTATAAAGCATTTAGCTGCTCCTAGCACAGGCAAATTACGCCAGTCTGTGAACGCTACTGATCCTGTAACGTCTGCCGGCGCTGGTCAATTTATTGCCGCAAGTGAAGCAACTGTACCTGAAGCTGCCCGAGCTGGCGTAATTTGGGTAGCACCCGCAGCGCTTACATATTTTCGCTATCCTCTAGTAACCAACCCATCATCTACTTTTGCTGTAACGGAATGGAGCATCAAGCAACAACTACAATCCTGCTTGATTGGAACAATTATTCAACCAACTGATAGTGATTTCTTCGCAAATGACAATATCGGCCCAGCTTGGGTTGTAGGCACGACAACAAACGATCAGTTTAACACTCTGCTTAACTCGATTAATAGTGGCGCGACAAAACCTGTAACCAGCTTCACTGAAACAACACTTCCGGTTCTAGCGGGTGGCTATGCTGTACGCATTATTGTCCCAGATGCCTCAATAACAAACAAACGCTATGTTTTAACGTGTTATTTTAAAGATAAATCATAAGAAGGCCGCGATAAAATCCATTACGCATCTATCCGTTATTCTATAAGCGAAAAGACATAAAATAGACCAATTCTATCTTGGGCTAGCCGCACCACACATCTATAATATCCTAGCAATTCACTCGTCATTCTACAATCTCAATTGCCACCCTCGTTTTCTTCCCTGCCCTCCTCGTTTTCTTCCCTGCCCTCCTCGTTTTCTTCCCTGCCCTCCTCGCTCTTTTTCTTGTCACCCTCGCGAAAGCGGGGGGCCAGGGGTCGTTTTTTAGCCGCAAGAGCTTTTTTGGGGAGAA
>MKSY01000017.1:0-74987 GCA_001897475.1 Alphaproteobacteria bacterium 43-37
AACTCTTCTCTCTTGCCAATACCCTCCCTCATCCATGCAACAAGGCCCATCAAGTGCGAGAATGACAAGAAAGGGGTGCGGGAATGACAAAGAGGGTGTGTGGGAATGCACAACTTTCTCAGAACTTAAGCAACACTTTCCTCATACCTGACAAAAAGGAGGTACCCGGGAAGACAAAAAGGAAGTGCCAGGGAGGACAAAAAGGAAGTGTGCGGAGTGGCAAAAGTGGATGTCTGGGAGCTTCGCGCTCAGCAAACATAGTTGAATGATCAAATGGAATATAAATCACGCAAATGACGAAGTAGATTTTAAAACCAGCTTTTTACCCAGTTCCAACCATTGGTGTAGGCATTCTTGATATGGTTTGTTATTTTGCCCATGTATTCAGGTACTTGCTGAAAAAATACTTCTTGCATTTTACCAAGATCAAGCTGAGCAATGCTCCTAAACATATCCCTTTTTAAGGCTTTTAATGCCTCAGCCTCTTGATAATTTGCCGAACCGTAAGGAGCGATAACAGCTCCTGTTTCAGCAAGAGTAACAAGGTATTTACCAAACGCATGTGGAGCATCTGGCCTTAACCCTAACATAGCATGGTTGAGTTTAAGCATACGTGCAAAGGCAAAGACATGCGCTTTTGTGCAAATATACGGCATTATCGCTCCATTCAGACCTATAGCTAACGAATAACCAGCAACTTTCCTAAGGGCAAATGCTGCTTTTGAAGCCAACCATGATGCATCCTCCCATGCTGCCTGCCTCACATTATAAATATTAGAGCCAAAGCCTTGTTGCCAATCCCAATGCTGATAAACATAGTACGCACCAGCTGCCAGTGCTATTCCACCCATTACCGGCACAAAAGTTTTGGCACGAACAACATGCATCAATATTTTCGAAACATGCTGGAAAGCAAAACTGGAGCCTTCTTGAGCTATTTCAGCCATGCTAGTAAAGGAGCGTGCCCGCCTCATTCCTGCGGCGGCGCCTTGCGGTGATAAAGAGCCCACTCTTGCCCTCTTTTCAAGTAATTTATCCAGGAAAGCTAATGGTCCGAGCCCTGTCACGGCATATATCATACTGATAGATGCCACAGTATCATTGACTATCATCATTTTTGAATCCAGCCAATCTTCAAATGTTTCAGGCTTATCATAATATTGCGTTATGGTTTTTCTCGTTAAGCCTTTTACCTCTTGCCCATCAATGCCTAACAGGTTTGAATCACTGGCCATAATAGGTGTAACACTTATTACAATGCTAAATAGGATTGTCATATTATTTCGAAGAAATTTCATTTTGCGTTGGCTCACCACAATTTTGTTTGATGCAAACTTATAACAGTTGAGCATAATTAATTCAATAACTGATTAAATTATAAACTTAATCAGAGTACAGCAATAATTATGCTTGCATCAACGTCCGAACACCGTTATACAAGCATTGTTAAAGGTTTTGGGCTAGTAGCTCAGTTGGTTAGAGCGCGCGCTTGATAAGCGTGAGGTCGGAGGTTCAAGTCCTCCCTGGCCCACCAAAATATAGCAAAGCCTTTGGGGTAAACGATGAAATTATCCAGAAAAATTCTGCTCGCCTGCGCGCTATCTATAACCTTTATTCATGCAGCCAGTGCTAACATGGAGCATGAAATTTCAACCCAATCTATTTCTTCAAGCCCTGCTTTAATGAATGCCTCTTCTCAAAGTTTGGTTAAATATGTTTCTCCAGCTAAAGAGAATTCGCAGCTAAATGACCAAATGGGGATTTCGCGTAAAATCGACAAGACCTTTGAATTGCCTGCAAAAACAAAAAAATTCAGCAAAGTTGCCTCTATGATTGCCTTAGGCCTCATGTGCTTAGGTGTATATGCGGTTATTCATTTTATCCGAAGGCGCTCAAACTCAGTGTCGGACTAAAGCCCCAAAATAAATAAAAATTTAATCGCTAGTAGTCTATGGACTTCAGACAACAAGAGGGTAAACCCTATGGCTTACCCTCTGTCAACCCAATAACAACTTCAAGACGACGGCCCCCACCGTCATAGCTGTCCTGAAGGGAGCAGATGCTGCTCCTTTGTAGGAGAGAAGCTCTCTTTCGAAAGCAGGCTTTTTCAAACCCTCACTTCATATGGTGCGCGTCAATCGAAAATCAAGGGGCATAGGATTTTTTTATTATTTATTTCCGCGATTTTTCATAGCCCTAGGCTAGACATCATTATGCCCATGCAATCTTTGCCGAATATCGTATAAAGAGTGTGTTTTTAAGATTTCTCCATTACTGAACACAGGGACCAGTAAATCTTCACGCCCACAAAGTTCCTCCTCATGAATCGTCTGATAAAATCCCGCATGCCTAACTAATGATAGCTTACCAGCTTTAGATTTTTTGGTTGGATCCGTGACAGGATCTTTAAAGATAGGCTGAGGCTTTTGGTTAATAATAATCAAAGAGCACTTATAAGCCATTTTTTGCGTATCACGATTTAACTGCTGCAAAAGCGCTCCTCCCATACCAAAGTTAACATTTGTTAGGCTATAGCCAGCATCAGATACATGATTAATAATTTTATCGATCACTGATTCATTAATTCCATCCCCTTGGATAACACGCACATAGTTGAGAACCTTATACCCTTTTGAATTAAGCTGAGACCCGAAATATCTTTCTAATTCCCGCAAAACAGCCAAAACAACACTTGTTGGGTCACCTGAATCAGGCCTAATAACGATAGTCGCACCAGATTTTATAACCTGCTCTTTAAGGGCATCACCCCATATATTATCGATTGCATCCCAAATATTATAGCTGTCAGAAACGACAGCAACAATGGCTCCAGGCTTTGCGAAATGATCTAACACATTTTTAAAAGCCAGGGCTTCATGTTCTCGCCCCCAAGATGTAATGGTTGAATGCTCAGCCGCCGGAATAGAAAACCCTGCCATTTCATCGTTGTAGTAATGATTTGCAAAATTCACACCAAATACATTGTCACTACCACAGAAGCTTACTAAATGTGCCGCACCACCAATACCCGCTGATTCCTGGCTGCTTGTTCCTCTTGCGCCAAAATCGTGTAATTTAAATTCAATTTCATCTTCTGGATTATCGGTTGTTTTATCAAGCAGCCCCATGATTTTTTTACGAATGAAATAGCTTTTAGTTGCGACAGTTATTGGGTACCAAACTCGAGCAATGAGAGTTTCGAGCCATGTAACAATCCAAAAGGCTTCCGAACTTGTTGATTCAACAGAAAACAAAATATTCCCATTTGGCACGTAGGTTCCCTCAGGCACAGATTTTATGTGAACGGGAATATATCCACCTAAATCTCTAGCAATATGAAGCCACCCCCTGTGATTAAAAGGCATCCCATGTTTTTTAAAGAAAGAAGCGGCCTCTTCAACCATTTTCTCAGTAATCCGCCTTGAGAGGTATTCTTGAAGGTAATATTGAAGACCAAAAAAAACAACACCAGGGTATTGCCCCCCACGGCTTTCAAAATATGCATACAACCCTTCCGTTCCAGGAGGATATTGCAACCAATGGCTGGACTTATAACTATCTGTATCTAAAATCAGGTTGTTACGAAATGACATGTTATTCTTTTTAAATACTCGCTAAACTATTTAAGCATCTTATAGCGACTTTTTTCAAGCCCATTTCGTTCAAACAAAAAGATGCCCGCTGAGCTCATAGCGGGCATCTGGAAAATCAAGCACAAAATTATTTGTCAGTATCAGCTTTACCCTTACCTTTTACCTTACCTTTACCTTTAACTTTACCTTTTACCTTACCTTTTACTTTTGTCAGATGACCAGCGCCTTTCTTTGCCGGCTCTTCAGCATCACCACTTGGCTTACTCTCTTCTGCCTTTGAAGCAGCAATCCGACCCATTAAGCCAGAACTATACTTTTTATTGCGTGCAACATTGTCAGCAGCTACGACCTCTTTTCTCTTATGCTCCAGCGTGGCGATTCCCTCCTCTGTAGTAGGAGCATCATGCTCGCCTGGTTTTGAAGCCAACCCAGCATCTTCAAGGAACATGGAAACCTCATGCATTTTTTCATCGGAACTACATGGGTCAAATTTCTCATCATCTGCCCATAGATCATCCCAAAGAAAGGCTCCTTTTCCTGTATTGGCATCAACCAACCAAACCTTTGTAATGCCTGCTTTTTTCATAACACCAGCAACTAGTATTAAGTTAGTTAACTGGGTAGGAGCAAGATCTGCACCTGGAAGTAGCCCTAAGGCAGTCTCAATTGCAGCATCCTTTTTGCCAAGCAATGCCTTAGCGGCACTCCTAACGTCTTCATTGGTGTAATATCCCCGTTCAGCTACATCCACCTTTGTAGCCTTTGTAATGGCATTTGCAACACTTCGATTGTGCACGGCACCGATGGCGATAACTTGTCCACCTGATGCTTTAATAGCTGCTTTGATCTCATCTGGAACAGTTGATACACCAATTGAGTAGGCCATATTAGCCAACATATTTCCAAACTCTTTATTAATTGGATTTGGTGTTTTAATTGTTCCAGCCTTATCCTCACCTTCAAGCACAGCTGTTGCCATGGCTCTAAATGTTCCAGATGCCACATGACCACCGTATACAACGTAGCTGTGCGGATCGGTTTTACCTGCTCTTTTATACCTATCAACTGGCTCTTTGTAGAGTGTTAACTGAAGGCTTCCACCGCCAATATCCCAAACAACAGCTTTGTCATGCTTATACCCAGTAACTTTCCCGCCTTCTTTATGAGCAAACCATGTTTTATCCATATCTTTATGGCCAAAAGCCGCAACGTATCCAAGGATGCCTTCCATATCTTGATTTATTCTTTTAATGGCAACACCGGTTTCTTTTCTGACTTTATCAAGAAATTCACAACCATTTTTTGCCCTACGCATAGCTTCAGTTGCAACACCAGCTAACTTCTCTGGTTTATCGTCACCCTCACTAAGCGTAGTCTTAATAGAAGAGATTTTTTCAATACCAGTGGTTTGAATAGAATCCGGAAGCCTATCTGTTTTAGCTTCAGCCATCGCTACAGAATATTGAACTGTCTCGTTAATAGTTTTTCCTATATTACGTACCAGTTTTTCTCTGCAATGATCTACTTCCATTCTGTCAGCTTTGGTGCCGCCTGAACCAAGGTCTACAACAGCGAGGATTCGCTTACAGTGATCACCTTCATGAGCTTTTGACGCTGCTGTTGTGGCACTAGTATGCTCCGCAGCATCCTTGACTTGAGCAACAAGATAGCCTGGCATATGACAGATAAATCCTACGGCCAGAAATGTTGTCAATAAAAAGCGATTTTTCATTAATTCCCCACTACAATTAATTTTTATTAATTTTTACTCATTAAACGTAAAAATTTGATTAATTAGTGACAAAAGAAATGACTGATTTATTATTTTAAACTAAGATATTTTTGAATTTCTTTCGAAATTCTTTCTGTTTCCCTCAAAGGATTACAGCTCCAAGTCTCTAAAGGAAGAGCCAGATCGCGTGAAATACCATGGCTCTTAAGCATAGCATGGAAACGTTCAAATTTTTTAGACTTTCCAGGCAGATTAATCAAATGGATAGGCTTTCCCATTGAGGCCGCTTCAGAGGTCATAGCCACAGAATCTGCCGTAATCACGAACATATCAGCTAACCCTAGAAAGGCTAGATACGGATTGGAGCCAGTATTATCCCACACATACATGCGCGGATGGTTTATTTTAAAAAGAAGATTTTGAATAGCTTTTGGTGTGCGCCTAGAGAGCGTTACCAAATAGACAATATCTATATTCTGCTCAAGCTCATCTAATAGTCGCTTAATCATATCTGCCATATTATCTATTGGAAAATCAAAAGCCTTATTCGGGCCACCCAAAAGCAAGGTAACAACCTTTTTCCCCGCCGCCATCTTCTTCAGGTTTCCAAATTGATCCAATACAGCCTGAACAGTCACAGCATTCACCAGATGAGGGTTACCAATCATAGTTAAAACATTTTTCCCTTCATAATTATCATGCTCAGGCAAAATAATCACATCGGGAACTTTTTTAAAAATAGAAGGCTTTTGAAGCAAGATTAAGGGAATTGAAGGATATTGCCTTTTAAGCACAATAGCTGGAATCAACGCTCTGCGACCTGACGCAATGAATACAGAAGGTAAGTCATGATCATCAAAAGATTGGCACGTCATCGGCGTTAAAACACCCATGCATCGCGGCCATATGACAGAAGGTAAGTACCGGAAAATAGGTTTTACATCCACAAGCTTGAGAACAGCTTCTAAACCAAGAGCCGCGGCTAAACCAAGGCATTGATTACGGGCGCCAATTTTTTGAGAATCAACGATGACCCAGGCTTTATTTGTCATTCTGCTGTGGCTTTTCAGAAATTTTATCCTGCAATACGACCACCTCTTCGCCATCCACATAGCCTAATTGCAAGCGGGCCTGCTCATCTAACATATCTTGGCTAAGATGATTTGGACGTAAAAGCTCGATGCGATTTATCAGAGTTTTATTTTGCTCTTCTATCTTCGCGAGAACTTCCTGTGCTTCATTAATTTGTTTAAATAACCGTAACATAGCAATAAGCCCTCGGTCACCTTGAATAATATTGTAAACAAAGTAAGCGATAACCGCAAAAACAATGGTCGATGAAAGAATCGGCTTCAGTTGCTTTTTAATGCCACGATCCACTATGACGCAACCCTTTTAATAATATCGCTCAAAAATGCTTCTGAGCCTGCGTATTTAATTGAGTTTTGAGCTTTTCGCTCAATCCTAATCAACTGATTATATTTAGCCACTCGATCCGAACGAGAAAGGGAACCCGTTTTGATTTGCCCTACCCCTGTCCCAACAGCAAGATCAGCAATAAAGGCATCTTCCGTTTCCCCTGACCTGTGTGACACGATGGATTTATAGCCTCCTTCATTGGCTAAACGGATAGCATCTAGCGCTTCTGTTAACGTTCCGATTTGGTTTACCTTGATCAAAATGGCGTTAGCCATATGTGTGCGTATACCTTCCTCTAACTGAACAATATTGGTGACAAATAAGTCATCCCCCACGAGCTGGACTGTCTCGCCAAAAGCTTCCGTCAACAACCGCCAACCTTCATAATCATCCTCCGCACAACCATCTTCAATAGACATGATTGGGTAATCATGAATCAGCCTATCATAAAACAAGACGAGTTCATCTCGGCCACATGTCAGGTTTTCCTCACTGAAGGAATACTTACCATTTTCATACAATTCACTGGCAGCCACATCCAAAGCAAAACCTACTTGGCTTCCCAATGCATAACCAGCCTTTTCAACAGCAAGAGCAAGCAAATCGAGGGCCAACTGTGTCTGCTTTATTTCTGGAGCAAATCCACCTTCATCGCCAACATTTACAGAAAGCCCACGTGCCTTAAGGGTTTCTTTCAAATACGCAAATACTTCAGCGCCACACTGAAGGGCATCTTGGAATGTATTAAACCCATGAGGAACAATCATAAACTCTTGAATGCTAAGAGGGTTATCCGCATGTGCGCCGCCATTGATAAGATTCATCAATGGTACTGGCAATTTGCATTCTGCAGAAATATCAAAGCTTTCATGAAGTGGCTTATCGATAAACAAAGATTTCGCTCTCGCAAATGCTAAACTCAAACCTAACGTTGCATTGGCACCTAACCTTGATTTATTCGCTGTCCCATCAATCTCACATAGCGTTTGATCAAATTCAGCTTGGGATGAAAAAAATTGCCCCATCACCTTTTTGGAAATAATTATTTGAATGTTATCAATAGCTGTTCGAACTCCTTTGCCGCGAAAACGCTTAAGGTCACCATCCCTTAATTCTAAGGCTTCCTTTTTACCTGTCGAGGCACCGGAAGGAACAGAAGCAATAACAGGAACCCCATCGATACAAAGCTCAACTTCCACCGTTGGTGTCCCGCGTGAGTCAAGCACTTCATATGCTGAAATATAGCTTATCCTCATTTTTTCAAGCATTTCTATCAATAAAGATCACGTTTGCTTTAGCAATCTCATCCATATTCTTTAAAATTCTCAATAAATTTTCCATATCGTTTAGATGGATCATATTAGGACCATCACTTGGAGCCTGATCCGGGTTATCGTGCGTTTCCATAAACACACCAGCAACACCAACAGCCACAGCGGCTCTGGCTAAAATTGGAACAAACCTACGATCACCAGACGTAGAGGCCCCAGCACCCCCAGGCTGTTGCACAGAATGAGTGGCATCAAAAATGACAGGACAACTCGTTGCAGCCATAATTGGTAAAGCGCGCATATCGTTTACCAACGTATTATAACCAAAACTAGCACCTCTTTCGCAAAGCATAGTATTTGGATTGCCTGTTTCATCAATTTTCTTCACAATATTTACAGTATCCCAAGGGGCAAGAAATTGTCCCTTCTTCACGTTGAGAGCTCTACCTGTCTTTCCAGCGGCCAGCAAAAGATCTGTTTGCCTGCATAAAAAGGCTGGAATCTGCAATACATCCACGACTTGCGCTACAACTTTGCACTGCTCACTTTCATGCACATCAGTCAAAACTGGGCACCCAAAATTATCTTTGATTTCCTGAAAAATCTTAAGGCTCTCATCAATTCCTATGCCTCGATAGCCTCGAATACTCGTGCGATTAGCTTTATCAAAAGAAGATTTAAAAATTAGAGGAACATTGAGTTTTTGAGTGATTTTGACGAGCTGATCGGCAATCTTAAACACATGCTCCCGACTTTCAATAACACAAGGGCCCGAAATGAGAGCAAAAGGAAGCTCATTCGAAATTTTCATCGAACCCAAACTTATAACACGTTGTCCCATCTTTTTCCCTTAAATGAAATCAGTTTTGCTTAATAGCTTTATACCTATCGCCTTGTTTCCATGGCAATATTTTTATTTTAACAAATTTTCATGGATTGTACACTTTTAAGTCGCCTGTGCCACATGCAAAGACTGAATATGCAGCTTGAAATAAACCAGAAGCCCTACACTAGCAAAAGAAAACAAAGCCCGTCACCCTCGCGAAAGCGGGGGCCCATATAAAGCCTGGATCCCGGATCTGCGTCCGGGAAGACATAGGGAGGTGTCCGGGAAGACAAAGAGGGTGCGGGAATGACACAAAAGGAAGGCCTACGCCTTTTTTCGGTATGAGATGACGGGAGGGATGGTAGCCTCAAGTAGCATACGCTCTGGGCCTTCCAAGCTCTCTTACACGCACGTAGAATTAAGCCTCAAGTAGCATACGCTCTGGATCTTCCAAGCACTCTTTGACACGCACAAGGAAAGTTACCGCTTCTTTACCATCAATGATTCGATGGTCATATGAAAGCGCTAGATACATCATAGGCCTAATCACAATTTGACTATTATGAACCATTGGACGCTCCTGGATTTTGTGCATACCCAAAATGCCCGATTGAGGAGGGTTAAGAATCGGCGTTGACATCAATGATCCATACACACCACCATTTGAAATGGTGAAGGTTCCACCGGTCATATCCTCGATAGAAAGCTTTCCCTCTTTGGCTTTTTTGCCATACTCAGCAATCGCTGACTCGATTTGCGCGAATGACATTTTATCTGCATCACGAACAACAGGAACGACTAACCCCTGTGCTGTACCAACAGCCACACCAACATCGCAATAGTTGTGATAGACAATATCATCGCCATCAATGCGCGCATTAACTGCTGGCAACTCTTTCAAAGCTGTCGTACAAGCTTTAACGAAGAAAGACATAAATCCAAGCTTAACCTGATGCCTCTTCTCGAAACGATCCTTAAGCCTGTTACGTACATCCATAACAGTCGACATATCCACTTCATTAAAAGTCGTCAAAATAGCAGCGGTATCTTGAGCTGACTTGAGCCTTTCAGCGATTTTCTTACGCAGTCGGCTCATTGGAACTCGCTCTTCATGGCGAGAGACTCCAGAACTGCTACCACCTTTAAGATGCGACAACACATCACCTTTTGTGAGTCTGCCATCCTTACCGCTTGCAGCGATATTTTGTGGAACAAGTGCGTTCTCAGCCACAAGCTTTTTAACCGATGGAGCCAGGGGCATCTCAGATGCTACAGCAGCTTTAGCGGCAAGTGGTTCAGCAGTTTTACCAGAAGAAGGTGCCGCTTCTGTCTTAGCAGCCACTGCACCAGCTTCAACCGTACCTAGTAAAGCCCCAACGCTGACATTAACACCCTGCTGCACTTCAATGCTTTTTAGAACACCAGCAGCAGGCGATCCAACTTCTAGGGTCACTTTATCGGTTTCCAGTTCAACCACAGGTTCATCCAGCAAAACACTATCGCCAGGTTTTTTAATCCACTTTGCAACAGTAGCCTCTGTAACAGATTCACCTAGAGCTGGCACCTTAATTTGCGTAGACATTTGACCCTCTAACTTTCGTTTAATTCCATCAATATATTATTATATGTTAAGCGCTTCTTCAACCAGCCTTTGTTGTTCCACAGCATGCACTTTATCTGAACCCACAGCCGGAGATGCCTCCGCAGGCCTTCCGACATATTGCAAGGCATGTTTGAACTTCAGCGCCTCCAAAACCTTCTCAAGATATGGGCGCACAAACGTCCACGCACCCATATTCTGTGGTTCTTCCTGACACCAGATAACTTGAGCGCCGGTATGGCTTTTTAGAGCTGCCACAATGTCTGCTTCAGGGAATGGATGGTATTGTTCAAGGCGAATAAGAGCAATCTTTTTGTCCAAATGCCCATCAAGCATAGTTTTCAAGTCATAATAAACTTTACCCGATGTTATTACGATCCGCTCAATACCTTGGCCAGACGAAAGGTTAGCATCAGCGATCACTGGCCGGAAAGTCTTGCCCGAACCAAACTCAGCTAAATCTGACACAGCCTGTTTATGGCGGAGCAATGATTTCGGCGTCATCACTACCAGAGGCTTACGAGTTTGGCTATGCAGCTGCCTGCGTAATGCATGGAAAAAGTTAGCGGGAGTCGTGCAGTTTACTACACGCATATTCCCACCAGCGCACAATTGTAAATATCTCTCCAACCTTGCCGATGAATGTTCTGGGCCTTGCCCTTCATAGCCATGTGGCAAGAGCAAGACGATACCATTCTTCCTCAGCCACTTTGATTCACCGGCGCTAATGAATTGGTCCATGTAAACTTGTGCGCCGTTAGCAAAATCACCAAATTGCCCTTCCCATAGCACTAACGCATCGGGGGAGTTGTAAGCATAACCGTACTCGTACCCTACGACTGACGCTTCTGATAATAGGCTATTAGTCACTTCAAAAAGTTCTTTCTCGGCAGTCAGCGAGTGGATTGGGGTATAAGTTTCCTCAGTAACTTGATCAGTCAAAACTGCATGACGATGAGAGAAAGTACCCCGCTGGCTATCTTGGCCAGTCAGCCTTACCTTCCGACCTTCAGCCACCAAACTCGCAAAGGCTAGTGCTTCACCAGTCCCCCAGTCTAACTCTTTGCCTGTAATAAGCATTTGCTTTTTTTGTTCAATTTGCCGGGCAATTTTTGGGTTTAGGTTAAAATGGCTTGGCACTGTAAAGAGCTTTTCTCCAATACTCTGGAGCTTTTTTAGATCTAAACCCGTAACAGGCTGCGATTTGTCATCATCCGTTTTTATGTGCGACCAACGCCCTTCAAGCCAATCTGGTTTGACTGACTTATACGATTCCGTTTCATCGAACGCTTTTTGCATTTGTTGCTCAAATTGCGTTTTAAACTCTTCCACCATTGCTTGGGTAATAACCCCACTTTGCACCAACTTATCGGCGTAAATGATACGTGGTGTCGGATGATTCGAGATGATCCCGTACATTTTTGGTTGCGTAAAAACTGGCTCATCACCTTCGTTATGACCATGCCTACGATAGCAAACCAAATCAATAATGACATCTGAGCTAAACTTAGCCCTATACTCAGCCGCAATCTGGCCCGCAAAAACTACGGCCTCTGGATCATCGCCATTCACATGGAAAATGGGCATGTCAAAGCCCTTAGCCAAGTCGGAAGAATAGTAGGTTGATCTCGAGCAATCTGGGTTCGTGGTAAAACCTACCTGGTTATTGATGATAATGTGGTAAGTACCACCTATAGAAAACCCTTTAAGCTCAGACATGGCTAGACATTCCGCCACAACTCCCTGACCTGGGAAAGCGGCATCCCCGTGGATCAAAACGCACATCGCCGCATCTTGAGTTTTGAACTCATCCTGACGGGCCCTTACCTTCCCCATAGCCACTGGGTTAACAGCCTCTAAATGTGATGGATTAGGCATGAGTGTTAAATGGAGCGTATGATCAGCCATAATACGATCTGTTGAAGCGCCCATGTGGTATTTCACATCGCCTGCGCTACCCAACTCACGGTGAATAGGAATGCCATACTTAAACTCACTCAGCACCGCCGCATAAGGTTTATCCATCACGTTTGTTAATACACTCAAACGTCCACGATGAGCCATGCCAATGACGACTTCAGACAACTTCTGATGCGCGCCATATTGTAATACAAATTCAAGCAGAGGTATTAAACTATCGCCACCTTCGAGGCCAAACCGTTTAGCACCAGGGAATTTGACCGCCAAAAACCGCTCAAAAAGGTCTGCTTTGGTAAGGCCTTTTAAAATTTCAATTTGGTCTTGCTTGCTAAAGTCTATGTATGTTGACTCAACTCTATGCTGCAACCACTGGCGCCGGGTTAGATCTGTGATATGGCTAAAATCAAACCCAATGCGCGATGCATATGTTGCCTCCGCCCATCTTATCACATCCTTCACTAACGCTGTTTTAAAGCCAAAAAGCGGTAGCTCAACCTCAAGGTTCATCTCATCAGGGGTAATCCCATGGAACTCAGGTGTTAACTCAACATGGCCAATGACTGGCTTTAAATGCAACGGATCCAGTGGTACTGCCATATGTCCAAACCGTCGGTATGCCTCAACTAATGCCGCAACTTTTAGCGCAGCAGCCAATACAGCCTTACCTACGCTTGATTCATTCGTCTTACCATCTTTAGATGCGTGCCCTTTTTTATCCTTAATTTCCCTCAGATCTTCTTCAAGAGGATTGGTTAATTCAAGCCTGAAAGCAGGTATCCAGCTTGGTTTATCCTGAGCGGCCTCGGCTCCAGCAGACCCCTCATCCAGCTTTTTAAATTCAGCCGCCAGAGAAGGTTCCACAGATCGAGGATCTTGCTTATATTTTTCATACAACGCGCTTAGATAATGGACATCAGCACTCGAAAATAGGGACGAAAATTTTTGCGACATACAAAAGGCTCTTAAGAATTAAAAAAATATAAACACTTTAACGCATAATCAATAAAATATAAATTAATTTTAATGAAGAAACCCCATGTTACAATAAAAAAAAGTTCACGAGAAAGCTCCATCACTTCCGGCAGGCTATACCATTGTCATTCCCACGTTCCTCTTTGTCATTCCCGGGCGCCTTCTGTTGTCATCCCGAACACTTTGTGTTGTCATCCTGGACGCCTTCTGTTGTCATCCTGGACGTGATCCGGGATCCATATGGATCTCCGCTTTCGCGCAGATGACAGCGGGGAAGCCGCCCCCCCCTCTTTTACCTTCCCGCACGCCCCCGGTGTCATTCCCGCACTTGATGCGGGAACCCAGGCTTTATATGGGCCCCCGCTTTCGCGAGGGTGACAGGAAAAAGAGCGAAGATGACACAGAGGAACACGGGAATGATAAAAAAACCGCCACAAATACCTATTTCGATATTGCCTGGAGCATCGTTTCACCAAGCTTCGCTGGAGACTCAGCTAGAAAAATCCCAGCTCGTCGCATAGCTTCCATCTTTTCTTCAGGGCCACCCTGGCCGCCAGAGATGATAGCACCCGCATGCCCCATCCTACGTCCTGGAGGCGCCGATATACCAGCAACAAGCCCGACAACTGGTTTTTTCACTGCAGCTCTACTGAGAAACTCAGCAGCCTCTTCCTCAGCTGATCCACCGATTTCACCAATCATGATGATACCTTCGGTTTCCGGATCTTTCAAAAACATCTCCAAGCAATCAATAAAATTTGTACCGTTAACTGGATCACCACCGATACCAATACAAGTTGACTGACCTAAGCCTGCTGCGGTGGTTTGCGCCACAGCCTCATAGGTCAATGTCCCGGAGCGTGAAACAATACCAATTTTGCCTTTCTTGTGGATATGTCCAGGCATAATTCCAATTTTGCACTCATCTGGAGTGATAATACCTGGGCAATTTGGCCCAATAAGGCGAGAAGATGAACCACACATGGCCCGCTTAACCCTAACCATATCAAGGACAGGGATACCTTCTGTAATACAAACGATTAATGGAATTCGAGCATCAACGGCTTCTAAAATTGCATCGGCAGCGAACGGTGGTGGCACATAGATCACAGACGCATCAGCGCCTGACTTTTCAACAGCCTCTTGGACCGTATCAAAAACAGGCAACCCCAAATGGGTGCTTCCACCTTTCCCTGGAGTAACGCCACCAACCATCTTAGTTCCATAGGCAATGGCTTGCTCGCTATGGAAAGTGCCTTGATTACCTGTAAATCCTTGGCAAATAACCTTTGTGTTTTTATTAACCAACACAGACATTAAGCAGCTCCTTTCACAGCACGAACAATTTTTTGAGCTGCATCAGCTAAATCATTTGCAGCCTCAATAGCTAGCCCAGACTCTTTCAATATATTTTTACCAAGTTCCACATTTGTTCCTTCTAACCTAACAACCAATGGCACAGAAAGATTAACATCTTTAGCTGCGGCTAAAATGCCTTCTGCAATGATATCACAGCGCATAATGCCACCAAAAATGTTCACCAAGATGCCTTTAACGTCAGAGTCCGAAAGAATCAACTTAAATGCTGTCGTGACGCGCTCTTTTGTTGCACCGCCACCAACATCCAAGAAGTTAGCCGGATCGCCACCATAAAACTTAATAATGTCCATCGTTGCCATGGCCAAACCAGCGCCATTAACCATACAGCCAACATTGCCGTCCAGCTTAACATAATTTAGCTCATGCTTAGTGGCCTCACGCTCAGCCGGGTTTTCTTCCGTTTCGTCCCTCAGCGCCTCAATATCAGGATGACGGAACAGCGCATTGTCATCAAAGCCAATCTTTGCATCCAAGACAAGTAGCTCCCCACTTTGGGTCACAACAAGTGGGTTAATCTCAACTAAAGCGGCATCCTTTTCATGGAACATCTGGAAAATCCCTGCAAGGACACGATGGCATGCTTTAATTTGAGCCCCTTCAAGATTAAGCGCAAAAGCAATTTTACGACTATGATAAGGCTGAAATCCTTGAACGGGGTCGATGGCGACCTTAATAATTTTTTCAGGAGTATGCTTGGCAACTTCTTCAATATCCATACCGCCTTCCGTAGAGGCAATAAAAGTTGCTGAACCTGTTGCACGATCAACCAATAAGCTAACATAAAGCTCCCGCGCGATGGCACTCCCATCCTCAACATAAATACGGTTAACTTCTTTACCTTGCGGCCCTGTTTGGTGCGTAACGAGCGTCATACCGAGCATGCGCTGAGCTTCTGCCCGTACAGCTTCAATGGATTTAACAACTTTAACACCACCACCTTTACCCCGTCCACCAGCATGAATTTGCGCTTTGACAACCCAAATAGGCCCCCCAAGCTTTTCAGCAGCCGCTACGGCTTCATCTACCGAAAAGGCCACTTCCCCTTTTGGAACGGGAACTTTATAGCCACGGAGTAATTCCTTTGCTTGGTGTTCATGAATATTCATTATTTACGCTCTCCTAAGAAGATATACCATCAAGTGCTTTTTTAAGCTCTATTACAGCTTGCACCGATTGGTCAAACATAGTTTTTTCTGCATTGTTAAGTGGCAGCTCGATAATCTTCTCTACACCGCCACCACCAATGATCACAGGAACGCCAACATACAAATTTTTAACGCCATATTGGCCTGTTAAATAGGCTGCACAAGGCAACAATCTCTTTTGATCCTTTAAATAAGCTTCTGCCATTTGCAAGGCTGAAGAAGCTGGAGCATAAAATGCAGAGCCTGTTTTGAGCAAGGCTACAATCTCACCGCCACCATTGCGCGTCCGTGTGACAATTTCATCCACCTTAGACTGGGTGATCATGCCCATTTGGACAATTTCAGGCAAAGGGATCCCGGCAACTGTGGTAAACCTCTCCAATGGCACCATGGTATCTCCGTGCCCCCCCATAACCATAGCTTGCACATCTTTGACAGAAACACCAAGCTCCTGCGCCAAAAAGGCTCTAAAGCGGCCACTATCCAAAACGCCTGCCATTCCAACAACACGCTCATGAGGCAAACCTGATGCCTCTTGCAACACGCCAACCATGACATCCAAAGGATTGGTGACAACAATAACAAAAGCCTTTGGACAGTATTTTTTGATACCGACACCACATTCTTTCATAACACCAGAATTAATGCTGAGCAAATCATCCCGTGACATACCAGGTTTACGTGGAACACCCGCGGTGACAACAACCACATCCGCATCCTGGAGCATACTCATATCATTACTACCAGCGGCTGAAATGTCGTGCTCTTCAATGGCCATTGCTTGAAGGACATCTAAGGATTTGCCTTGAGGAATCCCCTCGTTAACATCTATAAGAGCAACATCACCCAGATCCTTGAGGCCTGAAAGCAGCGCTAACGTTCCACCAATATTTCCAGCCCCAACGAGGGCAATTTTAGTTCTACGGCGTTTATCTGTCATATCATTCACTCCTCAAAATCCGCACTATCTTATCAGATTTTCTTTTAAAAACTCTAAACCACTAGCCAGACCCTCTCTATCGATCCAATGGCCAGTCCCTTCACAAACGCATACCTCAGGAGTTATGCCCTTTGATTGCAGATAATGGTTTGTTGCGTGAAGAAAATCAATCGGTAAAACATCATCCTTCGTACCATGCACCAATAAAACGGGTATATCGGCTAATTTTGCACCAGGCTCTTGAATAAAAATACCACCTGAATAACCAATGATACAATTTGGCGGCAATGAATAAAGTCCCACATGCAGAGCCATTGCCGCTCCTTGAGAAAAACCAACAAGTGCAAGATTATTGGCTGTTAAAGAAAAATACTTCAATACCTCTTCAATATATACTTTAAGAAGCTCAGCACTCGTCAGTAATTCGGATGCCATAACTTCAGGATTATGAGAGATTAAATCGAACCATTGAAAGCCACCTAAGTCACCATAAGGTGTCGGTGCATCGGGCGCTAAAAAGAGAGTGCCAGGCATTTGGGGCGCCCACTCATGTGCGATAGTAATTAAATCTTTGCCATTCGCACCAAGACCATGGAGAAAAATGCAGATGTTTTTGACAGCAGAACCATCCAGGAGTGGATCTTTATCTGCGAAATACATTTGTGTGTTAAGCTTAAATTTCATATCCCCTTCATCCTTCACTTTGGGTTACTTGAATCCATTCATCTTCAGTAAAGGTGGTGACACCCAACTTTTTGGCCTGTTCAGCCTTGCTGCCTGCATCCGCGCCAACCACGACAATATCTGTTTTTGCTGACACATTTCCCAGCACCTTTGCCCCGAGCCGTTCCGCTATACTTTTGGCCTCCGCACGTGTCATGGAGATCAAAGTCCCAGTAAATACGATCGACTTTCCAGCAAGCATCGAAGAAGTAACGTTTGGCTTTTCATCTGGCATAACTGATAAAATACCCTCATTCTCATGATTTCCCATCAATGTGGCTATCAAATTAACATGTGCATCCACATTCATAAAATCAACGATATCTTGCGCCACTGATTCACCAATACCATCTATGTTTTTCAGCTCTAAAAGCTCAGCACCACCCTTCGCCGCGGCAATCATTTTCTCAAACCAGGCATACGCATTTTCATAATACAAAGAAAGACTCTTCGCTGTAGTCTGCCCAACTTGAGATATACCTAAAGCAAAGATGAATCGTGAAAGAGAGATTGTCTTTTTTGCTCGGATAGCATCAAAGAGATTCTGAGCGGATTTTTCCCCCCACCCTTCTTTAGCCTTCAGTGGCTCATCTGCACTGCGATCCCGCTCTTCAAATGTAAAAATATCAATGACCGAACGAATTACGCCTTCCTGGAAAAAATGATCAATATGCTTCCTCCCAAGCCCTTCTATGTCAAAAGCATCCTTTGAAACAAAATGCCTTAACTTAAGAGCCGCCTGTGCATGGCATGTGATTGCGCCTGAACACCGCCTAGCCACCTCTTCACCTTTTGAAACAACTGGGCTCCCACATACGGGGCATTTGGCTGGAAATTCAAATGGAGTTGAATCTGATGGGCGTAAATCCAATTGGGCTCCAATTATTTGCGGGATAACATCACCAGCCCTTTGCAAAGTAACCATATCGCCAACGCGAATGTCCTTACGAGCAATTTCATCTGCATTGTGTAAAGTTGCCCGAGTGACAACGACACCACCAATGTTGATAGCCGCTAAGTGCGCTACAGGAGTTAGGACCCCCGTTCTACCCACTTGCACCTGGATATCTAAAAGCCGCGTTTGGGCTTGTTGCGCAGGAAATTTATGCGCCAAAGCAAACCGTGGTGAACGGCTGACAAAACCAAGCCGTTTTTGCTCCCCAAGATCGTTAATTTTATAAACCACGCCGTCAATATCATAACCTAAGCCTGACCTTAAGCTAGCCACTTGCTCATAGTATGTCACAAGATCTTCGAGAGATTTGCAAAGTTGAATATGCTCATTCACCTCAAATCCCCATTTCTTAAGCTGCTCAAGAAAGTCCCAATGGGTTCTAAAACCAGCAACCCATACGCTCCCTGCCCCATAGGCAAAAAACTTAAGTTTTCGGTTAGCTGTAATAGCAGGGTCCAATTGCCTTAAACTCCCCGCTGCTGCATTGCGAGGATTAGCAAAAATTTCTTCACCATCATTCTCACGTTGAGCATTTAAGAGAAAAAAATCTTCATGATCTAAATACACCTCCCCTCTTATCTCTATCACGTTGGGAAAAGGAGGGGTAAGTTTTTGGGGGATAGAAGAGATTGTTTTGATATTGAGAGTCACATCTTCTCCTGTCACTCCATCGCCGCGAGTTGCAGCCACTTCCAAACACCCATCTACATAGCGAATAGATGCAGATAAGCCATCAATCTTTGGCTCTGCAACAACTTCAATATAGCGTGACTCTCGACCAAGAAAGCGGGAAGCCTTTTCAAAAAAATCTGTTACATCTTGGGATGTAAATGCATTGTCCAGCGAAAGCATCGATGAAGCATGCTTAACTTTAGCAAATCTTGAAAGCGGTTGAGCCCCAACTTTCTGGGTCGGACTTAACGCTGATTTTAGCTGCGGAAAAGATTTCTCCAACTCCAAAAGCTCTTGCCGCAAAACATCATACTCTGCATCCGTCACCAATGGAGCATCATCTTGATAATAGGCATCATCATACCTTTGAATAAGCTTGGCTAGCTCCCGATGTCGCTTTTGCGCAAAATCAATATTCCCTGAGGAAGCATTAGGCGATGTAACCATATTTATGAGTTCCTAAGCAACTGTGCAGCAGCAGCCCTGGCTTCATCTGAAACACTCTCGCCCGAGAGCATTCGAGCAATCTCCTCTTGCCTTTCTTGCGGCTCCAAGCGCTTTGCAGAACTGATCGTCGTTTGATCCTTACCTAATCCTTTAGCAATATGCCAATGGTTTTTTGCAAACACAGCGACTTGAGGAGAATGAGTGATGACCAAAACCTGCCCATGGGTAGACAGCTTTTTCAGCCTTTCTCCCACAGCCGCGGCTACACTACCACCAATGCCGCTATCAACCTCATCAAAGACAAAACACAATTCAGGATAAACACTAGAAAATGCTAACTTAAGAGCTAGATACAACCTTGATCGCTCTCCCCCAGAAGCAATACTTTGGATCAAACCAGGTTTAGCGCCCGCGTTTGTCACGACCACAAAGCGCACATCATCCACTCCAAAACTCGACCACTTTTCTTCCGTCAATGGCAAAATCTCAACATAAAACTTTGCCTCTGGCAACTTAAGCCCAGGTAACTCCGCCTGGACACTATGGGTGATGTGCAACGCAGCCTTTTGCCTTTCATTCGATAGAGCACTGGCCTTTTCGACATAAATAGCCTTAGCCGCACTAACTTTCTTTGCCAACTCTGATAAACGATATTCAGCATCTTGAATGGCATCAAGCTTAGCTTGAAAATCTTCACATTTTTGAAACAATTCTTCTGGCAAACAGTTGTATTTTCTAGCACATGAACGAATTTCAAATAGTCTCGCCTCTATGGTTTCTAGTGATGAAGCTCCTGCCGCAATAGCTTCAAGTTCAGCGCTTACACTGTCATATATATCTTGGATATCCACAGTCGCTGATTCAAAACGATCAAAATATGTCTGATAGTCAGGGTTTACAGAAGCAAGCTTGGCTAAACTTCTAGAACCTTCGCTTTGAAATTTAGCAAAAACCCCACCAAATGATTGGTCAATTCCTTGCAAAATTTCATTGAGCTTCCCTGTATTTGCCAAAAGTATTTTCTGATTTTCTAGGTTAGGAACTTCATCTGGCAATATATTAAGCTCACGAATATCCCTAACAGCACGCATCCATTGTGGATGAAGTTCGGATGACTGCTGCATTTCACGAACAAATGACGCGTGTTCTTTTGCAGCCTCTTGCCACTGAACAAAAGTTTGAGTTACCTCATTTCTAAGTGGTGAATCAATAAAGGCGTCTACAGCATTGCGGAAATCTTCTGGAGTTTCGAGTGCATCAAATTGCCCATGAATGTCCAATAGAAAACGCGCAATTGACCTTAACGTCATCACAGTAACGGGAACATCATTCAAATAAGCCTTGCTACTACGATCGATGCTAATTTGCCTACGGACAACTAACCCCTCGCTAGGATCATACAAAATCCCAAAAGAATGCATCATCTCAAGCACTTGTTTAGGCACATCTTGAAAAACAGCTGTCACACTTGCAGAAGAAGCCCCATTTCTAATTAAACCTGATTCAGCTCTGGCTCCTAAAGCCAGGTTTAAAGCATCCAATAAAATGGATTTGCCAGCCCCTGTTTCACCAGTAAAGACTGTTAAACCTTCATCAAAATTTAAGTCTAATGACTCGATCAGGACCACATTCCGAACCGAAAGTTGCTTAAACATAACGGAACACCAATTAGTTCGCGGGTTGCGTTGCTTTCAATAAATGCGGGGCATATTGTGAGATAAATTGGTAAGCTTCGACATACCACTTGCTACCAGGGTAATTATGTCCCAAAACAGAAGCACAAGCAAGCGCTTGATCATCCAGGCCAATTTTAATGTAACACTCCACAAGCCTATACAAAGCCTCTTCAATGGAGGAGGTATCATGAAATTTTTGCACAATCTTGTTAAAGCGGCCAATTGCAGCCACCACCGCACCAACTTTGATATAATAACGGCCAACATCCAGATTTTTACCAGCCAAATGGTCACGTGCTAGAGCCATCTTCAAGCGGGCATCACGTGCATATTGGCTCTCAGGGAAACGACGGATTACATCATCTAAAGCTCTTTCAGATTTTTCTGTCATCCTTTGATCATGATCAATCGTTGAGATTTGGTCATAATAATTCAACGCAACCATATAATAAGCATAAGCAATATCTTCATGGCCAGGATGCAACTGAATAAAACTTTCCAAAGAGCTTACAGATTTATCGTACTCTCTAACTTGGAAATTTGCATAGGCTGACATCAACATAGCTTTTGCAGCCCAAGGCGAATATGGATGCTGGCGCTCGACTTCATCAAAGTGCTTCACAGCATCTTTAAAACGGTTAGCCGTCATTGCATCCATAGCATCATTGTAAAGATCATTAACGCTTCTTTCAACGTATGGAGCATCTTTTTTGCTGCAACCTGCCATTAACGTTATAACGACGAAAATATAAGATATGAAACGAAGCGAACTCAAATTACACCCTCACGTCTGAACAATGAATTTATAAATACCACAGTCATTGGCTTTCTGTACATAGCACTGTTGCTATTCTTGCACCATAAAAAATTGATTATCTCTAACGAACATAGAACCATGAACAAGCATAGAACCATGACACTTTCTGTTACACTCACTCTTTTTCCTGCCATCCTCGTGCTCTTCCCCGTCCTCCTCGTGCTCTTTTTTTGTCATTCCCGCTCTTTATCTTGTCACCCTCGCGAAAGCGGGGGCCCATATAAAGCCTGGGTTCCCGCATCAAGTGCGGGAAAGACAAAGAGAGGTGTCCGGGAAGACAAAGAGAGGTGTCCGGGAAGACGGAGAGAGTGCCCGGGAAGACAAAAGGAGGTGTGAGGGAAGACAAAAAGTATGGTGGTCGGAGCAACAAAAGTAGATAGACGATGTCGAAAAACGACAGACCACTCATTGCCAAACAAAACAGCTAGTTATTGGTCGCGCTTTCTTTTTCTGTCTGCCTTTTGATCAACAGCATCTTTCTTCCGAAAACTTGGCTTATCACCCTTTAGACGATCTTTTGACCGGGGCCTATCCTCGCGACCTTCACCGCCTCTACCACGAAAGGGCCTATCTTCACGATCCCCTCTACCGTCTTCACGCTTTTTACGGTCAAATTGCCTACGATCATTGTCCCGCCCCTTTGAGAAGCTAGAGCCTGATTCGCCGTCAATACCCTCACGCCTTGTCGGTGATCTTTTACCTCTCGCAGGCATTTCTTCGCGCTCTGCCCATGTTCGTCCTCTAGCTGGCCTGTCCTCACGACCTTCACCGCCTCTACCACGGAAAGGCCTATCTTCACGATCACGACCTTCACCACTTCTACCACGGAAAGGCCTATCCTCGCGATCACGACCTTCGCCGCCTCTACCACGGAAGGGCCTATCCTCGCGATCACGACCTCCACCACCTCTACCACGGAAAGGCCTATCCTCGCGATCACGACCTCCACCACCTCTACCACGGAAAGGCCTATCCTCGCGATCACGACCTTCGCCATCTTCATCACGTCTTTTTCGATCGAATTGGCGACGATTATCATCATGCCCTTTTGAGAAACTCCGGTGTTGTCCACCATCTGATCTCTTACGCCCCCATCTGTCATCAGACCCCTTACGATCGCGCTTATCGCTTGATCGCTTGTCACCAGCGCCTCTCTTATCGTCATTTTTTAGTGTAAATTGAGGCGTATGATCCAATAGGTTAAAATCAACATGCCCAGCAAGAGGATCTAACCTATGAATCGACACTTCAACCATATCTCCTAGCGCAAAAATAGTCCGAGATCTGGCTCCAATAATCTGATTTGTCTCCTCATCAATAACATAGTGATCATCACCCATATTTCTAAATGGGATTAAACCATCAACATGTTCATCCATAGTTCGAACAAATATCCCGGCGCGGTGAATTCCCACAACACGTGCTTTAAAGTTTTGAGCCATCTTTGTCTCCATATAGGTAGCTACAAGCCGATCCATGGTTTCTCTTTCAGCGGTTGCAGCTCTACGCTCTGTGGTTGAAATATGCAAGCCCACTGCCTCTGAATCATATAGACTTAATGGGCCTGAATCGATGCCCAAAACAACACCAAGAGCACGATGTATAAGCAAATCGGCATAACGGCGGATGGGCGATGTAAAGTGGCAATAGCGCTTAAGCGATAACCCAAAATGCCCAATATTATAAGGCGAATAAACGGCTTGGCTTTGAGTTCTTAAAACAAGCTCGTTAATGGTATCTTTTAAAGGCGTTTGATTAAATTGTTCTAAAATATGAGAAAAGAACTTTTTACTAGATTTGACGGCTCCATTATAGAAAGGCTTTAGACTTTTCTCAAACTCTTCTAGCTTCTTAGATTGCGGAGAATCATGGACACGAAATAATAAAGCTTGCTGATTTTCCTCCAAAAATGATGCGACAGCAACATTTGCAAGAATCATGAACTCTTCAATGAGTTGATGACTCTCCAACCTTTCTCTGGCTTTAACCTCACAGATGGCTCCTGCACCATCAAAAATAACTTGCCGTTCCTCTATATTTAAATCGAGTGTTCCTCGGCGCTTTCGCGCATCTTGTAAAACTTTAAACGCCTCATACAAATTAGCAACGACATCTTTCAATGGATGCTGAGAACTTTTAGAAGAAGCCTGAGAAATAATTTCTTCAATCTCATTATAAGTCGTACGTGCTTTTGAGCACATCACAGCACGATAAAACTGTTGCCCAATGATTTTACCCTCAAGGTTGATCACCATATCTGCGACCATGCATGCTCGATCCACATTTGGCATAAGCGAACAAATGCCATTGGATAACGCCTCAGGGAGCATGGGAACCACAAACCCAGGGAAATAGGCTGAGTTACCCCTCTTGTAGGCTTCCCGATCTAACGCACTTCCCACAGGGACATAGTATGAAACATCCGCAATGGCCACAACCACACGCCATCCACCATCACATTTTTCCGCAAAAACAGCATCATCAAAATCCTTAGCATCTTCACCATCAATGGTGATAAGGCTCATTTGACGAAGATCAAGTCTATGCTCCATGTTAAGTTGAGGCAAATTCTCACATTCAACCCTTGCCAATTCTGGAAAAACATAAGGAATCCTGTGTTCATAAATGGCAATCATAGCCATGGATTTGGGATCATTTAAGTTCCCAATTCTCTCGATTGAAGGCTTCGTACCATGGTAAAAAACAACAAGATCACCTTCTGCTAGATGCTCCACCAATCTATTATCGATCGAAAATGGATATTCACCCTTTTGAAGGGGCTTTAGTCGCGCTTGATGTGTGATTGGATGGAATTCTAAAACACCTACAGTTTTACGCTCTTGTGCCTCTACAAAACGGATAAATTTAATGAATGTCTTATGTTTTTGGAAAGGCTTATCTTCAAGCTTCCCAATAAAATGAGATCCATTTTCTATTTTTCCATGAATTGCAGGGGGAGCTTTTACTTTATAATAATCTGTCCCTTCTGGATCATCCCATGATTGAGCCAAAATGACATTATCGGGAGTAATTTTGGCCACTACGTACTCTTGTATCGGCGAGAGAAAGGATGATAATGCGACGCGATGATCACGCACATATTTAAACTTCCCCTCAATAACGAGGCGATCAACAATTTCATTGACGATGGACTCATGTTCAGGCTTTTGAGCATCAACATGTTTATAAATATCAGAAATTTTGATTGGATACTTATATTTTTTGGCAACAGCAACGATATCGTTGCTGCGCGGCGAGCGCCAGGATAAATCTTTAGGTTTCATGAAACTTTCTTTGTTCTTTTCTTTGTAGAAGTGTTTTCAGTCTTATTTACTGCTTTTGCTGAAGTAGATTTTGACTGGAATTTACGTCCTCTTCCTGATGTTGCAGGCCTGTTTTTAGCTTCCTCAAGAAGCTCCAAAGCCCGTGATAAATCAATGGTGAGAACATCATCCTCTTTTTTTAAAGAGGTAAAACTTGATTGATGTTTAATGTAGGGACCAAAGCGGCCAATACCTGCCGTAACATCAGCGTTTGTCTCTGGGTGCGCTCCCAGAAGCCTGGGCAAGCGGGCAAGGTCGCACGCTTCTTGTAAAGTAACATTTGCTGGCGACAAATTTTTTGGCAAAGGGAGCCGCTTAATCTTATCCTTTGCATCAGCGTTTTCACCCCACTGCAAATAAAAACCATATGGCCCTTTACGCACACTCACCAAAAGAGAAGAAACCGGATCAGCTCCCAAGGCTCTAGGATATGCTGATTCATTCTCACTAGCATCAGAGGCTTCATCATTTTGGTGCGCATGATCGTCATCTAGCTTTCGCGTGTAATTGCAAGATGGGTAATCTGAACAACCAATAAAGGCTCCATACTTACCTAGCTTCAACGACAACTGTCCTTTTTGACATTGAGGACATTGCCTTGGATCCTCACCAGGAACTTTAAGCGGGAAGAAATGTGTCATCAACTGTTGATTTAAATGCTCTATGACATCTCCAATTTTGAGTTTACTCGCTCCTCCAATAGCATCATTAAATCCTGCCCAAAACTCTTCTAACACACTCTTCCAGTTCAGTTTTCCATCACTGATATCATCCAACTGGTTTTCAAGATCAGCAGTAAACGAATACTCAACGTATCGCGGAAAATATCCAACCAGAAAAGCCGTCACCAACCGGCCACGCTCTTCTGGCATAAAGGCTTTCCGATCAAGGGACACATATTTCCGGTCCTGCAAAACATGAAGGATTGTGGCATATGTCGAAGGGCGGCCAATGCCCAACTCCTCAAGTTTTTTAACTAAAGAGGCCTCTGTATATCGAGGGGGAGGCTGAGTAAAATGCTGCTCCGTCTTTACGTCCTGAATCTGTATGACATCACCTTCATTAAGCTGAGGAAGGATCTTTTGGTCTGAACTTTCAGGCTCTTCATCTTGCCCCTCTTCATAAAGCTTAAGGAATCCATCGAAAAGCCTGGTTGTCCCAGTAGCCCTTAATGTAGCTTTATTATTTTGGCCAGTCATTTGCGCCGTCACTTGATCAAACACAGCGCTAGCCATTTGAGAGGCAGCCATTCTCTTCCAGATAAGCGAATAGAGCTTGAGAAGATCTGGATCCAAAATTGAAGCTAAACCTTCTGGCTTACGAAGAAGAGATGTGGGGCGAATAGCCTCATGCGCCTCTTGAGCATTTTTTGATTTGGTTTTATAGAGTTTTGGTTTCTCAGGTAAGTAGCTATCACCAAACTCTGTTTGGATAGCTTGCCTAGTCTCGCGAATTGCTTCATCAGAAACATTAACGCTGTCGGTACGCATATAGGTAATCAGACCAACTGTTTCACCTTTGATCTCAACTCCTTCATAAAGCCTTTGGGCAAGCTTCATTGTTTTGCTAGCAGCAAAACCCAATTTACGTGAGGCCTCTTGCTGCAAAGTTGATGTTGTGAATGGCGGAGCAGGATGACGCTGTACCTTCTTTTTTTCAACACTGGAAACAATAAACGGTTTATCATTCAAGATATCCGCCTTCGCTTCTTCCGCCATGCTAGCGTTTTTAAGTGTCAATTTATCCAGTTTTTCGTTTCGCCAAACAACCAAACGAGCGTCAAACATCTGGTTAGCGGCCGTTTGTGAAACAGCATTAATGGACCAATATTCCTGGTTAATAAAGGATTCAATTTCGTTTTCACGATCACATATGAGCCTTAACGCAACAGATTGAACTCTTCCTGCTGATCGTGATCCTGGCAACTTACGCCACAAAATGGGAGAAAGTGAAAACCCGACGAGATAATCCAGAGCGCGGCGCGTCAAATAGGCTTCTACCAATGATTGGTCGATATTTCGGGGTGCCTCAATAGCCTTTAAAACAGCTGTTTTAGTTATTTCATTAAAGACGATACGACGAATGGTCTGATTTTTGAGAACGCCTCTTTCTTTCAAAATTTCGAGGACATGCCATGAAATGGCCTCACCTTCTCGGTCAGGGTCGGTAGCCAGTAATACCTCTTCTGATTTCTTGACTTCTTGGCAAATATCTTTGATGTGCCGCTCACTCCGTTCATCCACTTCCCAAGCCATGGCAAAACTATTCTCTGGCATGACAGAACCGTTCTTGGAAGGAAGATCTCGAATATGGCCATAACTAGCCACCACCGAATAATCACGGCCAAGGTACTTATTGATTGTCTTTGCTTTTGATGGTGATTCTACAATCACTACCTTCATCTAAGGCCTCTCTTTACCTGCAAAACATAAAGACTATATGACACCCTTTTCGAGTTTCGTACAGACATATGTATGACCCACTAGGGATTTATCTCGTTAGCCGTTTGATAAAACTGCCCATTCACGCGGGCAACATACCCTAAAACTTCCAACTCAGCAAGCGCTTCACTCAGCATAGCAACAGGCCACCCCGTTTGCGATAGCAAGTCTTCGAAGTCCACAGGTGTTGTACTTAATAATGAAAACAGCGTGCCTAGATGGGGCATAGATTTACATCCATCCAAGGTTGTTGCCAAAGATATGCGGCTACTAGCCTTAGATAGTGGCAATTGCGGCAACGCATCCGCAATATCCTCCATAGATTCCACCAATGCCGCACCATTTTTAATAAGCTCATTGCAACCTTGATGACGTGGATCGGCTGGAAACCCCGGAACGGCTAAAACTTCTCGATCTTGCTCAATAGCACATCTGGCAGTTATCAATGAGCCTGACTTAACCGACGCTTCGATCACGATTGTACCATAGCAAAGCCCTGAAATAATACGATTTCGCTTAGGGAATAACCTAGCAGTTGGTATTGTTTGAGGAGGCATTTCTGAGATAATAAGACCACTCCGTATGATTCTTTCATACAAAAAGCTATTTTGCTGAGGGTAAACAACATCTACACCACCGGCTAAAACAGCGATCGTCCCTGCCCCACCGTCCAATGCTCCCATGTGAGCAGCTGTATCAATACCACGAGCCAAACCTGACACAACGGGCACACCATACTGCGAGATCTCTTTAGCAAGACTCTTAGCAAAATTTTGACCCGCCATTGAAGCATTCCTGCCACCTACCATGGCGATATTGCCTTTGCCCAAAAATTTTGAATCCCCCATACAATAGAGCACGGGAGGAGGATCAGGAATTTGCTTCAGGAGAAACGGATAATTAGAATCAAAAGGCGTTAAAATTTGCCCTTTTAACCGTTCCATTTGAAGGTTTACCTTAGTCGCCATTTCAACACTTGCCAACGAAACCTGCAAAAGACGATTGCTTTCGCTTTGCAAAAAATCAAGCGCTGCTAATGCTGAGCCATATTGATTGATCAGTTGCCAAAATGTAATAGGACCTATTCTTGGCGTTAGGGATAACCTCAGCCAAGAAATTGATTCAGGATCTAGAAGATTCATTCATCACACTTCCTTATTTGTTCGAGGCTTTGCGTGTGATCCAATTTTAGGTTCTTGATGCTTAATGATTCGTTTAATATTATCTTTATGTGTAAAAATTGTCAAAAATGCAATGAAAATCGTCACCATCATTTGCTGCTGGCTACCAAAAAACATAGCGAGAATAGGCAGCAAAAGGCTGCTCACCAATGCCGCTAACGACGAGTATCGCCATATAAATGCTACCATGAGCCAGGCAATAACCCCTACAAGAGCAAACAAAGGAGCAATCGCAAGCAACACACCAAAAGAAGTTGCCACTCCTTTGCCACCTTTAAATTTGAGCCAAATTGGGAAAACATGCCCAAGTATAGCCGCAATTCCTGCCATAGCACCAAGGTACGGCTCCCAAATACCTACAAATATTACTGGAAACAGCCCCTTAAGTGCGTCCATAAGGAGAGTTGCAAATGCTAAGCCTTTATGACCTGTTCGCAAAACGTTGGTTGCACCAATATTGCCGGAGCCAACTTTACGAATGTCACCAACACCCTTGAGCTTAGTCAATAAGAGCCCAAATGGTATGGAGCCCAAAAGATGCCCAAATCCGATACTGACTATTAAATGTAAAAAATGCACTCACGCCACCTCTTTGCGAATGGTGATATGGCACACAAAAAATACATTGCTGTCAAGATGGCGTTTCATCAGATCCATTTGCCTTTTTGCATATACTTCACCAAGAAACTATTAATATATTCAATAAGCTGCCAAAATGCTTGATTGTACTCCCACAAGGCATCTTCATCACTAAAAAACATTGAGTTAAGCCAGCATTTAGCATAATTCCCCAAATATTCAGTGCCTTTAGTGAGTTTATCATAAAGCTTAAAGAAGAATTTAGCGTTGCTAGCAATATAGTGATCGTTAGTCGTTATAGATTCACGGAATTTAGAATAATTACGGCAAAGATTTCTTGAGTTTAAGACACCAAACCATCCGTCGGAAGCAAAGGTTGCCTCACTTACGTAGTATGAATAAAATCTACACACAGAGTCTGAGACAGGAAGAGTCATCTCAAACAGCCAGCGCATGATCGGCGAGAAAATATAAGCAACCTGATAGACGATCTCTTTTAGAATCTCAAAGGTAATCGCCCCATTAAGCAAAACGACAACTCCCCGAGGCTCAACCCCCATCAGCATAGCTATAGCACCAGATGTAAAAATGCGAGAAACACTCTTATCTACCGCCTTTGAAATCATTGTATACCAAGCAGCAGGCGAAATAAGCTGGAACAAACCTGGCCCAAGGTATTCAGTCACCCACCAGGTTAGATTTCGGAAAAACCATACTAAATATTGCGTTTCCTCATAAGTTAAAGTGTCAGGAGTAAAGTCAACTTGGCTTGGGTTTTCTTCTTTGATTTTATCCTGCAAATCACCAAAAAATTTGCATTCTGATGGCGTCAAGCAAAATAAGTGGCTACCTTGAGGTAAATCGCTCCGGCTGCCTGAAAAACTGCGACTTCTTCCAAACGACTTTAATGCTTCGATAAAACTTGCTAAACTCTGCGCTTTATTGCTATCATCTTCATTGGCTGATACGCTACCTATATTACTCTTATACTTCGAAATATTAGGAACACTACTACAATTGTACACAGCAAACGATTCTATATTAACGCAATTAAAAGGATCAGCAACTTTTAGAGTTTGGTTAGCAACGAATAATTCAATTTGCATATCTACTGTAACTACCACATCTTGTTGCTTTTGCTCGTGCTCTACTCTTTTGAGCGCTAAATGATCTGAAACTATAGTGAACAGCGCCAAAAAATTTGAAACCGCATCATAATCTAGTTGTGCTCTATTTCGGGACCTTCTTTGCCCCCATGCGCTTTCACCAGGGTTACTTCTTAAATTACACTCGCCCACAAAAGCAGGATCATGAAGAGCAAGACAATCTTGTTGGAAATATGACAAATCTTCTGCCTTGACAGAATTCTCCCCCATAAAAACCATAGCTACGCAATTAACAATCGTTATAATGATTCTAAAAAAATGGCCACAGCCCTGCATAAGAGTCTCTAAAAAAAATAGCAACACCTGCTTTTACTGCTTTTTTGCTTTTTTGTTAAGCGAAAAATTTCAATAATCAAGATGACGAATTATCATAGCAAGTTTGAATTTATTCATCTTTCAGTATTTTAAATTTCGCCACATCATCAGACATTTTTTTGAGCCTCCCCTCAATCTCAAGCTGGCGCACGTCCTTTTTACTCTCGAAAATTTCTTTCCTACTCAAAAAAGAAAACAACCGATTTATGTTAGAAAATAACTTCCCGAAAGTAGTAACCGTTGAATGCAAATGTTCTTCTAATTTTGGATTATCTGGAAAGGAATTGATAGGCTTTGGAACAACAATTTCGTGCCTCTTTGTTTTTTTACGTGCTTGCATCTTGATTGTTCCCTGATCTATAAATATTTTTATCTTTATTGAATATCATAACTTAAATGCACAGCAAAGCAATCTGGCTTCTTAAATAAGGAAAAGGAAAACATAATGATTATCATTACAGGTGGTTCTGGGTTCATTGGTTCAAATTTGCTTGCTGAATTTTCCAGACAATACAAAGGTGATATTGTGCTGTGCGATATTCTTGGCAATGGGGACAAATGGCGCAATCTTTCAAAACATCGGGTAGATGCCTTTATTTACCCAGAGCAGTTGCTTCCTTTCATTGAAAATAATCCAAACAAAATTGAGGGCATTTTTCACTTAGGGGCTATCTCCTCAACAACTGAAAAAGACGTCGACCTCATTATTAAAAACAATATCCAGCTTTCATCTGAATTATGGCATTTAACCACCCTTCATCAGATCCGATTTATTTATGCTTCATCGGCAGCAACCTATGGTGATGGTTCAGCCGGTTTTGATGATAAATTTAATGAACCCTATCTATCTCAACTCCGTCCGCTGAATCCATACGGCTGGAGCAAGCACGTTTTTGATCGCTTTGTTTGGCGTGAAGTTGACATTTACCACAGGAAGCCGCCTCAGTGGGCAGGGTTGAAATTTTTTAATGTTTATGGCCCAAATGAATACCACAAAGATAATCAAAAGAGCGTTGTAGCTAGTTTATTCCCTCAAATTCAATCCACAGAAAAAGCTAAGCTGTTTAAATCCTACCACCCTAGTTACACAGATGGTGGGCAATTAAGAGATTTTGTCTATGTAGCAGACTGTGTAAAAATCATGCTCTGGCTGTTTGCAAACCCTCATATTTCAGGCCTTTTTAATGTTGGGACAGGCAAAGCACGGAGTTTTCAGGATTTAGCGAGCGAAGTATTTAAGGCACTCAATTTGGCACCCAACATTGAATTCATCGATATGCCTGAAACGTTAAAGGACAAATACCAATACTATACCCAAGCCAATATAGACAAACTGCTTGCAGCAGGCTATACGACCCCAATGACTTCTTTGGAAGAAGGCATAAAAGAGTACGTTCAGACCTATTTAACAAATGATGATCCCTACCAATAAGGCTTTAAAATGCTGAGTATCCCATTTCCTGCCATCGATCCAATTGCCCTAAGCATTGGCCCTATTGCCATTCGTTGGTATGGGATCTCTTATGTATTAGGCATCCTCCTTGGACTGTATTGGATGAAGAAAGTAACCAAAACAGGCCCTGCATTCAAACCTATCACAGCTCAATCCATTGACCAATTTCTCTCCCTTGCAATCATTGGAATTGTTGTCGGTGGACGGTTAGGGCATGTTTTTTTCTACACTCCCTCTCTACTTGTTACAGCCCCACTCAAAATAGTATATGTTTGGGAGGGAGGAATGTCTTTTCATGGCGGTTTAATTGGGCTTATTTTAGCCACAGCATGGCATTGCAAAAAAAGCAGTACATCTTTCTTTGCGTTTGCTGATTTATTAGCCTGCACAGCCCCGATTGGATTATTTTTTGGACGCATTGCCAATTTCATAAATGGCGAACTTTATGGCCGCTTGACTGATGTCCCTTGGGCAGTCGTTTTCCCCTATGGCGGCCCCGGCACCAGACACCCGAGCCAGATCTATGAAGCACTCCTTGAAGGCGTTGTGCTGTTCATTGTTATCAATATGGCCTCTAAGAAACCATTTTTCACCAGAAATCCTGGCCGCTTAGGCGGATTGTTTCTTATCAACTATGGTCTAGCAAGATCCTTCGTTGAACTTTTCAGAGAGCCCGACGTTCACCTTGGCTACTTTTTCTCCTTTTTTACGATGGGCCAGATGCTATCTCTGCCATTGATATTGGCTGGAGCTTATTTCCTAACAAGAAAGTCATCACCTGGTTGAGCAACTTCAAAGAACATCTACTTAAACATATTCAAAACAGCCGTCCGCTAAAGGTGAGCGAATACATGCAAACATGCCTTGCGCACCCAGAATATGGATTCTACTCAACCTTAAAATCAGTTAATGAACATTTTACAACATCACCTGAAATCTCACCGTTATTTGGCGAAGCAATTTCAGCATTTTTCGTAAACTTTTATCAATCTCAGCCCCAACAAAAAGTTAGGCTGATTGAGCTCGGCCCAGGCAATGGCACACTTGCTTTTGATATTTTATCCTGTTGGAAAAAATTGACCACCCAAAACCTTTACTATGTTGCCGTGGAGAGCAGCCCTTCACTCACCAAAATTCAACAGACGAAACTTCAACCCTTTGCACAATCTTGTCACTGGGTCAGGTCAGTAAAGGAGCTAGACCAACAAACAGACTCCTCCTTCGTCAATTTCATCATTGCCAATGAGTTTTTTGACGCCTTGCCCATCCGGCAATTTTTCAAAACCAACGACCAGTGGTTTGAACGAGTGGTTACAACCTGCAGAACAGATCTTGTCTTTGATTCTATCCCTTTCAAAAACTCAACTCAAATAGCTTTTCCTGAATCAGCAAATTTTTATGAAATCTGCGAAGATTCCATTGAAATCATGAAAGATATTTCCGCCTTAATGATCAAGAGCCCTTCGATTTGTCTCATTATTGATTATGGATACGAAACACACACAGACTATAAAGATACGCTGCAGGCTATCCGGCATCATACATACTGCGACCCCTTAGCCCACCCTGGTGATTCAGACCTAACAGCACATGTTGACTTTGGCCAACTTAAATCCGTCACCTCCCAACAAATCTTAGCCTTAAAGCTGATGACACAAAGAGATTTTTTACTTTCATGTGGTATAAAATCAAGATTAGACAGATTGCATAAAACTTTGGACCATACTAATTTTAGCGCTCTCGAACTTGGCTTAAATAGATTGATATCAACATCTGAAATGGGCACATTGTTTAAGGTTCAAATTTTCGTAGCATCAGGGATGGACTCAAAATGAACACACAGGTAAATCAAAATCCCCTTATCTCCTTTCAATCAAGCTTGCTCCACTCTCCTCATACTCAACATTTCTTTTTTGGAAGACATGCTGGCGTAAGCCAAGAAAATTTTTCATCTCTCAACTGCAGCGCAGATAAAGGAGATGAACCTGCCAATGTCGCAGAAAATAGAAGGCGTGTTATCCATGCTTTCGCTCCTGAGCCCAAAACCTTATGCATTAACCACCAGGTGCACAGCTCTATCGTAACCACGGTTGATGACCCTGATTTTACCCCCAATGATGCAGATGGGCTGGTTACCAAGTTGCCTTATATGGCATTAGGCATTCTAACAGCTGATTGCGCTCCTATCCTTTTTTATTGTCAAAAATCTCAAGTCATAGGTGCATGCCATGCAGGCTGGAAAGGAGCTTTTGGCGGTGTTATTGAAAACACTGTGGAAGCAATGACAAAGCTTGGAGCCATCCCTAGTCATATCCACGCGGCTGTTGGCCCTTGCATTGACCAAAAATCATATGAAGTTAGTGATGATTTCTATGATCAGTTTATGAATAAAGACTCTCTTAATAGTCGCTTCTTTATTCTTGCACAAACCCACGGTAAGCATCTATTTTCCTTGCGTGAATTCGTCACATCACAACTAGAGAAAACCAAGGTTAACCATATTGATCATGTTCAACATGATACCTATAAAGAAGAGGCTTTTTTCTTTAGCTTTCGCCGCCAAACCCACCTTTCTCAAAAAACAAGAGGCGATCAAATAAGCGTGATCATGCTGAATCATGTGTGAATCATGCAACTGACCTAGCCATAAGAATCAGCCTATACTTAAGGCGAAAAATATGTATTATTAGTCTGAATTTTTTGAATTTAAGACTGCAAGGATACCTATGAGTGACAGCTTCGAAAATTATATTGCTATTGCAGACGGGATACATGGTTTGTTAGCCGGCCATGGCGAAGTCATTTTACATGATCTAAACAGCTGGAAAATAGCTTACATCAAAGGAAGTTTGACGCAGCAGAATGCTGGATCACCTTCACTTATTGATGACCTTGGCAAGCTAGATACGAACGATCAAGGCATCATCACGTCCCACGTCATGACGCGCACAGGAAAACGACTCAAATCAATCACCATTTTACTCAAAGACACCCTGGGTGAACCTTTTGGCGCTATGACCATCCATATGGATATCAGCATGCTGGAGGATGCAAAGCACTGGCTTGAGACACTCATTTCGCTTCCGCAACTATCATCTCAATCTGCTACGCACTCCGACTGGGAAAAAACCATTCAAGATACCATTATTCATTATGTCCAAGAGCATGGGCTATCTCTTGTTTTGCTGACACAAAAGCATAAGCGTGACATCATTGAGCACATGTTTCACAAAGGGATGTTTAACGTAAGGAAATCTCAGCTTATTGTTGCAAGTATTTTAAAAATTGGTCGCGCAACTGTTTTTAAATACTTAAAAACACTTAAATCAGGACAATCACTCTAGATAAGCAACTAATGCTTATAACGTTCAATCAAACTCATCACCACCTCCAAGAACCCTTGTGTGTTGATGCTATCCGCCACAAAAACATTAGCAGGCGATTGCTGCCAATTGTGCCAATCCACAACCGTTTGTCCTGAGGTTGCGGGTGAGCCAATTTCAACAAACATCGGGCAATGCCGCCCCGTAACAAGACTGCGATCGAATAAAAACGCAATGACACATGGATCGTGCAAAAAGCACCCACCAAAACCATATCTCTTTTTTTCAATTTCAAAAGTTGCGCGCAACATTTCCGTCATAAATTTTGCTGGAACGTTATTAATCAACCCTAAACGCTCAAAATAATCTTCCGTCATCAAAGCGTCATGGGTCACATCCAAACCAATCATGGCGATATTCAGGCCTGATGTAACCACGACTTGAGCCGCATGAGGATCATTAAAAATATTAAATTCAGCATAGCCTCCTGGAACATTCCCACCTCTCATAGCACCCCCCATAAAAACAATTTCATGGATGTTCTTCTTGATAGATGGGTCTTTAACAAGAGCCATGGCGATGTTGGTCAATGGGCCAATCGGCACTAATGTCACTGGCTCAGGATGGGATTTAATCGCATCAATAATAAAGTCAACGCCATGCTTTGCTTCTGCCTGCCGATTTGGTTCAGGCAATACGACGCCGCCTAAACCATCCAACCCATGGACGTAGTCTGCATCCATTATCCCAGGCTTCACTAGAGGCCTTGAGCAACCTTTGTATACTTTTATATCAGATTCGACCAGCTCTAGGACTTTAAGAGCATTTTGGGTAACAAGCTCAAGTGAAACATTTCCACCAACCGTTGTCACACCCAAAACATTGAAAACTTCCGGCGCTGCCACCGCCATCATCAACGCAACGGCATCATCTGTACCTGGATCACAATCTATTATAATTGGTATGGCCATAACATTTCTCCAAATTTGTCTTTACAAGGAGCCCCCTTAGTGGTTATCAGATTGATATCATAATATCGGATAATTTGCAAAATCAACTTATCCTTCAAAGGGACAACAAGAGTGACCAATATTTCAATTTTTTCGCACCCTGATTTTAATCAACACGAAAGAATTTTAGGTTTTTATGATGCCACCAGCGGCACCAAAGGCATTATTGCCATCCACAATACATTTCGTGGACCAGCGTTAGGTGGTTGTCGTATTTGGCCATATGTGAATGAAGCTGAAGCATTCAAAGATGCCCTTAGACTCTCTCGTGGCATGACTTATAAAGCTGCTCTTGCCAACCTCAATTTGGGAGGCGGAAAAGCTGTCATTATCGCCAACCCTAAAACAGATAAAAATCCACAGCTTTTTAAAGCATTAGCTGAAGCTGTTAATGATCTTCGAGGCAAATATATTACAGCAGAAGATGTTGGCACATCTGTTGCTGACATGACGATCGTTAAACAGCACACGGATTTTGTCGTAGGGCTTCCCGTTAAACCCGATCAAGATGATGGTGACCCTTCTCCATATACAGCTTATGGCGTTTATCAGGGCTTAAAGGCTTCAGTTAAGCATCGTTTTCATCATGACTCAGTAAATAACTTAACCGTTGCTGTACAAGGCCTTGGCAGCGTTGGGTTTAAATTGTGCAAACTCCTCCATGAGAATGGTGCAAAGTTGATCGTGACTGACATTGATGAGAATAATGTCAAGCGCGCTGTTGATGAACTTCAAGCAAAAGCGGCTCAACCTGATGAAATATACAGCGTTAAGGCAGACGTTTTTGCGCCCTGCGCCCTTGGCGGCATTATAAACGATGATACGCTTCCGCAGCTTAAAGTTGGCGTCATAGCCGGAGGAGCAAACAACCAACTCTTTTCCCCTTTGCATGCGGAACGTTTAAAAGAGAAAAATATCCTCTATGCACCTGATTATGCCATTAATGCCGGCGGCTTAATTAAAGTGACCTATGAAGGACAAGATTTCACCAAAAAAGATGTTCTCAGGCACGTTAAGCAAATCTACACAACAATGCTTGAAGTTTTCGAAGAGGCTGACAAAGCCAAGATTTTACCTAACCAAGCAGCCGATCGCATTGCGGAAAAAAGGTTCGGTTACAATAAAGGCCCTCAGCATTAGACGGAAAGTTTGTGTGCAAGTGGCGAAAAAAACTTAAACCATATCCTCCGGGCGGACCCAGCGGTCAAACTCTTCTTCCGTCAAAAGACCTAAGGCAAGAGCGGCCTCTTTAAGGGTCGTGCCATCGTGATGTGCTTTCTTGGCAGCTTTTGCAGCATTATCATAGCCAATGTGAGGATTCAAAGCAGTCACCAACATAAGAGACTCGTTCAAAAGTTTTTCTATCCGTGCCAAATTTGGCTTAATCCCAACCACACAATTATCAGCAAAGCTATTAATTGCATCGGCCAAGAGGCGAATAGATTGCAAAACATTAAAAGCAATCACTGGCTTAAAGACATTTAGTTCCATATGGCCGTTAGACCCGCTCACCGTCACGCAGACATGGTTTCCCATCACCTGCGCCGCCACCATCGTCATGGCTTCAGCCTGGGTTGGGTTAACTTTACCAGGCATAATGGAAGATCCCGGCTCATTTTCTGGCAACAAAATTTCCCCAATGCCACAGCGTGGACCTGAACCCAGCAGACGAATGTCATTGGCGATTTTCATAAGAGCAGCGGCCATTGTGTTCAATGAACCTGAAAATTGCACAAGGGCATCGTGGCAGGCTAAAGCCTCAAATTTATTTGGTGCCGAGCAAAAAGGCAGCCCTGTAAGCGCACTCACCTCAGCTGCAAATTTTTGTGGGAAATCTGGGTGCGTATTAAGCCCCGTTCCCACCGCCGTTCCACCTTGGGCCAGCGCGTATACATCTTTAAGTGAGCGCTCGATCCATTCGATGCAAGCCTTCATTTGTTGAGTATAGCCTGAAAACTCCTGCCCCAACCGCAACGGCGTAGCATCCTGCAAATGTGTCCGACCAATCTTGATGATGTTCATGAACTCATCTTGCTTCTGCTTCAAAGCATTGTGAAGATGATGACAGGCGGGCAACAGTCGCCCCTGGGCCTCTATGGCACAAGCAATGTGCATGACTGTGGGAAACGTATCGTTGGAAGATTGCCCCATGTTTACATGATCATTCGGATGCACAGGCCTCTTACTACCAATCTGGCCTCCCAGCATTTCGATCGCTCGATTTGCAATGACCTCGTTAGCATTCATGTTGCTCTGGGTACCCGACCCTGTTTGCCAAACGACAAGAGGGAAATGGTCGTCTAATTTCCCTCTAGCGACCTCATCAGCAGCCTGAACAATAGCATTGCCTATCTCAGCGTTTAGCAAACCCACAGCCATATTAGCGCTTGCTGCAGCCCTCTTTTGAATACCAAAGGCACAAAGAAGAGCTTTAGGCATTTTTTCTTCGCCAATTCGAAAATTTTCTTTTGACCGCTGAGTCTGCGCACCCCAATAGCGAGTTTTTTCGACCCACATGTCTCCCATTGAATCTGTTTCTAAGCGATGTGTCTGTTCGGTTGGCATTTGAGGTTTTGATTCATCACTCTCAATCAACACACCAACATATTCGGAAAATACTTGATTTGACATTCGGCTGCCTGCAAAGAAAAAATGTTAAAATGAAGATAACACCTTATGACATAATTCTTAGGCATTGTCATCAGCCTAACACGTTTGTTGCTCACAAAATTCAAGAACTTGCCAATTATTTGATATTTCATATTTTTAATGAATTATCCTATGATGCAGGCTTGATCGAAATCATTTATTTGTGGCACATTAGGGCAACAAAAATAATGAAGTAGGCATCGTGAGTTTTGGTTCCCTCACCTTTATGAAAGCAGCACTTGCTCAAGCTGAAGCTGGACTGAAGCTTAAAGAGGTTCCTGTTGGAGCTGTTGTTGTCTACAAAAATGAGATCATTGCTTTTGCCCATAACGAAGTTATGACCACTCTTGATATCACAGCACACGCCGAAATGATTGCCATAAGACGGGCTGCACAGCATCAAGGCTCCCGCATTTTATCTCATTGCGACCTTTACGTGACCTTAGAGCCATGCCCCATGTGCGCAACAGCCATAAGCTTTGCCCGCATCCGCCGCCTCTATTATGGTGCGGCAGACACCAAAGGTGGTGGCGTTGACCATGGCCCCCGCATCTTCCACTCACCCAGCTGCCACCATGCCCCTGAATATTATGGGGACATTCTCCCATTCCCATCCGAGGATTTATTAAAATCATTTTTCCAAGAAAAACGAACAGAAAAAAAGCAGATTTTCTCTAAAATTGCAAAATTACGCAGCACGTAATACCGCCTAATCACTTGTTTTTAAATTGACACAATGATTCAGTAATACTAAAATTTTGAAGTATGGTCTCATGAACCATACTCTAAAGTTTCAAATTTCTAACTTTGCAAAAAAAAGAAACTATGTTCATACCAACAAAAAACCGAATGGGATATGCAAGCTCTTTTGAGGATGAGTTTGTATCGGCGTTTATTAATCTTTGTAACTCCAAAAGTGACATTGATATTCTAGAGCTTGGCGCAGGATATGGTTTAATCTCAGAAAAGGTAGCAACCAGCAAAAATAGACTTGTTGTTAATGATATCTCAATGGAACACCTAGAAGATTTTAGAAACAGACTACCAGAAGCAACGGCAAAATGTGTTAGCTTAGCTCCTGGCAGCTTTCCAAATGATTTGTCTTTTCAAAATGAAAGCCTCAATGTCATATTTACATCAAGGATGGTTCATTTACTTTCGCCAAAAAACTTAATTAAAGGCATTAACTTAATATATAAATGGCTCAAACCAAATGGCCTATTAATACTAACAGCTGATACACCGTTTCTTGGTTTTATTAAGGACTTCATGCCCACCTATTTGAAGAGAGTAAAAAATAACCACAAATGGCCAGGGAAAATACATAACCTGAGAGATTATGCTAGCGATAGGAAAAACGAACTACCCAGGCAAGCAAACTTTCTTGACAAAGAAACCCTCCAAAAAGTCATAGGCGATAAATTTAAAATCATCCAAGCCTCATATGTTAACAGACCAGATTTCCCCGATGATATAAAGCTAGATGGTAGAGAAACTATTGGAATTATAGCTCAAAAAGTATCATGAATAAGTAGTTTTTTAGTTTTTACTACGCCCAATGAAACCAGCCCAATTATCGAACTAAACATCAAATATGTTGCAGGCCCCATAATAACTCCTATGTTTTTTGCAAGGAGGCTATTAACAATTGAAGCCGTCCCTCCAAAAAGAGCCAACCCAATGGCAAAATTAAAACAGACGCCTGTGTACCTGATTTTTGCGGGATATAACTGATACAAAAAATAATTTGTAGACCCTAAAAGCAAGCCAGCCAAAGTACCTAGCATGATATTGCCGCACATAAAGACATAGAAATTCTTGATGGACAACAAATAAAATATTGGAAAAACAAGAAGTAGTATTGAGATGGTCGTCACACTCAATATTTTAAAAACAGAATATTTATCTGCTAATCGTCCAGATATTATTGTAAAAATCATATAAAATAGTATACCGATTAAATTTAAATTAACCGATAAATTATGACTAAAATTAATAAATTTTTCCGCATGAATAGGAATATAACTGACAACAGTTAAAGAAATGCTTCCCATGCAACACCCTAACCCAATCGTGGCTAATGAATTCAAGAGTGTTTCTTTATAGATCGCACGCAAGGGAAAACTAACTTGATTCTGCCGCTCTTTTAATGATTGAAAGACAGGAGTCTCAGAAATATTTTTCCTTATATATAACCCAAGAAACGCTACAAGCGCACCGATGAAGAATGGGATTCGCCATGCCCAATGCGGGAGCGAATCATTTGAGAAAATTTTTGCAACAAATGCCGCCAAGAAAAATCCAAAAATGGCACCAGCACTTATAAGTGCTGAGTAAAAAGCCTTATTAGAAGACTTTAAATGCTCAAGAAAAAAAATTGCACTTCCGTTATACTCGCCCCCAACACATAAACCTTGCGCAAACCGAGCCAAAAGCAAAATTAATGGCGCCCAAACACCAATTTGGTAATACGTAGGCAGCGCCGCAATAACAAGCATTGGGATACCCATGAAGACAATAGACATTTGATACGATGACTTCCTACCAATCTTATCACCTATATATCCAAACAAAATGGCGCCTACCGGCCTTGACAGAAACCCTACGCCAAAGGTTATCAAGCTCAGTAGGAGTGAAATAAATGAGTCAAATTTAGGGAAATAAAGTTCTGAAATTTTAAAAGAGAAAAACGCTATAAGAGCAAGGTCATAAAATTCAATTGATTGGCCCACTAAAGACGCTATCAATAGTTTAGTTCTGTCACCCTTAACAAAAATTTTCATATCTTAAATATTTCAAATTTGAATTGTGATACAAACCAACTAACTGGGACTTTGATATACAGTTTGATTTCATCTTAATGTGCTCAATATGCTTTTCAACAGTTCGTATCGATAGTTGAGTCTCAAAGGCTATTTCACCACCCGTCATACCAAAGGCAGACAGCGCTAAAATTTGCGCTTCCCTTTTGGTAATGGTGAAATCTGAGTTCTTATACTGCACTTTTATTTTCTCAGGAAACTTAATTAAATTTTCATTTTCAGCCTTCGTAAAATGATCTGATACCTTCCTCTTTTCCTTAGAGTGAAGAAGTAAATCTTCAACATTTTGCGGTGAAAATAAGTGCGAACCAACACTTTTGAAATAAGCAATAAATTGATAAAAGTAGTTGATATTGCTAACCGCTACAAGCGCTGCCTTTTCGTTAAGCCCATCTGTTGCGAAGCTAAATAACTCATTATCGCCATAAATATACAGCCCATGCCATAATCCATAACTATTAGCTGCTTTAAAAACAGCATCAGTACTGTAGCTATCCCAAAGCGCGTAAGGAACTTGCTTATCATTGTCTTTTATTGCGTTTTCCTCGTGGACTTTATCATCATAAAATTTATGCTCAACATAACAATCAACCCAGCTGGCATTGGTGCTTAAAAATAAGCGTTTTCCTCCATCAAGAAATTTTATGCATAGAAGATTTGTAAAGCCAAACTTCTCAATAATAGGTAGCGTGAGGCTACAAAAACTCTCCTGTATTGAATTGTTATACTCACAAATTGCAGACATTTTCTGCCCCGATAACACCTATCCCTGGTCGCAGCATACAATTAAAATAAACGGTTTGTATAGATGATTTCTACTAACACGGCTTCTTTTATTTGCGCTAATAGTAAAAATAAAGTTAGAGCAATCTTAATAATATTGCCTTCTCAATAACAAGCTTAGCTTGCCTTGAGGATTTTCTCCCAACCATGGTCAGGGATGTTAATATCCATCAGTCCGGCTTTAGCCAGTAAGATTTTAGCTAAAAGGCTGGGGCGAAGAGTAATGAAGGGCCTTCCTATATATGGCGAATGATTTAAGCCCAGCATAACATATTTAGCCACCCTAATCGCTTCCATAATTGATCCAAATCGATCGACCAGATCCCCTTGAGAGATAATCACTTTATCCGCGCCAAAGCCCGCAAAAGCTAAAGCTTGCTGTTTTGCTACATCCAAATTGATAGTTGCCCCAGCCACCCAGATAGGCGCCGCCTTAAACTGATAAATAAACTCAGCAAGCCTCATAGCATCTTGTCGTTCACGCGGATCTATTCCTGGCGTATCAATAATTACATCCTCATCTCGAGCGCATGTTGCCAGGAAAGCTTTAAGCTCTGAGGGATGACGGCAAACGACCACTTCCATTCCCATAGCATAGGCATATGATTGCAGTTGAAACACGGCTCCGGCTTTAAGTGAGTCAATTGTCACAATATGAACCTTGCGCCCTTCAAAAACTGCCGCAGCTAAAAGCTTAGCCGCCATAATCGTTTTTCCAACACCAGGAGCCCCTATCAGCATAAGCCGCTCACCCAACTTACGACCTACTTCAGCTTTATGAAAGCTGAACCCTGCACTTAACATATCGGCCAATACGTCCACCACCGAATCATCAGGCCCCATAGTAAAGTCTGATAAAAACTCAAATCGAGTCTTTTCTGAAAAACCATGATTGGCCAGGCATTGGTTGATTTTGTTTTTAAGCGGCAATTCAAGGTTTGTCTTGTTTTCTTTTATCGTAACAGGTACGGTGCCTTCCTTTGGCTCGCGCACAGCTACAGTCACAGTAACCCCACGCTTATCCGTCTTGGTATCAATCACTAATGCTTGAGGGCCAATTTCATGATGAATACGCGTGATAACATCAATCAGCTTTTTCCCTGTAAATGTCCGTATATTCATCTAATGCCACCTCATGTGAGCTGACCCAAAGAACGAATTTTAACCTTAGGATGTATCTCATTTTGAGATAAAACAAAAGCGTTTGGATAAAATCTTTCAACAAGTGCATACACATGCGGCCGAACGACAGTACTCGTCACAAGAACAATCGGTTCGCCTGGCTGAAAGCTTTCAGCAAAACTCGTCTTCATAATATTAATAAATTCTTGCAATTTTCCTGGAGGCATTGCCAGTTGTTTGGTATCGCCTTCATTCACAATCGAGTCTTGAAAACGTTGATCCCATGTTGGTGAAAGCGCCAAGAAAGCTAAAACCCCTTCTGAGTTTAAGCAACTTGAACAGATTTGCCTTGAAAGACGTGTTCTCACCAATTCAGTGATCGCACTTGAGTTTTTTGTGTTTGATGCTGCCTCGGCAATCCCCTCTAAGATCGTTGGCAGATCACGAATAGAAACTCTCTCTCCCAAAAGATTTTGGAGAACACGTTGTATCCCTCCAATCCCAATGACACCTGGGACCAAATCACTAACTAGCTTCTTATGCGTAGGGTCAACTTCATCCAATAGTCTTTGCGTGTCAGCATACGACAATAAATCAGGCATGTTTTCTTTGATGATTTCCGTAAGGTGCGTCATAATGACGGTTAGATTATCAACCACCGTTAATCCCAAGCCCTCAGCCTCAGCTCTTCTCGACTCTTCAACCCATAATGCAGGCATACCAAAAGTTGGCTCGACAGTCCGCTCACCCAAATCAGCACCAACATCTTCAATAGCACCGATAGCTAGAAAATGGCCCGCCTTTAGATTTCCATCAGCAACAATAATTTCTTTAATACGCACGACATATTGATCTGAGTTCAACTGCAAGTTGTCTTGGATGCGAACAGCAGGCAATACAAACCCTGTATCCGTAGCTAATTGTTTACGAAGCGATTTAATTTGATGAGTCATTTTGACTCCACCCTGCTCGCTCATAAGCGACAACAAGCCATAACCAAACTCGAGTCGGATCAAGTCAATTGATAAATAATCGCTGAGAGATTTTTCAGCCGATCCAGTTTTTACATCATCGGCTTCCGCATCTTTAGTCAAAAGACGCTGTTCCTCCTTATGGTTACGCTCTGACATTTTCCATGCCGCAAGCCCAGTCATTGAAGATAGAGCAATAAATGGTAACATCGGAATTCCGGGCAAAATTGATATAAGACCCAGCACAAATGAACTAATCCCCATGGCAGTTGGGTATGCACCTAACTGAATAAATAGCGCCTTGTCTAGCGAACCCTCGCCACTATTTTTTGAAACCAACAAACCAGCAGCCGTTGAAACAATCAATGCTGGAATTTGCGAAACAAGGCCATCACCGACTGTGAGTAATGCATAAGTATGAAGGGCTTCGCCAAATGAAATTCCCTTTTGAACGACGCCAATAATCACACCACCAATAATATTAATAAATGTGATCAAAAGGCCAGCGACAGCATCACCACGAACGAACTTCGCAGCACCATCCATGGATCCGAAAAAGCTAGATTCGTCTTCCAAGTTCTTTCGGCGCGTTCTAGCTTGATCTTCGTTAATGATACCTGCGGATAAGTCGGCATCAATGGCCATTTGTTTACCAGGCATCGCATCCAAGGTGAAGCGTGCCGAGACTTCAGCTATACGACTAGAACCTTTTGTAATTACAATGAAATTTACAATAACCAAAATAGCAAATACAATCATTCCAATCACAAAGTTGCCACTCATGACAAAATTGCCAAACGCTTTAATGACGTGGCCAGCGGCACCTGGACCCTCATGGCCATGTGATAATATAAGCCTGGTTGACGCTACGTTTAGGCCCAACCGCAACATTGTCGAAACAAGTAATATGGTTGGGAACGAGCTAAACTCGAGCGGTGTAACAATAAATAAAGAGGTCATCAAAATGATAACTGAGAACGTGATAGAAATTGCCAATGATATATCCAAAAGCCATGTCGGCATTGGCATAATTAGCAAGATAAGGATTGATAAAAGACCAAGGGCAAACGCAACTTCACCTCGCCTAAGCGAAAGAAATAGACGTTGGAGCGGAGATGTTGCTGTAGCGACTGCTTCGGACATATTATATGTTTTCCTTTATGCGAGCCTGTTAAGAAGCCTGATCAAGTTGTCCATCTGGAACTTTAATTCCCTCGTCACGATACTGCCTAATCTTATTGCGGAGCGTACGAATGGAAATGCCCAAAATAGTTGCAGCGTGAGTTCGATTACCTGAACAATGCGTAAGAGTATTGATAATCAGGTCCCGTTCAACTTCAGCCACCGTTCGACCAACCCCTTCAACATTTTTATCCACCGCAGGATTAGAAAGTTGTGTGTGCGCAGGACTTATGTCTGCACTCACATCAAATTGCGGTAAATGAATATCACAACCAGCGATGATATTTGATTCACACAAGAGAACAGCCCTATGAATGACATTCTCGAGCTCCCTGACATTACCACGCCAAGTTTGAACAAGAAGTTTATTGCAAGCCTCTTGATTAAGCTCTTTTGAGTCCAACCCATTAACTTCAGAGTATTTTTTAACAAAATGCTTGGCCAAAATAACCAAATCATTCTTCCTCTCTCTCAAAGGAGGAATCTCAATTGCCACCACATTTAAGCGAAAATATAAATCCTCCCGAAAGGTACCCTCTTTAACCGCTTGCATCATGTTGCGATTGCTCGTAGCCAGCAGTCGTATGTTAACTCTAACTGGCTTTGTGCCTCCCACACGGTCAATCTCTCTTTCTTGAATTGCCCTCAATAGCTTTGCTTGCAATCTTGGATGCATCTCAGTAATTTCATCCAACAATAGGGTACCACCATCTGCCTCTTCAAATTTTCCAATACGCCGAGCTAAAGCCCCAGTAAAAGCTCCTTTTTCATGGCCAAATAATTCAGATTCCAATAAATTCTCTGGAATGGCAGCGCAGTTAACGCTGATAAATGAGGATTGAGAGCGTTTGCTTTTTTCATGAATGAAATGAGCCATGACTTCTTTACCCGTACCAGACTCACCCGTAATTAGAACACTTGCATCACTTGAAGCGATCTGTTCAGCAAGTTTAACCACTTTTGCCATGACAGGATCTTGATAGACAAGAGGAGCCTCATTGGTTGATACAGAGCCCAAAACAGCCGCTATTAAATCAGTATCAGGAGGCAATGGTAAATATTCTTGAGCACCCGCACGAATAGCTTGCACCGCTAGCTTAGTTTCGTGCCCAATACCGCAGGCGATTACAGGTGTATTGATCCTTTCATCTCGAATGGACTTTACAAAAGTCCAAATATCAAGAGTGACATCAATAAAGATAACATCAGCTCCACCTTGCCTTAAAAATGAAATGGCTGGACCTATTGTTTCCACATGGGAAACACTTAAACCTTTAGCTTTTGCAATTCTCGCTGCCTCAGTGATATGCCCGTTTAAGGTACCAATTATCAATAATCGCATAAGCGCTCTCCCTTCTAGCTCGTTAGGAACGGACTATTTCTGTCATTGTGATTCCCAAACGATCCTCAACAATAACCACCTCACCACGAGCAACAAGCCTATCGTTGACAAACACATCTACGGGCTCTCCCACTCTGCGATCCAATTCAACCACAGAACCTCTTGTGAGCTTTAGTAGCTGGTTAACAGGCATCATTGCCTTTCCAAGTACAGCAGATATTCTGACAGGCACATGGTATACGGCTTCAATTGGTCTGCCATTTTCATCAAGCAAGTCACTTCCCAGCCCGGTTTGGCCCAGCCCCTCACCTGTTGAGGATTGGGACCCATTTGTATCTTTTTCTGAACTCATTTTTTCTCCCTTTGGCACTCGTTATTTTTGTTGGATTTGCTGTTCGATAGCCGTCAAAATTTTCTCAATAATCTCATCAAAAGACCGTTTAATCTCCCCACTTTCCCAGACCATATGGCAATCCCATGGCCCAATAGTATCATCCCCAACGATCTTAATTTTTTCGTTAAGCGCACTCTTTTCTGTGATACGGCTTAACAACTGATCGACCAAATCAGGATGAACAATAATTTTCATAACTCTTTGATCACGGATTGGAGCTAAATGCTCTTTAATCATGATCAAGATATTATCTTTAGCGATATAGTACTCTAGAGCTGGTGCAATTTTTTTTAAGGCTGATATTAGCAAATCACAAAACATGAGTGTGTCTTTATCTAAATCTTCAAGAAGAGCAATGATACCACTTTCAATTTTTTCCAAGGCTTTTAGAGCCATAGCTTCGATGGATTCACTCTTTTGCTTTTCTCCCATTTCAACACCTTGCGCAAAAGCAATTTGTTTTGCGGCATCTACCTCATCAAACGTAAAACGCTGATTTTTATCCTGATAAGAAGCATGATCTTTAAGCGGCTTAGAGTATAAAATTTGACTAAAAGTATCTGCCATTAGTACACCATTTCATCTTCCACACCGCCGTGACTTAACGTAATTTCACCAGATGAAGCAAGTTCCTTAGCTTTAGACACAATAGAGGCCTGAGCTTCCTCAACATCACGTACCCTCACACCACCAAGCTCGGAGATTGTCTCTTTCAAAAGTTTTGCAGCTCTTTCTGGCATGTTTTTTAAGAAAATATCTTTAAAGTCATCAGGCATGCCTTTAAGGGCAAGGCTTAGCTTTGAGCGATCAACAAACCTTAAAATGGTGCGAACATCTTGGGCCGAAAGTTTTTTCAAATCTTCAAAAGTGAACATTAAATTGCGAATACGCTCAGCTGCGTTAGCGTCAATTTCCTCAATAAAATTAAGGTATTTTGCATCAGAACCTCTTTCAAGGCGGTTAAAAATTTCAGCTATGGTTTCATGCATATCTGTTTTTGCATTGCTCTCAATATTATTTACAAACTCTGTTCGTAATGTCCGCTCGATATCAACCATGATTTCCTTTTTGACACCATCTAGCTTAAGCATCCGCTTAATAACATCATTGGACATTTCTTCTGGAAATAGCGTAAGCACCCGAGCAGCCTGCTCAGATTTTAAATGCGACATAATCACGGCAACAGCTTGCGGATATTCGTTCTTAAGGTAATTTGCCAATACCTCTTCACTAACCATGGTGAGCTTTTCCCATGTAGTACCGCCCTCGGCTGATTCCAAATGCTCAAGTAACTGAGATGTATTAACCTTTTTGTCCTTGCGATTTTTTTCAAACTCTTGGGCTTCTTTATTAAGAATGACAAACGATAATTGCTTATAAAACTCTGAAATCACAAACCGCTCATCTTCTTCGCCAAACTTTTTTGTCTGCTCAATAATTTTTGAAATACGTGTCACTTCATCGTTGGACAATTGTTTAAGAATTTGCACAGCACCATCATCACCAACTAAGTTCATAAAAATTGCAATTTTTTCTTTCCCTGTCAGTGGCTTGGAATTGAGCTCACCCATAAACTGTTGAGTTTTTGACGCCTCCATTCTTTATCTCCCCTTCAACCAGCCACGGATCACTTCAGAAGACACAACAGGGTTTTCAAGAACAAATTCTTTTGCCTTCTCTGCTAGCGCTAAAGAATCTGAGGGCAAAATAATAGGAGGCAGAGTCCCATTGCCTTCGCTTCCGCCATGAGGCATTGTTTGCTGTAACCCAGGGGTTGTAGCAGGCACTCCAGACACGGCTGCACTTTCCACCTGATCTACTCCTCTTTGCGCAGGCAAAGTAGGAACTTCACCAGAAGCCCCTATTGACCTCACGGCAGCGGCATCCACCTTAACGCGCATCATTGGGCGAACCACGAAGAATACCACCGCTAAACCAAGCCCAAGGAGGGAAAGAAGTTGTGCCAACTTCATAATATCAGTTTGATCCAAGCCAAGCCATTTTTGAACATAGCTTCCAGAAATTTCTTCTTGTGGAGCAAACTGCATATTGATGACTTCAACACTATCTCCTCTATCAGCTTTGAATCCAACAGCTGATTTGACAAGTTTTGCAAAGTTATCAAGCTCTTCCTTTGTCCGAGGCGTATATTGTTCCTTACCATCAGAATCTTTCTTATAAAGGCCATCAACCATAACAGCCACAGACAGGTGGCGAAGCTGACCACCTTCTTTAATAAGTGTTGTCACTTTTTTGCTGATTTCATAATTAATGGTCTCTTCAGTTTTATTCGCTTGATGTTTATGCCCTTGAACGTTTGCAGTACTTTCACCTGGATTGTTATTTTGGACCGAAACACTTTGTCCGTCTTTATTTTCCTGACTGTTTTGGCCTTCTTCAACATTTTGCGTAGAACGGATCACTTGCCCATCTGGGTCATATTTTTCTGAATTCTCTGTCAGCTTGTCATAATCCATTTCGACAGCAACTTCAGCTCGAACCTTTCCATTACCTACAGACTTTTCGAGCAAGCTTTCAACGGTACGAGCTAATCGTGTCTCAAGACTTGATTTGACCTCGTCAAGATTGGAGTAATTAATACCGTCCTCGTTTGCTCGCGCCAACAAAGTTCCTTTATCATCTACTATGGAGACCTTTTGAGCATTCAGAGCAGGAACAGCCGCCGCTACAAGATGCTGGATCGCGGCTACTTGCTGCTTCGTAAGCCGGCCACGCCCTGCCTTTACCATGATGGATGCACTTGGTTCCTGCTTATCCTTAGAAAAAAGTTGCCGCTTTGGCAAAACAAGATGAACCTTAGCCGCTTCTACACCCTGAATGGCACGAATGGTCCGCGAGAGCTCACCCTCCAATGCGCGGATTAAGTTGACATCCTGCACAAAACTGGTTGTCCCAAAAGCATCCATTTTATCAAAAATTTCATAGCCTATTCCACCACCGGCAGGAAGGCCTGCTTCAGCCATAGCAACTCTTAATTTCGCAACTTCCTGTCTGGGAACAAATATCTGCTGTCCCTCTGCTTTTATTTCATATGGGATTGCCATAGCCTCAAGTTTAGAAATAATCTTGCCGGAGTCTTGAGACTCAAGATCAGAGTAAAGGAGAGCAAAATCAGGCTTTGCAAGAGAAGATGCCAATATGGCAGCAATAGTCACAACACCAATAAAACCACCAACAAACAATGCCGCACGAAAAGGGCCTATATTCTTTAGCCATTCCATTACTCGTTGCAACGTACCATCAACCACGTAACTACCTCACACATACTACGTCGACTGTTGCTATGATGCAGTGGCAAAATTAAACAAGTAGTTAACGACGTGGAAAAAATTGCCCAATTGTAATTTTTTCCCACTACGCTTGATTTTCTTTGTCTCATAATGACTTTTTAGTAGGAGCGCCTTAGATGTAAGCAATTCAATACGCAAGAAATTAAGCAAAATTTGCCGCGTAAATGGTTTTCTTAGCCCAAGCTATTTTTACAACATCTTAACTTTCTCTTGGCAAATTGCAAAAAAGAACTTGACCTAACGATGGAAATGCCTTTCATATTCTCACAAATGCTACAAAGGAGTATTAATGTCTAAAGAAGACCTCATCGAGTTCACAGGAACCGTGATTGAGTTATTACCAAATGCTATGTTTAGAGTCAAACTTGATAATGGTCATGTCGTCCTTACCCACACTTCTGGCCGCATGAGAAAAAATAGGATCCGCGTTTTAGTAGGCGACAAGGTAAACGTTGAGATGACACCCTATGATTTGACCAAAGGCCGCATTACATTTAGGCACAAATAATACGAATGCCCTCGCAAAATCCAAAGATTGTCCTCGCCTCTGAATCTTCCTCTCGAAAACAAATTCTAGCGACAATTCTTGGCTACCCATTTATAACACACCCAACAAACATTGATGAAAGCCTTCATCCGAATGAAGATGCCCAAACGGCTACAATGCGCCTTGCTGCCGCTAAATTAAAAGCTGCCGCAACGAACGAAGCTTTTAATGATCACTTTATTATTGCAGCAGATACGATTGGGGTTGTCCAAAACAGACTTTTGAACAAAACTGATGACATTAATTTAGCTAGGCAAATTCTCAGAATGCTTTCAGGCAGGCGTCATATGCTACTAACCGCTGTTTGGGTTCGAAACCCTGCCGGGCAGATGAAGGGAAAATTAGTAAAATCAAAAATTAAACTAAAGCCTTTGTCAGAAAATGAGATTGAACAATATCTTGAAACACGTGAATGGCAGGGAAAAGCAGGCTGCTATTCAATTTTCGGAATAGCTCAAAAATTTTTCATTAGTATTACCGGGTCTCCATCAGCTGTAATGGGGCTACCTGCGTATGAAACCATAAACCTTCTTAAAGGACTCGGCCTCAAATGAATCAAGTATGGCTATCATCTATTGCCGGAGAAATCCGGGGTGCTTATATAAAGAACGATTGGATTGTTGAGTTTTTTTATCATAACGATCTCTTCCCAAGCCTAAAAGATAGGATTTATTCTGGACGGGTTATTGAATACATCAAACCTTTGAACCGTGCCATTGTTGATATTGGCGAAGCCAGACCAGCATTCATCGAAGCCAAAAACCCCAAAAGCTTGCCCCCAATAGGCGAAAAAATCATGCTGCAGCTTCTAGCACATGGAGATCCAGCCACACTTCAAGATCACAGCTTACTTAAAGCGACAACTAATATCAGCTTGAACCGGGGCGGCCTTGTCTTTATGCCATCGAGGCATGAAATCTCCATGTCTCAAAGAGCCTCAAAAGATAGAGCGAACGTTATGATGGATACGTTGTATGAATCAGGGTTCAGGGGAATTATTCGCTCACAAGCGCTCAAACAACCTGAATCCAAGCTCATGCATTCGTATAAAGTTCTTCATGAGCTTTGGGGAAAAATCAGTCGTGACTTTGTTGAGTCCCAGGTTGGCGCTTTATTATTTTCCCCTTCACCATTAAACCGCTGGCTAGAGCGTTTAGAAGACGTCAGCAAGATATATTTTGATGATCCACTTTTAAAGCCAGACCTTGAGGATTTTGTTCAAACCCTTTCTAAACCCGCAACGTTGCTGCCTGCAAAACAATCTTATTGTGGTTTTCCCGAGGAAGTTGAAGAAGCATGGCAAACTCTCTTTCAGGATGATGTTCCTCTCATCCAGTCAGGTGGCAACCTACGCATACACCACCTTTCAACCGCTCAGCTGATTGATGTTAATAGTGGGTCATGCCATTCGAACATTCAGCCCGAACAAAACTATCTTAAAGTTAACATTGAGGCAGCTGAAGAAGCAGCTCGACAAATTCGCCTACGTAGCTTACGTGGCGCAATTCTAGTTGATTTCATCACCATGAAAACTCCGCACAACCGGAAGATTCTTGAGCAAAAGATTAAATCTCTTTGCAAAAATGATCCCTATGGCCTTACATTCCACGGCTTAACCCCAATGGGTTTGGGTGAATTTACACGGGAAGGATTGTTCACATCCCTACCTCAGCTTCTTTCTATAACGCACGAGCGAACTAAATCTCTTCACATTCTTGCAACTGAAATTTTACGTGCCTGTCGTAGTTCGACACTAAAACCACATATATCTATTGCGATGCATCAAAAGGTTCACAAACACCTTTTAGAGCACTATGCCCACGCTTGGGATTTCACAACCAAGCGCTTTGCCGAAATTCATATTGACACAAGCTCTGAAGAAGTGGATTATTTTTGTATCAATTCTTCCAAGTAAAAAAATGTCAGCACCAAATTCAAAATGCCCTATTTGCCAGAAACCAGCAGAGTATGACACTAGACCCTTTTGTTCTAAGGGCTGCAAACTACTTGATTTGAACCGTTGGCTTAATGGAAGCTATGCAATCCCGACTCAAGAGGAGCCTTCTTTCGAAGATCTCGAGCACGATCTTGAGGGGCATGCGTAAAATCAGTTGTAATTTTTGTCTCCTTAAGCAGAGTTCTCTATAGACAACTTCAATTTTTTTCAATATAGCTGTCCATGCGTGATTAAGAAAACGTATGCCCAGATAGCTCAGCTGGTAGAGCAAGGGACTGAAAATCCCTGTGTCGGTGGTTCGAACCCGCCTCTGGGCACCATCTAAAATTTAAAAGTTGCTCAAAGAGCCGCTGTTAAACCTCAAAAAAATACTTTTTAACGTGTTCATCAATACAGGTAGCGTGCAGCTCATTGCCCTTCATTTGCTTTTTTACAACGTGCTTAGCATCGGCCCGCCATAACTTACCAGCAGTATCTTTATACGGATTATTTTGAATACCATTTGCCGCGCAGACCGAGAAAACATATAATGCACATATGCTTACGACGTTCAAATCACATCCTGTCCAAATCGTATTTAAACGCGGCCAAAGGGCTTTGAGCCTAAGTATCAACCTAAGTGGTAAGCGCATTCGAGTAACAGCCCCACAAAGAACATCTTTAAAACGCATTGAAGATTTTTTACTAACCAATCAAAACTGGATCCAAAAACACATAAAAGCCACACCAGCTTTCTCAGTTTATCATGGCATGCAATTACCATTTTTTGGAAAAAGCCATGAATTAATCTTACACACAGACCGTTCAATAAAACGAGTCTTGGCAGAAAGTGACAAACTATACTGCCGAGCTTCCTCACCCGAAGTGGCCTTACTTAATTTCTTCAAAAACGAGTCCCTACATCACGCAAACCATCACGGCCATCAGCTCGCCTCACGGCTAAATGTCACCCCCCAAACCATAAAGATAAAAGATACTCTCAGCCGCTGGGGCAGCTGTAATCGGCAAGGAGAAATTACTCTCCAATGGCGTCTTATTTTCGCGCCAGAAAAAGTATTTAATTACGTTATTGCACACGAGCTATGCCACTTACTCGAGTTTAACCATAGCCCTCACTTTTGGGCCCTCGTAAAGGAAATTCATCCTTCATTTAAAGATGACCAAAAATGGCTAAAAGAACACGGAAAAACTCTTCATACTTATTTCCCAAACTAGGGTGCGATACTATTGCGAGCCTTTAAGAAACTTTTTTGTTGCTTTGAATGTATCCGATGCCTGGTTCACTTGTATTTCATCATTTTTCAACTGCTCACGGAGCTTTGCAGACTGAATCTTCAGCATTTCTCTTTCCTGGGAAGTAGGTGTATCAGCAAATGTCATCCCCTCTGCCATGCATTCTTTTTTGATTGTTTTATTAATCCCTGTCTTTGCGCAACCAACACAAACAACACTCAGCGCTCCCCATACACAGGCCTTTAAGATGCAAAGTACCGCTTTATTGAACATACCCAATACCTTTAACTGATAGCGTTCTATTTTTGCATTTTGAACCACTTTTCCAATGGATACAATTAATTTTAATGAGCCGTAATGAATAGGAATCGACACGCTTCATGAGAAAAGTTATACTCATGACATAATAAATAATTCATATACACAGGGAAATTAAATGTCTAAGTCGCCAAAAGCGAAAGCAAAAAAACCTGAAACTCGTCAGGAACCTCTTTCATCCGAAGAGCAAAATAAGTGGGCAGAGCTCCTTGGAAAAATCAACAGCAAATCCATGGATGTGTGGCAAATTTATATTGATCAAGTCACTCAAAATCGCCAAGAGCCACACACAATTTTTATGCCTGGCGTTGTCATGGATGCATTTTTGAAGGTCTCAAGCCGCATTTTTGAACGCCCAGAAACAATCCTGAAAGGCCAAGAAGAGCTTGTTTTAAATCACACCAAACTTGCTCATCATATGTACAAATCTTTCGCCAGCGAAATGAGGCAAACATTGCCACATATCGCCCCTAAATCTGGCGAAGACAAAAGATTCAAGCATGCAGACTGGCATGAGAACCCTTATTTTAATTATATTAAGCAATGTTATCTTCTTAACAGCGATTGGCTGACAAACATTGTTGAAAATATTGACGGTATTGATCCCCAAACTCTCAAAAAAGCTGCCTTCTACACTCGCCAAATTTTAGATGGATTAAGCCCTTCAAATTTTCCACACACAAATCCTGAAGTACTAAGCAAAACGATTGAAAGCAAAGGCGTTAACCTCTTACAAGGATACCTAAATCTCTTACAGGATTTAGAGCGAGGCAAAGGCCGATTAACTATTCAAAAAACAAATCTTAGTCATTTTAAAGTCGGGAAAAACATTGCTAACACCCCAGGCAAGGTCATTTATCAGAACGACTTGATTCAACTCATTCATTATGAACCAGTTTATCAAAAAAACTATGCAACACCCATCCTAATTGTTCCACCATGGATCAATAAATTTTATGTTTTTGACCTTAATAAGAATTCTTTTGTCAAACACTTAAGAGAGCAAGGACATACAGTTTTCATCATCTCGTGGGTCAACCCAGATGAAAACCTATCTCATAAAGACTTTCATGACTATATGCACGAAGGCCCGCTCACCGCTATAGATGAGGTCTTGAAAGTGACAGGGCAAAAGCAAGCCAATCTTGTGAGCTACTGTCTTGGCGGTATCCTTATGACGTCAACATTAGCCTATATGGCCGCCAAAAACGACACACGCGTTAAAAGTGCGACTTTCTTAGCAACATTGATTGATTTCAGCGATATCGGAGAATTCGGCGTCTATATTGATGATTTACAATTAAACATGCTAGAAAAGAAGATGAATGCCCATGGCTACTTGGATAGCAAGACCCTCTCGGATTCCTTCAGCTGGCTCAGGGCCAATAACCTAATTTGGAATTCATACGTCAATTACTATTTGTTGTGCAAAGAATTTGCGCCTTTCGATATGTTGTTTTGGAACTCTGATGCGACACGAATGCCACCCAAAGTTTATAGTCATTATATTAGAGGCCTATTCCAAAATAATTTGTTTTTAAAACCTGGAAAGTTTACTGTTGATGACGTTGGTATTAACATAAAGGAAATTAAAGTCCCAAGCATGTTTGTAAGCACCATTGACGATCATATTGCTCCATGGCACTCCGCCTTCGCAGCCCGCCATGCGTTTGGTGGGGACGTTAGCTTTGTTCTAGCGGGATCAGGCCACGTAGCTGGCATTTTTAACGAACCAGCCAGCAATAAGTATGGATACTGGGTTAACCATAAAGCTTCTAAATCATGCGAGAAAGAGATCTGGAAAGAAGGGGCTGCATACACAGAAGGCTCATGGTGGCCAGAATGGGATCGGTGGATATCTTCCTATACTGGAGATAAGATTGACTCAATCCAACCGGGCCAAAACAGCACTGTGATTGAAGATGCCCCAGGCTCATACGTTCTCGTGAGTGAAATATACTAATTCTTTTTAAGAGGGAATCATGGCACTACACAACACGCCTTCATCTTATGGCTCAATTGCCAAAATCTTTCATTGGGGGATTGCCCTCATTTATACCGCACTCTTTATTAGCGCCTATATTATGATGGACATGCCCAATAGTGATTCAAAGTTTTTTATCTACGGCATACATAAATCATTTGGTGTTTCGGTATTAATATTAGCCGCCGCTCGGCTTATTTGGCGACTCTTTAGCACCACCCCACTTCCAGCGACAAACACACCCAGCTGGCAAGCATTATTCGCAAAATTTGCCCACTTTGGTCTATATGCCCTTATGTTTGCAATGCCAGTCAGTGGATATATCATGTCAACAGCCGGCGGCCATCCAGTTAAACTCTTTGGTTTAGAGCTACCCGCTCTATTGGCCAAAAACCCAGAACTAGCCAAGCTTGCTCGTGATGGGCATACATGGATTTCCTATGCCATTTTAGCATTAGTTTCCGCACATGTTATTGGGGCCTTTTATCACCATTGGATCCGCAAAGATGATACATTGCTCAGAATGCTTACAACTTCTAAGAAAAGCAGCTAAATTTTAGCTAAAATTGATTAGCAAGCTAGGGTAAGTTATATCTTAACGACCACCTGGCTTGCTGACAGATAGCTTGTCTACCATGGCCAAGAATATAGCGGAAAATAAAAATGTCACGTGGATGATAACTGACCACATGATTTTTTCCTGGGAGTAGTCTTCTAGCTTCATGTAAACGGACAAAAGTTTTACCAACGATATCCCAACAACAGAAGAAGCTAACTTGATTTTCACTGTCCCCGGGTCAAGCTTGCTCAACCAACCAGGACTTCCTGTCCCCTTTTCGCTCGTTTTAATTGGAGAAATAAATGTTTCATAACCACTGATAATTACCATCACCAAAAGGTTTGCCACTAAAACAATATCAATAAGTGACAACACGCTAAGCAAAAGATCGCTTTCATTGGCTGTAATCATTTTGGACAAAATGATCATGAGCTCTTGAAAGAATTTAACGACAAAGGCCACCATGCTGAGCCCAAGCCCAAGATATAGCGGCAGCAATAACCACCTTATTTCCATGATAATTTTTTTAATTTTCGAGCCAAGCATTGAGGTTCTCCTTTAAAAAATACGCGATTGCTGCAAGGCAGCATTAATGAACGCAGCAAAGAGAGGATGCGGCCCAAATGGCCTTGATTTTAGTTCTGGATGGAATTGAACACCAACAAACCAGGGGTGATTCACATTTTCAATCACCTCTGGCAGGTGACCATCTGGAGAAAGACCAGAAAAGATCAATCCCTGAGCCTCCATTTGATCCTTAAAAAGCATATTAACTTCATAGCGATGTCTATGACGCTCACTAATTTGCTCTTTTGAACCATAAGCATTATAAGCCTTAGTGCCCTTTTTCAAGTTACATGGATAGGCACCAAGGCGCATAGAACCACCCAAATCATCAGCTTCTGTGCGTGTCTCATATCCAGAGGCACTCAGCCACTCTTTCAAAAGACAGATTACTGGCTCACCTGCTTCACAAAACTCTGTTGAAGTGGCGTTTTCAATACCAAGCACATTCCTGCAAAACTCAATCACAGCCAGCTGCATACCAAAACAAATCCCAAGATATGGAACTTTGTTCTCCCGAGCATACTGAATCGCTCTTAATTTACCACCGGTCCCACGTTTGCCAAAACCACCAGGCACTAGAATACCATTAACTGAATGGATAATTTCATCATATTTTTGAGGGTTTTCCTCAAAATCTTCCGACTCAATCCAATGGACCTTAACATCCACATTTTGGCTAACCCCCCCATGGGTAATAGCCTCAACAAGAGATTTATACGCATCTTTATGTTGGGTGTATTTTCCAACAATAGCTATCTCTACCTTGCCCTCCGGCTCACGAATTTTTTGGACAAGATTTTTCCACGGTGTCAAATCAGGAACTTTTGAATCTTTTAAACCAAAAAAGTCACAAACAGCCCGATCCATTCCCTCTTCATGATAATGGATGGGAACCTGATAAATGGTATCCACATCTAACGCCGCAATAACACGGTCAGGCTGTATATTGCAAAATAACGAAAGCTTTTGCTTCATTTCATGCGGAATAGGCTGGGAGCAGCGACATAATAAAATATCTGGCTGAATCCCCATACCTTGCAACTCTTTGACAGAATGCTGACTTGGCTTTGTCTTCAGCTCACCAGCCGAGGGAATATATGGCAGCAGTGTTAAATGCAAGAATAATGTGCGTGAATTACCAAGCTCATGACCAATTTGACGGATAGCTTCCAAATATGGGAGCCCTTCAATATCCCCAACTGTGCCACCAATTTCGCAGATTAGGAAATCTTCATCTTCAAGGTCTGCAAAAATTTTAGCCTTAATAGCGTCTGTAATATGTGGTACAACCATAACGGTAGCACCCAAAAAATCTCCACGCCTTTCTTTGGCAATCACCTCAGAATAAATTTGGCCTGTTGTCACAGCATCCGCTTTAGTCGCCGTTACATTCGTAAAGCGCTCATAGTGACCTAGATCAAGATCTGTTTCAGCGCCATCATCCGTAACATATACTTCTCCATGCTGGTATGGACTCATAGTCCCTGGATCTACGTTAATATAAGGTTCTAATTTTCTTAAGCGAACCTTATACCCTCGTAATTGCAATAATGCTGCTAATGACGCAGCAGCCAACCCTTTTCCCAGCGAGGAGAGCACCCCACCTGTTACAAAAATAAAGCGTGTGTGTTGATTCGGCATTGTCTATCGTTCCATTTTTACATTAAAAAGGCGGTTTAAAACACTTTGAAACCGCCTGAATTATAAAAAACTTAACCAAGCTTAAGGGTTTGAAGGCTTATGGTTATTTTCATTCTGATTCGATGATGATTTCACATCAGCGGCGGTAGATGGCGCTGAAGCATCTCGTTGCTTTTCTCCCGGAGCAATAGCAGGCTCACCTGCTGGAGTAGGGACAGAAGACTCGATAGCCTTGACGTCTTTTCCGTCATCCAGAATTGACCGATTTTTCTTATAACCGCCAGCTATTATAGCAAGGATAAGGCTTAATACGATAAATGCGGCTGCAAAAATAGCCGTCAGCCTGGTCAAAAAGTTAGCCGAGCCTCTTGCCGTCATAAAGCTAGATGCTGAACTGACAAACCCGCCCCCCTCACTACGCTGAAGGAGAATGGAAGCAACCATGCCTAAAGTTACGAGAACATGAACAACCAAAAGAAATGTTAGCATCTTTTAAACCTTGCTTAGTCAATACCCTATTCTTGTAAACATTTTTCAAGGCAAAATCTAGGGTAAATTCGCTACCAACTGGAAAAAATCTTCTGGACTTAAACTCGCACCACCTACTAAAACCCCAGATGCTTTGGATGCAATTAGGACATCATGCACATTTGATGGCTTTACAGACCCTCCATAGAGAACAGGGATATCAATCTGCCATCGATCTTTCATAATTTGACGGCAAAAATGCGTCATTTCAGATAATTCCTCTGGCATAGGTAAACGCCCTGTCCCAATTGCCCAAACAGGCTCATAGGCAATGGCAAAAAACTGTTCAGTTTTAGCCGGAGCGTGCTTAGGCAAGCTGCTCTCCAATTGTTTCAACACCACAGCTTTAGCCAAACCTGAATCTCGTTCCTCCATAGTTTCGCCCACACACAGCACAACTGATAGCCCCGCCTCAAGCGCACAAGCTATCTGAGAAGCGATACTAGTGGATGTTTCGCCATGGCTGCGTCGTTCTGAATGCCCAATAATGACAAAGTTTGCCCCGACATCTTTGATCATTGAAGCACTCACGTCTCCGGTATAGGGGCCATATTGGCCACGATCGGAGCACGTCTGCGCACCAACCATCATAGCGGTATCCCTTAAGATTCCTAACATTCCAGAAAGATATAAGAATGGAGGCGCAATGCCGAGCATAACATGTGAACTAACATGAGGCAGTTTTTTAACTGCACCTTCAGCAAAATCATGTGCCTCTTTGAGGCTGCCATTCATTTTCCAATTTCCAATAACCCACTTTAACACTTTTATTGCCTCATTTCATAAGTATAGTATTGTCGAAATTCGATATTTCAGGGTACACCTATTAACGGTAAACGATAAAGGGGGTTTATTTCCAAGATGCTTGAATTATTCAGAAAGTTTGCAAAATCCAAAGGTGCTGCTGTTATTTTTGGTCTTCTCATCATCAGCTTTGGCATTTTCTGGGGCATGTCTGACCTCATCAGTGATCGAGGATCGATAAACAAAATTGCTTCTGTTGGTAAGGAGAAAATCCATCGAGCAGAGCTTCAGCAAGCTCTTAAAGCTGAGATCGAGCATCGCGCTCAAGAAATCAGCCAACAAGCTGGACACCCTGTGGACATGAACGAGTTTAGAAAACAAGCTTTGGAAAGTGGCTTAGGTGAGATGGTTTTACAACAATTGATCCAAAAATCCGCTCTAAGGCAAGAGGCTAAAGACCTTGGTGTTGTGGCCAGTGACGCAACAATCCGAGAAGCATTGCAAAAACTCCCTTTCTTCTTAGATGACAATGGACAGTTTAGCCGTGAAAAATTCCACCGCGTACTGCAAGCTAATGGCATGACAGAAGAAATGTTTGTGAATTCTTTTCGCAATGACCTCACCATGTCGCACCTGTTAAGCTCCCTCTCAAGCATTGTGACAACACACCCATCTGTAACAGAGAAGTTCTACGCCTTCGATATGGAACAACGCGAAATTAAATGGACGGTATTAACACAAGATCTTATTACAGACTCAATGATTCCTAGCATTGATGAAGCACAAGTTCAGGCTTATTATGACGCAAACCCAGGCATGTTCACAGCCCCAGAATATCGCGATCTGAGCGCTTTGATCATTTCTCTTGAGACTCTTAAAAAGAACCACACAGCTTCTAATGAAGAGCTTCAAGAAGAATTTAAGCGTCAGTTGTCTGCGCTCACAAAACCTGAGAAGCGTAAAATCCTTCAAATCATTGTCAAGGATGAGGCTACTGCAAAAAATGTCCTCACAATGCTTGACAAAAACGCCAAGCCTACTGAATTGCCAAAATTGCTTGGAGAGAACGCGATTCATGTAACCGAAAGTGATTGGGTTGAGCAGCGCAATATTCCTCAAAAAGCTGCAGAGGCCATTTTTAAGCTCAAAAAAGGCGGGCACACCAAGCCGGTTAAGTCTCCTAATGGTATTTATATTTTTATTGTTGAAGACATTAAGGCACCAGAACAACCAACCTTTGAAGCAGCCGCGAGCACCATTAAGGATGCTGTTTTGAAGAACAAAGCAAAAGAGGACCTATATCAACTTGTTAAAAAGGTCGAAGACGATGTCTCATCTGGCAGCACATTTGCTGAAGTTGCTAAAAAACATCAGCTAGTCATCATCCCCTATACGAACATCGATGGGCAAGGCCGCAATGTTAAAGGCCAGCAGCAAGAAAAGGGCGATACGTTCATGTCTATTCTCAAGGCCGGCTTTGAAACCGCTGAAGGAATGGATAGCCACACAATCGAATTACCAAACGAAGACATGGCTATTGTGCGCGTAGATAAAGTCACGCCTGCCCATGTAGTTGCCTTTGAAGAAGCCCAGACAAGCGCGAAAGATTTCTATATCCGCGAGTTGAAAAACAAAGCCCTGGCATCTCTAGCCGAGAAGCTGCTCAGTGATAACCCGCAGCTTTCAGCTGAAGAGGAAAAGGCTGTGAAACAGGCTTCATTAGCTCACAGCCTAAAACTTGGCCGCACAGGGCAGATCAACTTAGATGCAAAATCAGCGCCTAAAGGAACTGTTGAGCACAAGCTGGCGAGCATCCTTAGTGCTTCGGGTGGCATTACAAAAGTAGCGCTGGATAAGGTTTTTGATGCAAACCAGGGCCAAACAGTAGAGCTGCGAATCCCCTACTTCGATGCCGATGTTAACATGCCGCTTCAATCTTACTTAGTCGGCAAGGTCACCAGACTGATTGAGGCCAACAAAGCTGAGCTTGCCAAAAATCGTGAGCAATATCACCAAATGATGACACAAGCTTACACGGCAGATGTTATGACATTCTATACACAAGCCTTGCTGAATAAGTTCCCCAGCAAGATCTTACAGAAGGATGCTGTTAAATCTGCAGGCATGCCAACTGGAGAGTAGGATTTAACTACTCGTGAGAGAATACCAAAAAGGGGCTCAATTGAGCCCCTTTAACATTCGAGAGAAAATGCTTTGGAAAACAGCAATGTGCGCTCCTCAGAATGCCCATCAAACAGTCACTCCTCTTGTCACCCCTGGCACCCTCTGCCACCTCTAGTACCCTCTTTGCCTTCCAGCACACCTCCCTATGTCTTTCCGCACACCTCCTTTTGGCCACCCCGCACACCTCTTTGTCTTTCCCGCACTTGATGCGGGAACCCAGGGCTTTTATGGCCCCCCGCTTTCGCGCGGATGACAGGGAAAAGTGCGCGGATGACAGGGAAAAGTGCGCGGATGACAGGGAAAAGTGCGAGGACGACAAGAAAAAGAGCGCGGATGCTTCTTCTATTAAGCAACCCTTTCCTCATACCCGACAGGGAAAAGATCTTAGAAACGAATAGAAACCCTAAAGATTTCTTTGGTGGAGCCAAGGAGGATCGAACTCCTGACCTCTACAATGCCATTGTAGCGCTCTCCCAGCTGAGCTATGGCCCCCTAGCGGCAAAATATAAGCGACAGAAACTTGTTTGTCATCCTCTTTTTTATGAGATAAAACAATTTTTGTCAGCAAAGAGGAAATATGGCATGATCATATTTGAAAAGACAGTAAACCTGGAAGGGTTGAAAGAAGTGGCGCGTTGGTTTTGCCAGCAACTGGAGCCAGGTGATGTTGTGTGCCTAAAAGGCGACCTTGGCGCCGGCAAATCTGAATTTGCACGCGCCTGCATACAGACAATGGCAGGACAAGCAGTGGATGTTCCAAGTCCAACTTTCACCTTATGTCAAACCTATGATACCCTAAAAGGAACCGTTTTTCATTATGACCTTTACCGCTTAGAAAAGGAGGAAGATGTTTGGGAGTTAGGAATCATCGAGCAAATCGTAGGGAACTTTAGCTTTATTGAGTGGCCACAAATCATAGAACCCGCCATCAAGGGGTGCAAAAGGGTTTTTGATGTAAACCTTGCCATTGCCAGCGAGTTTGAACGTCACACCCAGATAGACCAACATTTAGGGCCATCAACATGATCTCATCTTTGGCAGATAACATTTGCACTCAACCATCCCCAGAGGAAATTGACCAATTCCTTCAAGATCAAGGCTGGAGTGATGCAAAGCGATTCTCATTGCCGCAAGATTGCTCGACACGTTACTACATCCGCCTCCTCAAAAATGGGGAAAGCCGTCTCCTCATGGTTGACCCGCCGCCACTAGCTAAGCTATCACAATATATCGCGGTAGCAACACTATTGAGCAAGCATGGGTTTCGCACGCCCCAAATCTTCGCCCACGACGATCAACATCTCGCACTCATTGAAGATTTTGGAGACACAACTTTCACCCAGTGGTTATCGCATGGCTTCCCATTAGAACCGCTTTATGAGGTTGGGATTGATATCCTCATCAAATTGCGACAATCATTCACTGGACACATATCTTCTATTAAGACATACTCTCCAGAAGTTTATCTTAAAGAGCTTGAACGATTTTCAGAATGGTACTACCCAGCTCTTATGGGAAAAAACCTAGAAGAAAAGGCGTTTAAGAGCCTCTGTCATCTGTTTGTGCAGGCCATCACAAAAGCCACACAAAAGCATCCGCAAACTGTTGCATTATGGGACTTTCACATTGATAACATGATGATCCTTGGCCCAACCCCAACCGTTAATAATTGTGGATTGCTTGATTTTCAAGATGCACTCAACGGCCCATGTGCCTATGACTTAACATCCTTATTGCAGGACTCCCGCTCCCCTATTTCAGATGACTTCATCAACAAAATGATGGCTATCTATTTTGCCAAATGCGAGCTATCTTCTGCTGAAATTGAGCACGAAACAACTGCTTATCACGTAGTTGGAGCACAAAGGAACATAAAAAACTTAGGGGTCTTCGCCAGAATGTTTTGCCTGAAAGACAAACCTCGCTACTTAAATTTTATCCCAAGGCTATGGGAAAATATCGATACCAATTTAAACCACCCGCTGTTGGAAGAAATACGGCGCTGGATGGACGATTATATCCCTAAATCACAAAGGCAAATATCTCTTTCAAAATTTTCTGGCACCACATCATGATGGTAAAGTCTGCAATGGTAATGGCCGCGGGATTAGGAGCAAGGCTTCTTCCGTTAACCAAAGATAAACCAAAACCTATGGTTGATTTTAAAGGCAAGAAGCTCATTGATCACGCCTTAGAATGCCTCGTCCAAATGCCCTTTGAGGTTATCGTTGTAAATACTCATTATCAACGCCCCAGCATTCAAGAGCATCTGCAGCGCTATTACCCAACTGTTATTGAGTCCTTTGAACAGGAAAGATTAGAAACAGGTGGCGGAGTCAAAAACGCCATGCACTATTTTAGCGGCGATACAATTTTAGTTGTTAACCCAGATATTGTTTGGCTAAAGGGCATAAAGAGTGCCATAAACACTGTCCTAACCGCATGGAACCCTGATCAAATGGACTGCTTACTTGGTCTTATTCCCCAAGATCATTTTCATATCAACACCTCAAAGGGTGATTATGATTTTTCTAAGCCTCCTTATATTTCCTGGATTGCCTCACGACAATCCGCGGCATTCATGCAAGCTGGTGTCTATATTATAAAACTTGATCAATACAATCAGATAGATCAGCGATATTTTTCCAACAAATTGCTTTGGGATAGAATCGAACAAAATAATCGCTTAGCCGGCGTTACAATTGATGATCATATTTTTGATATCGCCTGCCCAGAATCTCTCGAATTTGCATGCGAACATTTTGAGGAGTATTGCCATAAACCCTCCTAATACCCCATCAAAAAAAGTCTTCAATATCCCATTGGGCATTCCTTTCATGAACACCCTGGCGCGCTGGGTCCTAGCACAGGGTTTTGACGTGAGTCAGGCTTATGTTTTTGTTCCAAACAGCCATAGCGCACTTGCCCTCAAAAATGCTTTGGCCCAACTGTTACCACATCAATCTTCCCTGCTATTGCCACGGATTTTTATACTGGGAAAACTCAGCCGAGAGCCTGATCTTATTCCTCATGTATTAGAGGATGAAGAGCCCATCAAAACACAAAAAAACCACACATTTACAAATTCCCTCATTAAAGAATGGCTAAACCTCCATCCAGAAAACAGCAACTTCAGTGTCATTTCGGCATTTCAAGACCTGCTCGAGGCCTCTATGAAAGAGGAAGTAGACTGGCATAAGTTACCTCTATTAATCCCAGATTCATTGGCTAAACACAGGCAATTAGCTCTAGCTGAATTGGAAGAGTTGATTAGTTTATGCGAGAAAATCACCCAGAAAAACGGCAGACCAGAATTTTTCTATGAACGTTGGTTTCAAAATAAACTTTCCAAGCAGATCACGCGCATTAATCGGCCCATCGTTCTTGCTGGAACCACAGCCTCCCAGCCAGGCACTTGGCGCCTTATGCAAGCTATCTTCCAAAATCCCCAAGGGCATATTGTTTTGCATGGCTTTGATGCCGAACTGACTCACACAGATGAATCTCCTCTACCCTATAACCACCCGCAAGCTATCCTGCAACGACGGGTTTATGAGCTGGGAGTTGTCCCCGCTGAAATACCTCACCATGCCGAAGAAACCCCTAATGTTGAGCGAGCAACTTTAGCCAGCAATCTATTGGGCTTTCAAACGACCAACCACCGAAACCCCAGCATAACTTCCCATGATATTACGCCATTCTTACAGGGGTTTCATATTGGCATTGCGAAGAATGAGCGAGAAGAACAAACGCTGGTGACAACTTTGGCAAAAGCAGCCATTCATAATGGGGCTGAGTCAGTGGGCATTGTCACGCCCCTTAAGAAAATAGAAAGCTATGCTTTAGCTTTAGAAACAGCCGGCATTCCTGTTGGGCAATCTCATACGATACCACTCATTTTAACTGCCGCTGGCAGGTTGGTGATGGATTTGCTAGCGATTGTACAAACTCCCGATAGTGTGGCTATATGGCTTTCCATTTTAAGGAATCCAGAGACTCTTGCAACAAATACACTTCACCACGAACTTGATAAATTTGAGGAACGTGTACTAAGGGACTTTAGCACATTTCACAATCCATCCTCTTGGTTCCGTGGGAGTGATGGTGCAACTATTGCAAAACTCATTCACTTTTTAAAGCAATGGGCTCAACCCCTTAAAAGAAAAAAGAAGCCTGTATCCCAATGGGCCCAAACACTTTTGGAGACGCTGGATGCCTTAAGACCAGGTTCAGCCAAATCTGATCTGAATGACAACCAATTTATTGTTATGCGGGAGCATATTGACCATCTAGCAACTTGGAAAAGCGAGAGTTACATCACTTTTGAAAACTTTGAAAAGCTGCTAAATTATATCTTAAATATTTTTCACACACAGGCCCCTCCTGCCTCCAAGCAAAACCACGTCTTCCTCCTTGATCCGCTTGATATAAGACTGCTGCAGTTTGATACGATTATCTTGACGCATTTCAATGATGGCCATTGGCCTCGCCGAGATAAAGCAACGTTCTGGCTTAGCGAAAAGCAAAAGCAAGAGCTTGGTTTCATACCAAGTGATGCCACCATCGGGCAATCAGCACACGATTTTCTGCGCAGCTTCTCATGCAAGAATGTTATCGTCACACGCAGCACTTTCGACCAAGGCAATCCGACGGATCCTTCACCATGGCTTTTGAGGCTTGAAGCCAACTCTCCTCACGAGATATGGGAGGCTTACCATGCTTATCCGAAGCAGGCTCTCAAAGCTTGGAGCGATTATTGTCAGGCTGCGCATCTTGGTGCCCCAAAACCTCCTTTACCCTCTCTCCAATGTGGCATTAGACATAAGCCCAAAATCATTTCAGCCACACGCTTAGAGCGCCTTATCCAAAATCCATTTCAATTCTTTGTAACACAAATATTGAAGATCCAAGAGCTACAACCATTTGGGAACATCATAACACCATCACGTTATGGAGATATTGTTCATTCTATTATGGATCAATTTGCCAAACATCCAGATCGAAATTGGGAGGCTACCGAACACATTGCCAATGATACCTTCACGCATTTTAGCCTTAACTCCGTCCAAGCCTCTCGCATTTTGATTACCTTAAAAGGCTTATATCGAAAATTCATAGCGGAAATTTTTGATTCAACTTTTGTATTATCAGAAGCGGAGGGAGCCATTGAGCTTAGTGTCGGTGAGCACACCTTAACTCTTAAAGCAAAGGCAGATCGCATTGATATTCACCCCGACCAAACAGCCACCATCATTGACTATAAAACGGGCATGATTCCCACACAAAAGAGCATCCATAACCTTGAATCCATTCAGCTTTTATTGGAGGCTCTTCTTATTTCGCATAAGGGCTTTGCTGACATCACTGTCCCTCGTCCTCGCGCTATAGAATATCGCCAAGCGAAGATTGGCAGCCCAATCATAAAATCTACGATCGTCAGCGGTGAAAAATTACAAACAATCCTTAATGATTTTGCTCAAATGCTGCCAAACTTACTGGGAAATTATCTTAATGATACCTTTGAATTTTCTTATGTTCATCAAGATCGCAATAGCTATAACCCCTTTGCACACTTAGCACGATACGGTGAATTTGAATGAATGCCACACAACCCAATGACCATCAACGTAAGCTCACGGATATCCATGCCTGCATCTGGGTAGCTGCGTCGGCAGGCACTGGGAAAACAAAGGCTCTAACAGATCGCGTTCTTTCCTTGTTAATTCAAGGTGTGGATGTGCGCAACATCTTATGCCTAACATTCACCAACGCTGCTGCCTTTGAAATGAAGCACAGAGTTTTTCAAAGACTTCAACAGTATAGCCATGCCACACCGGATACGCTTTCAAATGAGCTTCAATCACTGCTTGGAAGATCTGCAACGGAACAAGAGTTTGATCAAAGCAAACGGTTGTTTTACGAGTTGGTAGATCGCCTGCATCTATTAAATATCACAACCATCCATGGTTTCTGCTTTAACCTATTGCAGCAATTTCCCCATGAAGCAGGCATACCGCTTTTATGCGAAGTAATGGACGAATCAGAGCAAGCGCGTCTGACCAATCAAGTTTTTCAGGAGCTTCTGAATTCTTCCGATTTTGAGGTTCTAGAAGCACTAGATACCCTCACTCAAGCAACTTCAGAAAACCAGCTTAAAGAAATACTCGTCAATTATATCCAATTTGCCATCATCAAAGGGCGAACAAATAAATCCTCAATTTTGGAAAATGAGTGGCTGAATGAAACACGCCAATACCTAGACCAAATGTTTGGCAATCATGATGAGACTAGAGCAACGCCTATTCACATTCGCGAGGAAATTTCAACTTGCCTTACAACCATACAATATTCTCAAGAAAACCTTGATATATCTCTGCATACAGCTTTAAGTGCCCTCGCAACCGTCGAAGATGAATTCGATCACCTGGAATCCATTTTTTTAACCGCAGACGGCAACATTCGCAAAAAGCTCTGTTCAGCCAAAACCCTTAAGGCTTTTCCAAACCTCATAGAAAGATTGGACAGGATTTCTCAGTGGGTTTTTGAAACAAAAGAGATGTTCACCTGTCAAAAACTGAAAGAATTCAATCATGCGCTAAATATTGTGACACAAAAGTTCTTGGGAAAAATGGAAGATGAAAAGATGAAGCGCCAAGCTTTAGATTATTCTGACATCATTGAAAAGACCCTACTTCTGCTCTCTAATCCAAGTTATGCAGATTGGATTGCCTACAAGCTTGGGTATACATTTCATCATGTTTTGGTAGATGAAGCACAAGATACCAGCCCACTCCAGTGGCAACTTATCTTGAGGCTCACAGAAGATTTTTTTGCATCAGATCTTGCGCCTAAAAGTGTGTTTATTGTGGGGGACATCAAACAATCTATTTATAGCTTTCAAGGAGCTTATGCCGAAAGCTTTCAGTATTTTTATGAACTTTTAAAGAACAAAACCCTAGCACATGAAAAGCCATGGTGGGATTTACGGCTCAAATACTCTTATCGAACTACGCAACCGCTTTTGGATGTCATTGACAAGGCCTTTAACACTCTAAGCATCAACCTTTCTGATATGGATGGGCCTCTTGGGCAACTAAGTGCCCGAAGAACTAAAGGGCACCATTACGGCAGAGTATGCTTTCAACCGTTGATCAAGAGTGAGGATACAAATATTGCCTCCACAGATCGCTTAGCTCAGTTGCTTGCTGAAGAAATTGCCTCTGACTTAGAAAATGGTCGATGGCTTGAAAATCATAATCGTTTGGCCCATGCTGGAGATTTCTTAATTCTTGTTCAACAACGCGGCCCTCTTACGTCCTCTTTATACAAATGGTTTCATCAGTACGGCATTCCTGTAGCACCACCAGATCGCATCAAACTGATGGAGCAAATGTGTGTCCAAGATTGCTTGGCTTTTGCAAAGCTTATGCTCAATCAAAACGATCAAATGAGTTTGGCTCAAGTTCTAACGGGGCCAATTTTTGGGCTTAAGCTTGCTGACATTATCACCTCTCATTTAGCTAGCGAGGGGGACTCGCTCTGGGAAAGGTTGGCATCTTTATCGCCATTTTCTGATGCAATCACGATGCTCACGAATTGGCAAGAGCTTGCCCAAACACTTCCCCCTACTACTTTTCTAACTCGACTAATAATGGAGTATGAAGCAAAATTTATCCAATCTTATGGTATTGCTTCACTAGAAGCTTTGGATGGCTTTTTAAGCCGCATTCACTCGCTTGCCAAGGGATGCTATTCCCTTCAATCTATCGTCGACAATTTTGAATCTGTAGCGTCTGCTCCTTACAAGCGACTTCCATCGCAAGATAGAGAATCTGTCCGCATAATGACTGTCCACGGGGCTAAGGGCCTGCAAGCTCCTATTGTCATCCTTGCTGATACCCACAGAGGGCTTGAAACTGATCACGGTTTTGTGCTGGACGAGCAAAATGTCAATGCAAGAGCTCTTTGGATACCAAAAAAAAGCTATCGGGTTCCTAGTCTAACAAGCGCCATGGAAACTTTTGAAGCAAGTGCGCTTCATGAATATTACCGCCTCCTTTATGTTGCTATGACACGATGCGAAGATGAGCTGATCATCTGTGGAATAGGAGGCCATAGACGCTCCAGCCGATCCAGTCAAGATCATCCTCTCACTTGGTATGATGCTATTAAGCAATCTTTAGGCATAAACAATGATGAGGAGGCTGAAGAAACCTTAAACCAGCTTACTCCCCTTTTTGAGAACCAAGCTAAAGTGTTTCGCTCAAACAATATTAGCGCCTTATTTTCAGACACCGTGCCATCTTTTGAAGAGTTCCTGGGGATAAAACCTTATGAGAAACTATCATTACCAGTGGTTTCAAAAGAGGACAGTCAAGCCACCTCACCTTCAACTAATTATGGAACACTTGTGCACCAGCTATTGCACTTGCTAAGCAATACTTTGCCCGGGAATCGTCAAGCATTAGTCACTTATTTTTATCAGCAAAACCCTGTCATTTCTATGGATGAATGCCAGCAAATTCTTGGACTATTCCAAAATAGCAGTTTGAGCTGGATTTGGGAGGCTGAAGGTGAAAATGAACTGGAGATTATGTCTCCAACTCCCAATCAAAATAGAGCTCTCATGCGCATTGATCGCTTGGTTAAATTGCCAAACAAATGGGTTGTCATTGATTACAAAACAGGGAGTCCAGAAAATACATCCTCTGAGCTTCTGGCTACGTATCAAAATCAACTACACCAATACATTAGCGCACTTCAGCCACTTACTCACTTACTCATAGAAGGAGCCATTCTTTGGGTTCAAAGTGGAGATCTTTTTGCCATCACGAATGCTTCTTTGTCATCTTAGATCTGGAAAAAGGGCATAGGAAGTCACGCTGACTAGCTGAAATGCCTCCGTAACTGTCTATAGCTTTGGGATTCCACTTCACTAATGCTCATAAAATGGCGATTGCAAAAATTTAAATATCTAAATTAGTGGCAAACTTAGCATTTTCTTGGATAAAAATAAAACGTTCCTCAGCTTTTTTACCCATTAGGCGATCCACTATTTGTGTATCATCTTCAGGACGGATAACCACTCTCAAGAGAGAACGACGGCTTTTATCCATAGTGGTTTCTTTCAACGCTCTTGCAGGCATTTCGCCAAGCCCTTTAAAACGGCTGATTTCAACTTTTTTTCCACCCAATTTCTTAAGCACGACCTCTTTCTGGTCATCATTAAGAGCATAGGTCACATTCTTGCCATCCGTGATCCGGTAAAGTGGAGGCTGCGAAAGGTATAGCCTTCCTGCTTCAACGATCGGACGCATTTCTTTGTAGAAAAAGGTCATCAACAATGAGGCAATGTGCGCGCCATCGATATCAGCATCTGTCATGATTATGATACGCTCATAGCGCAACTTATTGATGTCAAAATTTTTGCCCAATCCACATCCTAAAGCCAAACCAAGATCTGAAACCTCTTGGTTTGCCAACAGTTTGTCTACGGTTGCACTGGCTACGTTCAGGATTTTCCCACGCAATGGCAACACAGCTTGAGTAACTGGGTCACGGGCTTGTTTGGCGGTTCCACCTGCCGAATCACCCTCCACAAGAAATATCTCCGTTCCGACAGGGTCACTTTGTCGGCAGTCAATCAGCTTACCAGGAAGCCTCAACTTTCGTGTTGCGCTGGCGCGGGCTGTCTCTTTTGTCAGTTTGCGGCTAAGGCGCTCTTCCATTTTGGACGTCGCATAATCCATTAAAGCGCCCGCTTCATCCGGACGAGCGACCAGATAATGATCAAAGTGGTCCTTGATAATTGGCTCAATAAGACGAGCCACTTCGGTATTCACAAGCTTTTCTTTGGTTTGGCCTTGAAATTGGGGGTTTTTTATAAAAACGGATACAATCATCACAGCCGCAGCTAAAAAATCTTCAGCCGTAATCTGTGCAGCTTTTTTGTTACCCGTCAGCTCGCCATATGCTCGAAGACCTTTAAGAAGAGCTTGCCGCATCCCTTGTTCATGAGTACCACCTTGGGGAGTTGGAATGGTATTGCAATAGGTCGAGGTAAACCCCTCTTCATCCAATGGCCAAGTAATCGCCCATTCGATTCGTCCAGCTCGATCTGGCAAATCAGCCGTCCCAGAAAAATGTTGCGTGGTGATAGTAGATCTGTCAGCAACAGTTGCATTAAGAAAATCTTCCACACCACCAGGGAAATGGAATTTTTCCTCTTGAGGTGTTTTGCCGAGCAGCGCTGCATCCGAACAAGACCAGAAAATCTCCACACCACGATAGAGATAAGCTTTTGATCTCAGCATTTTATAGAGAAGAGACGGATCAAATTTAAGCTCAGAACCAAAAATGTCAGTGTCAGGAACAAATGTGATACGCGTGCCTTTTCGTCTACCAGCCGCTTCGTTTGACTCAAGCTTGGTTATAGGCGCACCCCTCTCATAGGTTTGCTTCCAAAGCTTTTGCTCACGCGCAACTTCAATTTCCAATGTGGATGCCAATGCATTAACAACCGATAACCCAACACCATGCAGCCCACCTGAGGTTTCATAAACCTTACCTCCAAACTTGCCTCCCGAGTGCAAGGTTGTGAGAATAACCTCAAGCGCTGATCGATCGGGAAATTTTGGATGCTGGTCAACAGGGATACCGCGACCATTATCCGACACAGTGATGCGGTTTCCTTCAAACAGGTGTACCTCAACCTTGGTGGCAAAGCCTGCAACAACCTCGTCCATCGCGTTGTCCACGAGCTCTGCAACAAGATGGTGCAATGCCCGAAGATCCGTCCCGCCGATATACATCCCTGGGCGGTGACGCACTGGCTCTAAGCCTTCAAGCACCTGGATATCTGAAGCAGTATACGTATCAGAAGGTTTGGTTTTTTTAGTATTCGTTGAAAATAAATCAGACATTAGCTCAAGGTATAATTTTGGTTATTGGGCTTTCACTCATACCATAAAATCCAATGATCTGTGTAATATTTTCTTCATTGTGGATCTTTTGTATTGTGGGCCCTTTCTTATTCCCGTGTCTTCGATCTCATTCCCGCGCTCTTTTTTCCTGTGACCCTCGCTCTTTTTTTGTCACCCTCGTTTTCTTCCCTGCCATCCGCGTTTTTTCCTGTCATCTTCGTTCTTTTCACTGTCACCCTCGCGCTCTCACTTGTCACCCTCGTTTTCTTCCCTGTCACCCTCGCGAAAGCGGGGGGCCATAAAAAGCCTGGGTTCCCGCATCAAGTGCGGGAAAGACAATGAGGGGTG
>MKSY01000017.1:75089-91961 GCA_001897475.1 Alphaproteobacteria bacterium 43-37
TCGCGAAAGCGGGGGGCCATAAAAAGCCTGGGTTCCCGCATCAAGTGCGGGAAAGACAATGAGGGGTGCGGGAAAGACAATGAGGTGTGCGGGAAGACAAAGTGAGGGTTGCGGGAAGGCAAAGGGGAGGTGTTATGGATGACAAAATGCCACAAAATAACGAAAAAAAGCGGACGCCAGGTGAACCGTTGGCATAAAGAACTCTCTTGTGGCCTGCGTTAGCAGGTGGGCGCCGTATACAAAGGCCACGGCCTAAGTAGAAGACAGCTCCCGATGAGATTTCATTGGCCCCAGGAGTAAATTGCCTAACGCATACCCCAGCGTCCTCATTAATTATGCTGCTACAAAATAGATAAAACAACATTAAAAAATGTAACAATTTATCTGGGATTTGTTTAAATGTTCCGTTTTTTCATTATCACAAGCGAACATTAAGCATGGGATTCATAAAAATGCCTCGATCCCGGATCAAGTCCGACTGTTGCCTGGGAAAAATAGCAAATGTGAATTGACCGGCATCTTTAAGACTTTGTTCACAATTGTATCGCATAATTATTATGCTGATAAACCTCTGGTCAATACTGTCTACTGTTTGATCTGACTGGAAGTAGTATACAGACAAAGACAAACAGGAGCTACAGGTGGCCCATATAAATCATGAACACCTCAAAACATTTGTGTGCGTTGCTGACAATCAAAACATTAGCAAGGCAGCAGAAAAATTAAATCTCAGCCAACCAACGGTATCCAAACATATCCGCGCTTTAGAATATTGGGCCGGTAGCGCGTTGTTTTTGACAAGCCCCAAAGGAGCAACTCTGACGGAGGAAGGGGCCAAATTTCTCGACTATGCCCAGCAGGTCCTGCAGCTATCTGATAGTATTAAACGGGATATCAAAGACAGCCGAAATTTGCTGGAAGGTGATTTAAGAATTATTTCTTCTAGATTTGGGATTTATACTCTTTTAAAACACTTAGAAAAATTTAAAGAAGCTTATCCTGATATAAAGCTGCACATTGATTATGATAACTATGTTAATCTGATTCGTGGCATTGATATTCCGGGCGTGTATGTTGGCTTATCAGGTAGAGCTCCTCTTAAATCAACAACTCTTATCTGGCAAAAATTTGCCACCTATGGATTTTATCCCTATGCCAATGCCAATTATGTGCAGCGATTTGGCTTGCCCAAAACATGGACAGATTTGGATCATCATCGAATTGCAGGTTATCAATGGAGCGAACCTTTCACATATTTAGAATTTAAAGAAAGTAACCCATTGTTGTTTATAGGGCGGGACGATGAAAATCCACGTAAACCTTACGTGATACTTGATGATATTGATGCGTGCCGCCTATTTATTGAAAATGGCCATGGCATCGGGTTACTGCCACCATTTTTAGCTCAAGGAAGCGGCTTTTTACCTTTGTTTGTAGGAGATTATAATTCTTCATTCGGCATTATCAATGATGCCTACTACGTGATTAAGCCAGGTCTAAAGACTAACATGCGTGTAAGAACATTTATCGATTTTATTAAAAAAATATCAACTGAAGAAGCTAATGCTATTTGCAATATTTGGGGTAAAAAAGAGAATTTTTAAGAGCCCTAGGATTTTATTTAGGCGTTTTCATGACTCGCCTATGTTTGCTTTTAATGTGGAATTTTCATTTGCTTCACTTGTTACTTTGGCATGATCATTGTGAGTCATCACTTCTTCGTATCTAACATTAAAACAACCCGCAGAAACTGACAAGCCCTAGCATACCATGTTCACCTTGCCATCATTGTTTTCGTGTTATCTCCATGTGGGGAAATGAATACTATTTTATCCCTAGGCGCATGGTATTATCACTAAACAATAACCTATGGCATCATTGATAAGGATTCTTAGAGCCCTTAACCACAATGCGAATAGGAACGCCCGGCAAGTTAAAAACTTTCCGCAAGCTACTGATTAGATATCGCTCATAAGTATCTGGAATGATATCCCCACGATTGGTGAAAAAAGCAAATGTCGGAGGCCTTGATTTAATCTGCGTCACGTACTTCACCTTCAGGCTTCGACGATTCACCATTGGTGGCGGATGCAAGGCCAGAGCCTCCTGAAGCCATCGGTTTAGCTGCGCGGTAGTCAAGCGTGAATGCCACAATTGATAAATAGCCATCACTTGGCGCATGAGTTCCCTCAAGCGAAAACCTGTCTTACCAGAAATACAAATCAAAGGAATCCCACGCACATACCCTAACCCCTGTTCCAGCTTCCGCTCAATCTGCGCCAGAAGTTTTGTGCTATCCTTCACAAGATCCCACTTGTTTACAGCAATGACAAGAGCTCGACCTTCATCGATCACATGGCGTGCCAGCTGGAGATCTTGTTTATCCAATGGACTTTCAGCATCCACAACCAAGATAGCCACATGAGCATATTGGATGGTTTTAAAAGTGTCCTGGACGCTTAACCGCTCCACAAGATCCTGCACCTTTGCTCGTTTACGAACACCAGCCGTATCCACAAGGCAGAACTTTTGCCCCTCATAGGTAAAATCATTTTCAATGGCATCACGAGTGATCCCTGGCATCTTACCGACAAGCATCCGATCTTCCTTGAGAAGCTTGTTGATGAGGGTTGATTTGCCGGCGTTGGGTCTACCTATGATCCCTAGGCGGACCACCTTGTCACCGTTAGCTTCATCGGCATTATTTTCGTCAAAATGCTCTATCTCACCCTCGACAGCTTCATCTGCAGGACATAGCTTCGCGATGGCATCATAAAGATCACTCATTCCTAACCCATGCTCAGCCGATACCATCACAGGCTCACCCAGCCCCAAAGCATAAACCTCAGCGGCTGAAGCTGTATCGCGACTGCCTTCACATTTGTTCAAAACCAGAATGACTGGCTTATTTGACTTCCTAAGGAATCCAGCCACCTTCTGATCTGAGGGCAGCATGCTTGTTTTAGCATCCACAATAAACAAAACAGTGTCGCATTCATCTATAGCCTTAACAGACTGCTCCCACATTGCTTTCTTCAACGGGGTATCAGCAGGATCTTCCATACCAGGAGTATCAACAAATGTGACATTAAGACCAAAGAAGTCTGTCTCACCATATCGTCGGTCACGAGTAACACCAGGCATATCATTTACAATTGCCTTCTTTTTACCCGTAATGCGATTAAAAAGCGTCGATTTTCCGACATTTGGTCGGCCAATCAGAGCGATTCTCATATCTCTTCACCTTATTTGTAGGCTGAAATCACAGCTCTTTGATCATAGATAATCAATGTCCCTTTCACCACAATGGGTGAAACAGTTATGGCTGCACCATGTTCAATGCGATGAGATAGCTGCCCGTCAGGTCCATAAAAATGAATTTCACCATTTGAGCCAGTCACGATCAAGTGGCCACCTGCTAGAACAGGCCCTGCCCACATAACGCCATCATCACCTTTTTCTTTCATAGATACTAATGGCTGAACCCAAATAGGTGTGCCAGTCAAACGATTTAAGCACATCAGCTCATTATCACTTGTAACCATGAAAATATAGTTTTGATCTACTGCCGGTGTGCGAAGGCCACCAACTGGTTTTTGCCAAACTTGTTGTCCAGTAGCAATGTTGATGGCAGAGATCTTACCACTTTGGCTAACGCAATAAACCATGTCATCTGAAATGACTGGCCTTGCGCGGATGTGAGCCAAAGCCGATACGGCATCCAATTGGAAATGGGGCACAAGCCCTTCAGACCATAACTCAACACCAGTTTCTGCCTTAAGAGCAAAAACCTCGCCCGATGAATAGGCAACAATCACAACGCCATCACCAATAGCAGGGCTAGCTCCACCTAATATTCCTGCCATTTCAACAATGCCTGTATGAGCCCACAAGCTGTCACCCGTTATCGCGTTAAAAGCTTGCAGTTCATTCGAGATTGTAAGAGCAAAAACTCGTCCGTCTTTTACAGATGGAGCAATACGTGAAGGTGAATACAGCTCAGTACGCCATACCTCCGCGCCTGTTTTGGCATCAAAGCACAACAGCTGAGCGTAAGGTGACGCAACATAAACCTTACCAGCATCATAGGCTACCCCTCCACCAATACCCTCGTCCCGCGCATCCCGCGGCTTGATTTGCCCAGACCAAATAATTTTGCCTGACGTTAAATCAACAGCACTTACCTCCCCTTTTGCATCAAGGGCAAAAACCATACCTTCAGCCGCTACTGGGCCCGAAACAATAGGGTATTCATTGCTGGCTGATGAGCCAATATCTCTGGCCCAAATTTTGGCTGGAGTAGCCCCAAGCCCAACATGACCTGGCGTATGGTCAGCTGTTCCACCAGCTTGCGACCACGCATCATTTTCCGTCGGGACCGATAAGTTAACGGGGTTAGCAGATGTATTATCTAAAGTAACTTTCGCTTGAGTAACAACGGGTTGCCTTTCCCCTTGTATCGGCTGTTTATCCACGCCAAACCACTTATCTGAACACCCCGATAAACTTAAGGAAACGCCTATCACTAGGGTTGCATAAACTAAACGTGGAAAATAAGACATAAGTAGGCAAACTCCAAATTATTTTTTTACTTCTGGCGTATTTTACGGCTGTTTTGTTTGCGAAGCAAGGGCCTTAACACGCTCCAAAAAGGCTGGCGCAGCAACTTCAGTACTCAAAAGTTTTGTAAAAGTTGCCTGTGCAAGCTCTTTATCACCTTTTTCCATCAAAAGTATGCCTTTAAGCTCTAAGGCCAAGGCTCGCAACGGGTTCTTTTCTTTGGTTAGACTCTCAAGCTGCTTGATCATGTCATCTTTATTATCAGCGGAAACATTCATGTTAATCCGCATAATTTTAGCCAAGTCACGGTAAATATCATCTGAAAATGACATACCTTCCACAGCCTTCAAATGCTCACTGGCTTTAGCTAAATCACCTTTACGAAAAGCTTGGCTAGCTAAACGGTATTTTGACAAAACCGCATATCCCGAAGAAGTCTTAGCCAGATCTTCAAAAATTTTTTCGGCTTGCTCATGATCCGTTCTTTCAACGCTCACGGCTGCATTAAATTTCTGAGAATATTCTTCTAACTTAGAAGCTTTCCAGTTTTGCAAACTAATACCGATGGCCGTTCCAGCTAAAATAGTAATCACACCCCCAATGACCCAGTTGCCGTAAGATTTCCAAAACTTCGTTAATTGTTCTTCACGGATATCTTCTTTAATTTCTTCCAACAAGTCAGACATACCTTAACCCCATTCTTTCAAATCACGGTGCCACTCTAACCGGGATCTTTATGAAACGCAATTTTAAACATATGACATTTTGTAACTCAAAATCATATGTCAATCAAGTTATGGATAAGGCAATTTATCTATTACTTTAGTCAAATTTACAACTTCTTAAATGTAAACAGCTATAGTCATGCTAACAACTGAGCAGCAATTGTTTGCTCTCAAATTAGGCTAAGGAGTGTTTTATGATGCGGTCTAAAGTTAAAGATAACCTCAAGATAGCGAGCATGATAGCCGCATTGGTTATAGGCGGATGCGCTGGCATGGGGGTTCAAAAACTTGCTCAAACCCAACCACAAGGATCCGCTTTCACTGTTGCCTTAGCAAAGGAATATTTGGATTTTTCATCTCGCGAAAGCAATCAATTTTATGATCAAATCAGCGCCAGCTATTTTGCCCGCAAAGGCCTGGACGCCGCTATTGGCGTCGTTGTCCTGCCTGAGACGCTAGATCGTTGGTCAATACCTGCTGGAGCTCAAAGCGAAATGCAAGCCTCCAGGGATCGATTGCTAGCTGCCATCAACACATCTACAACAGCAGATGTTTCGAGTGAACTCGCCAGCGCGCAAGTTAACTTTGATTGCTGGGTTGAAGAACAAGACGAAAACCGCCAACCAGAAAATATTGCTTTCTGCCGCAACCGATATCTCGACGCAATGGCAAGAGCAGAACAAAAGTTGGCCGCAGCTAAACAGGGTCAAAGCCTGTTACCCACCTCACCTTACAATGTTTTTTATAAACCAGGCAAAACAGATGTTCCTGTTGAAGCCAACAAAGTTATTGACCAGCTCATCGTTCTTATCAAGCAAATCAATGACTACCGTATGGTTATTGATGGACACACTGATAAGACAGGCTCACCAATGAAAAACCTGGCTATCTCAGACCAGCGTGCAAATAAAATGAAATCAGCCATTGTGCTCAAAGGTGCAGCCAGCGAGAAGATTAAAACATTTGCGTATGGTGACTCAGCATCAAAAGACAAAAAAGGCACACCCAATGCTCGTGACCGCAGGGTAGATATCACATTATTTGTTCCAGAGAATAACCTTCTCCAAATCGGTCAACCTCAACAGCCTGCGCAAATAAATCAGCCACAGCCATTCTTACAGGTGAGCCAATCTCCACAGCAGTAAGATATCTTGAGTCGGGGGAATGATATGAACATTCCCCACATTTTTTTATCATCCATCATACGCCTCTATGCCATCTTACACCCCTCCTTTTTGCCTTCCCGGCCCCCTCCTTTTTGCTTTCCCGCACCTACTTTTGCCTTTCCCGCAACCCTCCTTTTGTCTTCCCGGACGCAGATCCGGGATCCAGGATTTATATGGATCTCCGCTTTCGCGAAGATGACAGGGAAGAGCACGAGGGTGGCAGGGAAAAGAGCGAGGGTGACAGTGAAAAGAGCGAGGGTGACAGTGAAAAGAGCGAGGGTGACAGGGAAGAGCACGAGGGTGGCAGGGAAAAGAGCGAGGATGCGCAACTTTCTCAGAACTTAAGCAACACTTTCCTCATACCTGACACTAAAATGTCCGCGCTATCAGACAATGCATGGGTGACTCGCGATAATGAAAATGGGCCCTGAAACCTCGTAAAAACATATGCCACGAGAGAATTTGTTTGGACACATAGTCTATTTTATGATTATGATCAAATAGTCTACAGCAGATAATCACAGCTTTTGAGGTTTTCAATGCCAAGGAGTGATTACTTAACAAGTTTACCTTCAACCCCTCAGGGGTTATCGGGCACTTCCGATTACTATGAGGTAGTTTCCAATGATATTTTGGTCTCGGCACGATCGATTTATCTCGAAGAGCAATCAGCTCCCATTGATAACAATTACGTTTGGGCCTATCACATTGTGATCCACAACCTTGGAGAGTCCACTGTTCAGCTACGAGCACGCACATGGCGTATCGTTGACTCCAATGGACACATCCAGAATGTTCATGGAGCCGGCGTTGTTGGTGAGCTGCCATTCCTAAAACCAAATGGCACTTTTGAATACACCAGCGGGACTTCTTTAACCTCCCCATCTGGAGTTATGAGTGGCTTTTTTCATATGCTTAATGCTGGCGGAGAGGCCTTCGATGCAACAATCCCTAGCTTCTCTCTCGATAGTCCACATCAATTTGTGGTTTATAACTAGTCATGTATAGAGTTGATCTAACATGGCTTTAAAGCCCGTTTTTTTCATCATTGGCCTACTTCTCATTGCCCTTGGTTTAGCCATGTTAATCCCAGCTGCCGTCGTTATCCATGTGGATTCCTATGACTGGGGTGGGTTTGTCTATGGTGCCGTTACAACCATTTTCTTTGGGGTTTTAATGGCACTAGCTAACCAGCATCCATTATCCAAATTTCAACTTGGCGTTCGTGAAGCCTTTTTAATGACAACGCTCAGCTGGATCTTCACCATCACTTTCGCGAGCCTTCCTTTTATTCTCAGCTCACATAATCATTCGATAACCGACAGCCTTTTTGAGGCCACTTCTGCCCTTACTACGACGGGCGCCACCATCATTAATCACCTTGATAAAACCAACCCAGGTATTCTTCTTTGGCGTGGTATTCTGCAATGGCTTGGCGGCGTTGGAATCATCGTTATGGCACTTACTATTTTGCCTTTATTACGCATTGGAGGCATGCAGCTCTTCCGAACTGAATCTTCGGACCGAACTGACCGCATAATGCCAAGGGTTTCTCACATAGCCAAATCGATCATTGCCATCCAAGCTTCTCTTACTATCTTTTTTACAATCGCCCTTATTTTAGTCGGAATTAAACCTCTCGATGCTATTTGTCATGCTATGGGGGCATTAACAACCGGAGGGCTTTCCACATCCGATAATTCCATCGGCGGCTTCGCAAATCCCGCAGCTGAAATAATTATTATAGCCTGTATGTTCATTGGCAGCTGCACACTTACCCTATTGTTAAGGGTATGGAATGGAGACTGGCGTTCATTTTTTAAAGACCCACAGATTCGTGGCTTTACCTACATCCTTGGATTGGCCACATGCGCAATCACAGCCTGGCGATTTTACCACGCACCTCATACAAACCTTATCGATCTTTCACGCGAAACGCTATTCACAGTTTTATCCGTCACCTCGAGTACAGGCTATACAGTGACCGACTATTCAAGCTGGGGAAACTTTGCACTCTTATTTATTTTTGTCCTTACTCTTGTAGGCGGCTGCACAGGCTCTACTACCGGCGGCGTCAAGATTTTTCGCCTACAAGTTTTATGGACCATCGTTAAAACACAAATGGCTCAATTGCGCCGCCCACATGGAGTGTTCTTACCTCATTACAATAAGCAGGTTTTGAGTGAAAACGTCATTTATTCAGTGTTCACTTTTTTCAGTCTTTTCGGCCTCACCTTTGTGGTAATCGCAATACTTTTGAGTCTATGCCAGCTAGATCTTATCACTTGCATTTCCGCAAGTGCTGCATCCATTACAAACACTGGAGTAGGAATAGGCCCCATCATGACTCCCACTGGCAATTGTTCGTCTATGTCAGATCCAGCTAAATGGGTGATGATGATGGGAATGCTATTAGGGCGCCTTGAAATGATGACGATCTTAACTTTACTCTCATCTCGATTTTGGCACCGTTAATATGAGGTGGATGGGATTGTTTTCCCGTTATATATCGCTAGTAATTTTTTCAAAACCTCTAGGCTTTTATCATAATCCACGATACCTTGGCCAAATTGATCTTGCCGCAAAAATGAACCATCGGCTTGAACCTTTTTAGCTCCATCAAAAAGCGCTTGTCGAACAATCTTGGCTCGCACCCTTTTCTGCTGATCAGAAACAATCGCGCTACCCACCATCTCATTATAAGCCCCTATCAGCCGGCCAATCACTCCAGCAACAATAGGTGAAGCCATTGAGGTCCCCGTCATGAGACCTTGGGTACCATCGGCCAAATCACTTTCAACCTTAACACCAGGCGCAGAAATTGAAATGTGTCGGTAAAACGGTCCAGGCACATTCGAGGATGAATGCAAACGAAAAATATCGCGCCTACTTTCTGTAAAAGAGAGAAACTTTCGCAAACGCCAACTATCATCGGATAGCTCATAGCGTGATAGGTTTGTAGCCAAAACTATTTGCTCCATGAGATCTGGTTGAAGAGCTTCAATCCTCAAAAGAACATTCCGAATAATATTTCCACCATAAGATAAATTGACACCCTCGTTGCCCGCGGCCATAACTAACAAGGCCCCCTTTTCCAGAGCTTCCACCAACTCCCTGACTATCCATTCTCCACTCATAAAAGCGGATGCATTGATCACATCCACTCCCTGGCTTACGAAAAGCCTAAAATCATATGGGTCGACTGTGATCGAAATCATATGTAGCTCTGCTGCTGGAGCGAGTCTTTGAATGATGCCTGCCACATGCGTACCATGATCCACATGATCGTCTTTAAGCCGAAAATCTGGTATATTGCGTAGCCTTGACCAACTATCAACAGGCTTTAAGTTGAGCGCTGTATGTCTTTCTAAAGGAAAAACATCAATAACCGCTATCTTCACTCCGCCTCCCTGATAAGGGTCTTGTGCACTCACACCCGCCTCCAACCATGGGAATGGCTCATATTTTTGTGCATATTGAGCAGCCCATACATACCCAATGCACAGCAGAACCAGCAATATAACCACTTTATCGATGCGATTTTTCATTAGTCACTCATAAAAAACATCTGCTAAAGCTACACAATAGCCCATATTTTACCATAGAAAGATAAAAATTTAATTGATGTAACTTTATCCATAAATACCAACTCATACAGCAATGTAAATAACCTCTTGAAGTTTAAAATAGACTCTTTAGAATCAACATTAAAATCTTATGGAGGTTCTTGTGAAAATCTTTTTGGATACGGCTGACATTAACGACATTAAAGAATTGGTCCCTACAGGCCTTATCAATGGCGTAACAACCAATCCATCCTTGATTTTGCAATCAGACAGGCCCTTTAAAACAGTCATTAGAGAAATTTGCGAGATTGTCCCCGGCCCTGTAAGCGCAGAAGTGACCTCTTCTGGCTACGAAAACATGCTGGCAGAAGGCCGAGAGCTGGCCAAGATCGCCGCTAATGTCGTTGTTAAGCTCCCACTTACCATGGATGGCCTCAAGGTTTGTCGTCAATTAGCTATGAGTAACATTAGCACTAATGTGACCCTTTGCTTCAGCGCAACTCAAGCTCTTCTTGCTGCCAAAGCTGGTGCCACATATGTCTCTCCGTTCATTGGCCGTATTGATGATGTGAGCGTAGATGGCCTTGGATTGATCTTTGATATTGTCACAATCTTCAATCAATACCCAAGTTTATCCACTGAAATCCTGGCTGCCTCAATCAGACACCCTCTTCATGTTGTCGAAGCAGCTAAAATGGGTGTTTCTGCCGCGACATTACCGCCCAAGATTTTCAAACAACTTTATGAACATCCTCTCACAAAAAGCGGGCTTGCCCAATTTGACGCCGATTGGGGCCGAGTAATAGCCGCTCAAAATGCATGATTAGCCTTAAGGAAGGTTTAGCTTCCTTTGACGACTGGATGTCCCATGAGAAGTATTATTCACTAAATACTCAAAAAGCCTATAAAGCTGATATCTTGGAAGCCCTAATCTTTTTCAATCAGGGACAGCTGCCCCTTGATCACCCCATAGATACACTCTCCTTCAATAAAAATTTAATGCGTTCATGGCTTGCCACGAGACTTAAGCAAGGCAAAAGCCATCGTTCCAACGCCCGCGCACTGTCTTCAATCAAAACCATGCTCGGTTTTTTTGTCAAAAGACACCATCTTACCGTTGATGACCGACTCCTTAGTATGCCCTCACCACGTTTTGGAAAATCGCTACCTAAGGCTTTGCTTGATCAACAAATCACCTCTATCTTGCCAGACAATCAAGACACACGGCAAACCTGGGTCTTTAAACGCAATATCGCCCTATTGATCTTGCTTTATGGAGCGGGGCTTCGAATCAGCGAAGCTCTTGCGCTTTTTCAGAACGACTTTGGCAAAGACACTCTCATCATTCGAGGCAAGGGCAACAAGGAGCGCTTGGTTCCCATTCTTCCCATCATTAAGCAAGCCATAGAAGACTACCTTGCAGCTCAGCCCTTTCTCATCAATCCTCAATCCCCCCTCTTTTTATCTCAAAAAGGAAAGCGCCTGAATCCTGGTGTATTCCAGCGGTTTATTCGCTCATTACGGCGCGCTCATCACTTACCTGAAACATTTACTCCACACGCCTTACGTCATACTTTTGCGACGGAACTTTTGCGTCATAATATTGACCTACGGACTCTACAAAGCCTACTGGGGCACGCGTCATTATCCACCACTCAAAATTACACAGCAATAAGTGACCCTGATCTTCAGAGGCTTTATCAAGGAACACATCCTCGAAATCGAAAAAGTGAGATGTCGTGAAAATTTTCCATCATGTTTCTTAAACTAGTTAGCAAAATTTTTATCCCCACTCACATTATAGGCTTGATGACACTTGGCTCACCCTAAGCCACTTCCGTGATCAAATCATCGATACCTTTGAAAAATTTCATGGAATGTTTGATTGTTTTGATGAGTATCAGTTGACAGAACGATACGTTAGCCTTTAGATAAGGTGTCTTATCTTTGGAGGGGTGGCCGAGTGGCTGAAGGCGGCGGTTTGCTAAACCGTTATACGGGTAATACCGTATCGTGGGTTCGAATCCCATCCCCTCCGCCATCTGCCGACGCGCGGGACGCGCTATGGCGTGATGCCGCGTCGCAGTAAAATGAAGACGAGCTATTTATGTATTTTGCATGTCCCCTTCAAAGTGCGCATAATTTGGACAGATATTATGTTGGATTGACTTCAGATGTTGAGCGAAGATTAGAAGAGCATAATGCCGGAAAACCCATACATACCAACAAGTTTAGGCCTTGGAAATTGATAACTTACACCGCTTTTTTAGATAAATCTAGAGCAGGAAAATTTGAAGTTTATCTGAAAACATCCTCTGGTAGAGCCTTTGCAAAAAATAGGCTTTAGCGCCTTTTAGCCACTTAGCACATGCGCACCTAGAGAATCGCAAAATCACCGATTTTACCACAAAATCCCCTTTATCTCTAAAATCGAGCTATTTTATGGCGCCAACCCTTTTCAAGAAAAGAAAAGTGAAATTTTCTCGCAATAAATAATAGTATTATTCACTCAAATATCGCTTGAAATCAACGAACTAAACTCAAGGATAAAAAGAGAATTAAAAATAAAAAATCAATGCCTGAATTTCGGTCGCACGATTTCCTGGAATCGTTATAGTAACCCTATAGTGATAAGTGGTTATGCTTCTAGCTCAAGCGACATTAATGTAGGATATAAATGATAACAGACGCACAAAAACAAGAATTCTATCAAGCCCTCTTTGATAAAAATGCAAAATCAGGAGCAAATGGATTTTTTTCACCTGGACTTACAGATGAAAAATTGATCAAAAAATTATGTGATTTATCACCAATACCGATCAATATCATGATAACTCAAAGTGGTCTGACATCTAAAAGACTTGCAGAATTGGGCGTATCTAGAATTAGTTATGGCCCCATTCCTTACTTTCAGGCGATTGAAAGTTTCAAGTCCGGAGCCCAAAAAGCCTTAGAAATGAGTGTTTATATATGAATCTGATTATACAAATCAAAGGCATCTTGCAAAATTCAATTAGCGTCCCACCCCACAAGGCTGCTGCATTTTTCAAAACAGGTACAGGGCACTATGCTGAAGGTGATGAATTTATAGGTGTGACCGTTCCAAATTTACGCAAAATCGCCAAAAATTTTATGCTCTTAACGCTTGATGATCTGCAAGTTTTACTTGAGTCAAATATCAATGAAGAACGATTGCTGGCACTGATAATTTTAATTCAGCAGTATCAGAATGAAGATAGTCAGGGCAAAGAAAGGCTTTACCAGTTTTACATGCAAAATCTAAAATATGTAAATAATTGGAACCTCGTAGACGCCTCGGCTCACTTAATTATAGGCGCTCATCTTTGGGATAAAGACAGAAGTCCATTACTTAATCTGGCAACATCAGAAATCTTATGGGAACGGAGAATCTCTATCGTATCAACATGGTATTTTATCCGTCAAAATGACTTGGCATGGACTTATCAGATTGCCTCACTCCTGCTACGCGATACCCATGATCTTATCCATAAGGCGGCGGGATGGATGCTTCGCGAAGCAGGCAAAAAAGATGAAGCTAGACTAATATCGTTTCTTTGTGACCACGCACACCAAATGCCTAAAACCATGCTGAGGTATGCTATGGAAAGGTTGTCTAAAGAGCAGAAAGAGTCGATCAAAGCCTAGGTAATACAAATTCTGCCATAGCCACGTCCTGGGCCCCACTTCCGCCATCCGACCTCAAAGCAATATCGACCACGCCATTAGGCTCAAACATTGCCTGGAAATGATGATAGTTTTCTAGCTTTGAGTCCAATGAAGCATTTGCGAAAAGGATACTTTCGCCAAATAGAGCAATATCTTCGACAACCCGCTCATGGCGGTAGTAAGCTAACATTGATCTATTGACTTGAACATTTCCATAGCCTTTATAAAAGAGCTCTTCCTCATATTGCCTATTCCAGACGTTACCAACTCCCCCACCAATAAACATTAAATCCCGCTCCTTTGGGGCCATCAGTGAAGAATCCCAATCCACAATGTAAATCTCATTATTTTCATCAATAAGAACATTGCCACCATGAATATCCTCATGACACAACACAAATGGATCCGAAGCATCCTTTACGCTTTGCGCAAGCGCCTCAGCTCGACAAACAAGTTTCTGGATCACGATAGAATGTTGCGTGAGGCTTTCTATGAAGTTTTGCGCTATGGGATCATTGGGAATCATGGCAGGCAAACTGGCATAAAGGGATCTAACGGCATCACGAAATTGCGCAGAATAGGACTCATGCCGCAGCTGCTGCTGAAGTGAGGCTGGAACATTTATCTCATGGAGCTTTTTCAACTCCCGCCCCAAGATTTGCCACTGCTCAGCTGTCAACGCTTGCTTAAAACCATTTTCGACTTTTAAAAATGGGTATACCGCAATAACCATATCATCAACACATTGGATAGATTGGTCATTTATCGTTTGGATGGGCGGAATAATGCGCCCTAGCCCTGCGCTCAATAATAAATTCATAACGACCTGGCTTGCGCTCCCCACCTCTTTCTTAATAGCTTTAACAAAATAATCTCCAGCCTCTGTCTGCGCCTTGAAAACAAGGGCACAAGGATCCGCCCCAATGGGGAGGGATTCGAGGTCATAGGCATTTATCCCATAACTCAAAGAAAGATATTGAATGATGGATGATTTGATATAATGCATTTTGTAAACATATCGAGTTAAGGTATTTATTTCCGCAAGTATACTTCAATTGATCCAAAAAAGATCTCAAAAATAGTGACCTGCCAAAAAAACGTTGTCATGTTTTGCGTTTATGTGTAATAATTTATAGCATGGTCAAGAGGCATATTCTACCTTTAGTTAAAGAATCATTGAAGAGTTTTCCGGCTGTCCTTATCAATGGAGCTCGTCAGGTTGGAAAATTCACGCTTGTGCGGCAACTTAAAAATGAAAACGTTGTCGACCAGACAAAAGATCGAGGTTTTGAGGTTGAGCGGACTACAAAGATACGAGCGAGTAAATTAGTCATGCTTAAAATAGTTTGATACTGCAAACTTAATTTGCTATCATTCGAGACGGAAGTGTGATTTCTAACACCACAAAATCTAAAAAGGCTTAGTAAAGATATGAAACGAATCAGAGTGTTGCGTGTTCTTATGGCGTGTGTTATGGTTATTTCTTTCTTTTTTGCGACACCGCTGCAGAGTGCTTGCGATCCAGCGTCTCCTTATCTAGAGATCTTTATTTGTCAGGGGCACAGTTTTTTCAAAATTAACGACCCTATCAGAGCAAGCAGGCCCCATTATGACGACGACGCTTCTTATATGGGCTTCTATCCTACTGGGCATTCTACCAATGGACGCGTAGCTCTTGAATTAAAAGAACCCGGTCTTTACACAAGAGATCAACTGTCCAAGTGCCAGTCTGTCTGCGAAACTCTATCACAAGCAGAGGTAACGGAACTGCAGGTAAAAATAAAAAAGATAGGGCTTTCTCTTGATAGAAAAGAGGATATTTTGCCCCGTGCTTTGGGCCGTGATGAAGTTTACAGTGTTTTCTCAATGAATTGTGTGGATTTTTCTCAGAGTTTGTCTTTACAATATCTTAACAAAACTATTGCTGGAGCCTTTCATGCTCAAAACAAGTCACTGCTAGTGTACAGTGATTCTATAGAACCGTGCTTTGGGCAACGTAGTCCAGCGAATTGCCTCTACTGGGGGATAGATAAGGCCGCTTTTTACGCGCACTATAGAGATGGTGGGGCGTCCTCAATAGTATCCCAACTGGTCTATGAAAAGCCAGCTGAGTATCTTCTGCCTTTCGTTGCTAATTTGGCCTTAGTCGTATCTGCAAGAAAGCATCCAGCTATTTGGATCGCTCCTCAATTCCCTATGGTTGTGGCCTCAGGGGTTGTTTTATCTCAAAGCCATGTGTTTCAGTTACCTTCTGTGTCAGCCAGTGCTCTAGCTTTGCTTGTATCCTCTACGCTCACACTTTTGGCAGCGCCAGCAGCTGTTGGGGCGTCGTTAAAAAGCGAAATATACCCAAGGTTAGTTGCCGCATCTAGAATAGGAGCTGCTCTATACGTTGCTTCCATAGCTTATTTTTTCCATTATATTACCGCCAAGCCAGGAGATAATATCATGACTGCTGCCGATCAATTATAAATAGGAGTATTATCAAATGACAAAATACTTAAAATTAGTTTTAACGGTTACTGCGTTGCTTGTTTCAAAGGTATCTTACGCGGATCTTTTGTGGCTCTCCAAAGCATCTGATCTTGAACTCAACAACCCCAAACTGCTTTCCAAGAACCTATCCACACCACTTGGTCAACAACTTTTTGAAGAGCTGGATTTCCACAAACAAACAGAGCTTGTCAAAACGTTGAGTGCTCAAGCTGTTGGAGATACGGAAGAGCAAGCGGGTGCCAACTTCGATCTTGGTGCAGCCTATTTCTTCGGGATGGGTATCAAAAAAGATAATAGTACTGCAGCTCTTCATTTTAGAAAAAGCTACGAGCTTTCAGATGACTACAATGCTGGTCTTTCTAACTCAGGCTGGATTCAATTTGGGCCAGTACAAAGAAAGTAATCGCGCACTCCATTAAGAGCTGGCACCATCCTTCACAATTTCACACGGTATTTTGTGGCGCGACCTTGACCGGTCTGGCTTAGTTTCCTCGTATCCAGCAGTTTTTTGATAATTTGTTCGACTGTGCGGGGAGGAAAGCCCAGCGGCTCATCTGGCGCTCCATCCCACCGCCAACGGAGGTCAAGAGGCTGCTGAGCTTGCCCATGGAAAATGGGTCGATCCGCACACTCCCCTGGCCGCCGCTAGCGCTCATCTCATCTTGCAAAGAT
>MKSY01000018.1 GCA_001897475.1 Alphaproteobacteria bacterium 43-37
TAGAGGTAGATGATGTGCTGACGGCTCGCGCTATGGTGGAATCACGGGTAGGTATTGGGTTTTTGCCTTTCTACCAAGTGATTAATAGTCAGCTGATGCCTGTATTGCAGGGCATTTACGATGTGAATATGAGTTATCAAAAAAAGAATTTTTATGTTTATCCGCCTTACCTTCAGGGAAACGCAAGAATACAAAAATTTCTCAAATACTTGAAAGAAATGAGTCAGGGAGAGAATAGTCTCATTGAAAAACAGTGGGAGATTAAAAAAGAAATATAGAATTATGTTGGATCTTTAGTCATGTGCATTTTGCTGTATATAATTAAGCCGGTTCATTCATCATTTTAATTCTAGGTTGGATCAAGGATCATTGCTCCTGCCCCTCCATTATGGGCACAATTCTAGCTTAACGGAATGCATGGTCAAACGGTATTTGATGCATAATTAGCATACTGGCGCCAAGGGACATTTTTGTTCAGCGGCAAATATCGGTTTAGGCATGCATTGGGTAGAAAGCTAGACGGGGGCCATAAAAAGCCTGGATCCCGGATCTGCGTCCGGGAAGACAAGGAAAGGTGTGCGGGAAGACAAGGAAAGGTGTGCGGGAAGGCAAAGAGGGGGGCTTGTCACCCACGCTCTTTTTCCTGTCGTCTTCGTTCTTTTCCCTGTCACCCTCGCGAAAGCGGGGGGCCACATAAATGCCTGGGTTCCCGCATCAAGTGCGGGAATGACAAAGGAGGTGCCCGGTTTCTCTGTCATCCTTATAAAAGTTCATTAACTCGGTTCCAAAAAAACTAGAGTAAAGAGGGCAGGGGTGATGAAAAATGCTAGGAGGTGAAATGACAAAAAATACTAAATGTTTAACGATGAAATAGACATGCGCTCATTGCATCTCAACGATGCCGTCCACCTTCTTTATCTTCTCATGGGTTTTCGTGTAAATATCCAAGAGTCGGTTGTGATTATTGTACTTTTCATGGACTTGGATAATCTCAGCCGACTCAAAAACAAAGCCACCTATAATGTGGCTGTACGTATACCACAACCCCGGGCATGTCCCGGGGTTTTTAGTTCGTGTCGTTTATCCAGCGGCCAGGTTCTGGTTCACAAAATCCCAGTTGATAAGATGATTTAAAAAAGCATCCACAAAGTCAGCACGCCGATTTTGATAATCGAGATAATACGCATGTTCCCATACATCACAGGCGAGCAGGGCTTTCTGGCCATGGATCATAGGAAGATCGGCGTTGCCTGTTTTGGTGACCTTGAGTGTGCCATTCTCATCTAAGACTAGCCAACCCCAACCGCTACCAAATTGTGAGATAGCTGTCTTTTTAAAGGTATCTTTAAATCCTTCGTAGCCACCTAGGTCGCGCTGAATCAATGCCGCTATATCCCCCGTTGGCTCGCCACCACCATTGGCTTTCATGCCGTTCCAAAAAAAGGTGTGGTTCCAAACTTGGGCGGCATTATTGAAGATGCCCTCTTGGCCAGCTTTGCCTGCGGTGTCGCGGATGATATCCTCTAAAGAAGCGTATTGTTGAGGAGCGCTTTGGATAAGGTTATTCAGATTAGTGACATAAGTTTGATGGTGTTTCCCATGATGAAACTCGAGCGTTTGTTTGGAGATGTATGGCTCAAGTGCCGTCAGTTCATATGGTAATGGGGGGAGGGTTACAATCATCTCTCATTCTCCTTTAACATGCGATGTGTTTCATGAAGTTTTCAATATCACCTATACGATAACAACTATCTCTTGTCGAATGGAATGTTTTGAGAATTAAAGCAAAAATCCTCTTGTTGGTTATGTTTAAAACAAGATATTGTACATAAAAGTTAATTGTGGATAAAAATGACTAGAAACGGGGAAATATCTCAATTTCGTATCCTTTTAATAGCCATCTATTGTATGGTTACAGGTTGCTTTGCCTTCGATGTTTTTGTTCCAGGTTTGCCAGAAATATCAAAAGAACTCGGCATTAATCAAGGCCAAACGCAATGGCTGATTAGCGCAATGTCCTTAGGCACAACCGTAACCCTCCTCATTTGTGGAACATTGGCAGATGCTTATGGGCGAAGGAAGGTGTTGTTTGGTTTTCTTGGCCTGATGCTTATAGCCTCTGCTGCCGTCTGTTTTCCGCAGCCATATAGTTCTTTTATCATGTGGCGGTTTGTGCAAGGGGTTGGGTGTGGTGTGACGTTTGTTATGGGATTCACACTCATTGCTGATGTGTGCGATCGTCAAAAAAGGCCCATTTATATCTCCTATCTTTCTGCAAGTTTAACCTTATTTCTTGCTCTTGCCCCAATCTTCGGTGGGTATATGATCCATTATTGGGGATGGCGGTCAACTTTTGTGTTTGTATTCGTCATGACAGCCGTAGCGCTGGGAGTGGTTTATTTTTGTTTGCCAGAAACATTAAAAGCAAGCCATAAGGCCAATTGGAGTCAGCTTCTAAGATCCTATCGACAAATGATTTTATCTAAAGAGTTCTTGGGGTTGGGATTGACTCCTGGTCTTATGATTGGAGCGAGTGTTGGGTATTTGAGTTTGGCTTCTCATTATCTTATTCGAGATTTTGGTCTAAGCGAGATCAGTTATGGATGGTACCAAAGTATATTTATGTTTATTCAAGGTGGCTTGAGTGTGATGTTAGGGAGCATCATTCGCAATCACGGAGTTGAAAAAGTCCTTAGGTTCTCGGTATTTTGTGGATTTATAAGTTCATTTTTATTTATGGTTGCTACATGGTTTTTCCCGACGGTTCTTTGGGTGCAAACGGTCTGCATGGTATTTTTCACCATTTGCATTAATTCCTCTATCGTGACACATGTGGATAAAGGATTAAGCCTATTTCCATCTGCTTTGGGTACAGCGTCAGCTTTACAGGGTGCCTTAAGAGGATTTGTGATCGCCTTTGCTGTTCAAATAGGCGGGTGGATGGTAATGGGGGCCCCCATTAGCGCGCTTGGTAACTTTGTGTTTGCCATGGGCGCTTTGGTGTTAGTTGTATACTTTGCTTTAACAAGAAAAGTTATTAATTCGCCCCAAAATTAACTATTTAGAAGCCAGTTTCCATTAAGCTAAGCGTGTATTCTGCTGATAATGGGGCCTCGCATGTTTGGAATAAAGCGCATAAAGCTTAGCATTCTATCCGTATTTTTAGTGTTATTGACGGTATTTTTATCGTTGTTGCTAGCAACTTCGGTAACCATCATTTCCTATACTTACTACGAAACTTCAAGGGCGTTTTTAAATAGCGCAGACCAGCAAATTGATAGTATTACTCGCGAAGCTATTGAATCAACAGTAACTGGTTTGGATGAGGCTATGAAGCTTGCTCAAAGCTTAACGTGGTCGATTAATTCTTCATCGTACCCCATCGTTCAGGACAAAGAGTTAGTTGCTCAAATGATAGGTCTGTTGAGTTATCAAAAGAATATGGAGGCTTTTTTCTTAGGTGATGAGAGCGGAAATGTTTTAAACGTTGGGCGTATTTTGGATAAGCAGCAGTATGTAACTGAGTCGATCCCTGTGCCGCAAGATGCAACGTTTATGGTTAGGCGAATTGATCGCTCTCAAGTAACCCCTACAGAATCTCGTGAATATTTGAATAAATCTGGTGTGGTGATTGGGAAGGAAGAGATTCCTAGCTTGAAGGTCCGTTACGATGCGCGTGTCAGGCCATGGTATACGATAGCAAAAGAATCGAAGGACTCACGCTGGACAGATGTTTATTTGTTTGAAAATAACGAGATTGGTATTACGGCTGCAGCGCCAGTTATGAACGAAAAGAAACAGGTGAAAGCTGTTATAGGCATTGATCTAAGCATGGCGCAAGTATCCTCGATGTTATCACGCATCCGAATTGGTACCCATGGCATTCCTTTCATAACAACAGATCGTGGTGAAATCATTGGGCACCCTGATACATCGAAGACATCTAAAAAGGTAGGGGATGTTTTTGCCATCGGGCATATCCATGAAGCCGGACAACCACAGATTTCTGAGGCATTTACTATATTCAAAAAACTTAATAAAGGTAACTTTACATTTGATCTTGACAAAGAACCTTACATTGCAAGTTTTGTTAAGTTTCCAAAAGGATATGGATCCGGTTGGATTATGGGAGTTGTTGTTCCTCAAAATGACTTTGTTGGGCCATTGAAGCGGGCCAAAGAAGATACGATGATTATGTCATTTGGAATTATCTTGCTCGCATTGATCACTATTATCTTCTTTTCAAGGCGTATCTCAGTTCCCATTAGCCGCTTGGCTCAGGACATGAGGAAAATTCAGAACTTTGAGATTGATAACACAATTGAGGTGAAATCAAGTTTGAATGAAATTGCTATGGTGGCGGATGGTCTTAAATCGATGAAGCAGGGTTTGCAGTCCTTTAGCCGCTATGTTCCTCGGGATTTAGTCCGTCAATTGGTAGCTTCAGGGCATACGGCTGAGTTAGGTGGTGAAAAGCGCAAGACAACCATTCTGTTCTCAGATATTGAGGGGTTTACCTCAATTTCAGAAAAAATGCAGTCTGAAGATTTGATGATACATTTATCAGCATACCTTGATAGTTTGTCACAAATCATTATCCAAAATAAGGGTACTATCGATAAATATATCGGGGATGCTATCATGGCATTCTGGGGAGCTCCCAACGACGATATGAACCAAGTCCATAACGCATGTTATACAGTTTTACGATGCTTATGGCAGGTGAATGAGCTGAATCATCAATGGATAGCTCAATCTTTGCCTCCATTGCCAACACGTTTCGGTCTCAATACGGCTCAGGTCATTGTTGGAAACATGGGATCTTCTGAACGTATGAATTATACCATCATTGGTGATGGCGTGAACTTAGCCTCAAGGCTTGAGGCTCTCAATAAAGAATATGGAACGTATGCGCTTGTCAGCCATAGTGTTTATCAAGAAGCCCATGACCGTTTCGTCTTTAGGCCGCTTGATGTGGTTGCTGTTAAAGGCAAAAATGAGGGGACCATAGTTTATGAACTCTGCGGTACAAGGTCTGGTGAATTTCGATGTGACGACCATTTGATTGAAATCTATGAAGAGTTTGCTATGGCTTTTGAGGAATATCAAGGGCGCCATTGGAATAAGGCCTTAAGGCATTATCGCTCTCTTGCTAAAAGCATTCATAATGATAAGCTTGCAAAAATATATATCGAGCGTTGTTCGTACTTTGCGAAAAATCCGCCTCCCGCCGACTGGGATGGTGTCTATCATTTAACCCATAAATAAGAATGTAGGTATGAGTAATACGAATGAAATGGTAGTTCGATTTTGGGGAGTGAGGGGGAGTATACCTTGCGCTGATTCAAAGTACATGCGCTATGGTGGTGATACAAGCTGCGTTTCGGTGGAAGCCAAGGGGCAACTGATCATCTTCGATGCGGGGTCTGGTATTCGTAAAGCGGGCCTGCATGCTTTGGCCACTGGCTATCAGGAATCGCATTTATTCTTGTCCCATGTTCATATTGACCACATTCTTGGTTACCCGTTTTATGGGCCAATATGGAAAAAAGGGCATAAACTTTCTGTATATGCGGACCATTTAAAACCATATGGTGGGCTTCAGAGGACAATTTTCAAAGCTTTTGAAGAGCCGATTTTCCCTGTTCCCATGTCTAAATTATCAGCTACAGTTGCCTATCATGATATTGAAAGCGGTCAAACGATTTCGTTTGATGAAACGCTTATGGTTAAAAGTGCACCTTTAAATCATCCAAATGGAGCGACGGGTTATCGGGTTCAGTATGGGAAATCATCTGTATGTTATATTACGGATACAGAGCATTTATCAGATGGTGTTGACCCAAATATTGTTAACCTCATTCGAGGTACTGACCTTTTAATCTATGACTCAAGCTACACGGATGATGAATATGTCGCGAAAGTGAGCTGGGGACATTCTACGTGGCAAGAGGGAGTTAAGCTTTGTAAGGCTGCTGATGTTAAGCAGCTATGCATATTTCACCATGATCCAGACCATAAAGACGATGTTATGGATTCAATTGCCCGTGAAGCAAAAGAGAGCTGGCCAAATACGATAGTGGCCAAACAAGACCTTGCTGTAACATTTACAAAATAAAAACTGAGGGATAAATGACTAAGGATCTTACCATACAAGACGAAGTTAAGGTTATAGCTAAAGGTTGGCAGCTTGTGGATCATGGAAAAGCTATTGAAAAAGCTTTTACGTTTCATGATTTTCTTGAGGCTTTTGCATTCATGACGCAAGTAGCTTTGTTGGCAGAAAAGCACAACCATCACCCAGAATGGTCTAATTGCTATCACTTAGTGACAATAAAACTAACAACTCATGACACTGGTGCGCTGACGCAGTTAGATTTGCAGATGGCTATGCAAATTAATCGTATTCTAGAAAAAAATCATATCTGAAAGACTTTCTGAGTATTCACGCTGATTTTCTCCAGGTACTATTACCTCTTACCTTAGTGGCCCATGCTGTGGTAAAAGGTTGGATCGGGGGCGTAAATTATGTTTGATATGCCGTTAAAGTTTAAGAAATGGGAGGTTAGCGTGAACGAGCCACTTTGGCAGCCATCGCCGACTGAAATGGCGGAAACGTTGGTGAGTCAGTTTATCCATTATGTTGAAAAGAAACACAATATTGCGGTAGTGGATTTTCATGGCCTGTATCAGTGGTCGGTTGGCCAAAAGGGTGAATTCTGGTCAGATGTCTGGGATTTTACTAAAATTATCGCAGAGCATAAGGGCCAAGCACTTCCCTCGCAATTAGATGGGATGTTTAAGTCACACTACTTTCAAGATGCCAAATTAAATTATGCTCAAAACCTTTTATGGAAGAACGATGATACTATAGCTGTCATTTCGTTAGATGAAGAAAAGGAAAGGGATTGTCTTTCTTTTAAGCAGCTTAATGATGCTGTTTCAAAAGTAACCCAGCACTTAGCCAAATGTGGCTTAAAGCCTGGTGATAGAGTGGCAGGTTTGGTTTCCAATACTTCTGAAGCATTGGTTGCAATGCTGGCTACAGCAGCTTTAGGTGGAGTCTGGTGCTCTTGCTCTCCAGATTTTGGTGTGAATGGTATTATGGATCGATTTGGGCAGATAGAGCCTAAGATCTTTGTGAGTGTGGATCAATATGTTTACGCTGGTAAAACATTTGATATTGCAGATAGAGTGGTGGAAATTGGGACAAAATTGCCATCTATTGTTGAGACTATTGTCATAAGCGCTACCGGTGCGCTGCCAGACCTTTCTGGCAAAAGCGTAACATCCTGGCAACATATCATGAGTTCATATGAATCAATGGTAATACCTTATGTGCAAGTCCCATTTAACCATCCTTTATTTATAACATTTACATCCGGAACAACAGGTGCTCCCAAGTGCATTGTTCATGGTGTGGGTGGGACATTGATTCAGCATCTGAAGGAACATCAGCTGCATTGTGACATCAAGCCTAACGACAGAGTATTCTACTTCACAACGTGTGGTTGGATGATGTGGAATTGGTTAGTTTCGGCACTTGCATCGCAGGCAACTCTCATTCTGTTTGATGGTTCTCCTGTTTCTCCAAATGATCATGTTTTATTGGATTATGCAGAAAAATATGACATTACGCATTTCGGAGTTTCAGCTAAGTACATCGATTCTCTTAAGAAAAATGAGGTAAGTATTAAGCGTACGCACAAGCTTAAAGCCATGCGTATGATCCTTTCCACGGGCTCACCTCTTGCTGCAGAAAGCTATGACTTTGTTTATGACCATCTTAAAGATGATGTTTGTCTTTCATCTATTTCCGGAGGGACTGACATCATTTCTTGCTTTGTCTTAGGTTCACCAATGTTACCTGTTTGGAGGGGTGAGATCCAAACGCGAGGGCTTGGGATGCAAGTTGAGGTTTTTGATGATAACGGCCACCCTGTTATGGGAGAAAAGGGTGAGCTTGTCTGTACGGCTCCTTTTCCAAGTATGCCGATAGGATTTTGGAATGACCCTGATGATCAAAAATATAAAGATGCCTATTTTAGTCGTTTCAATGGGATTTGGTGCCATGGTGATTGGGTGGAGCTTAAAAGCGATGGCGGTCTTATCATTTATGGTCGTTCTGACGCGATTTTGAACCCGGGTGGTGTGCGCATTGGCACGGGTGAAATTTATCGTCAGGTTGAGCAAATTCCAGAAATTGTAGAGAGCATCGCTGTGGGTCAGGACTGGAATAATGATGTGCGTATTATTCTATTCGTTAAATTGAAAAAAGGCGCTGTGTTGGATGATGAGTTAATAAATAGGGTCAAAAAGCAAATTCGCCTCAATGCTTCCCCAAGGCACATGCCTTCGAAGGTTATTCAAGTGCCAGATATTCCGCGTACAAAGAGTGGCAAAATTGTTGAACTTGCCGTGCGGAATGTTATCCATGGGCGACCTGTAATGAATGTGGAAGCATTGGCGAACCCTGAAGCGTTGGCTGCATTCAAAAACTTGCCTGATCTTGAGACTTAGTGTAAAAAACTTGGATAGAGATTTAAACTTAAGGCTACTTTATCCATGGAACAACATCACACTCGAGTACTCATCATTGGGGCTGGCCCTGCTGGTTATACGGCGGCTATCTATGCTGCGCGTGCCAGTTTAAACCCAATTATGCTCATGGGCCCTCAGCCTGGTGGGCAATTGATGATCACCACGGATGTTGAAAACTATCCAGGATTTGCGGACACTATCCAAGGGCCATGGCTTATGGAGCAGATGCTCAAGCAGGCTGAGCATGTGGGTGTTAAGTGTCATTACGATATTGTTACCGACATTGATGTTTCGAAGCGGCCCTTTGTTTGTCGTACCGATCGAAACGTCGTCTATACTGCCGACAGTGTGATAATTTGCACTGGTGCACAGGCTAAATGGCTTGGTTTAGAAAGTGAAAAGAAATATCGTGGCTTTGGCGTTTCAGCATGTGCAACCTGTGACGGTTTCTTCTTTAAAAATAAAATAGTTGCTGTAGTAGGCGGCGGTAACGCAGCGGTTGAGGAAGCTTTGTACTTAACCAATCATGCGGCTTCTGTTGTTTTGATCCATCGGAAAGACAAACTGAGGGCTGAAAAAATTTTACAAGATCGATTGCTTAAAAATACAAAGATTAGCGTCATCTGGAACAGAGAAATTCACGAAGTTTTAGGCGATAATAACCCGCCATCAGTAACACATCTTCAGTTAAAAGATCCATTAGGTGCATTGGCTGAAAAAATTGCTGTAGACGGTCTATTTATAGCCATTGGTCACTCACCCATGACGCAGGTATTTCAAGGTAAAATCCAATTGGACCTGGAGGGTTATATTATAACCAACCAACGTCTTGAGACTTCCGTTCCTGGTATATACGCGGCAGGGGATGTCCAAGATAAAATTTATAGGCAAGCTGTTACAGCTGCAGGACAAGGGTGCATGGTAGCCCTTGAGATTGAGCGATTCTTAGCAAACAAAGAATGCTGATTGGCCATTGATCTGACATAGTAAAATGGGTAACCGCTTTTAATCTTTTGATAAATCTGGTACATTTTAATAAATTTTTAAATAACATCTATATAAATAAAGATAGGCTGGCTTAAAAAACTGCCTAATAAAATAAATACTAGGAGGCATTATGTTGGTACAAACCATAAAGAGCATTCGAAGTTTTCTATCTTCAGGTTTGGGGGTATTGATTTTTACATGCCTGGTTGCCTTAAGCGTTGTGCGGCTGGGGCTTGCTGAGGAGCCAGCTCAATCAGAAAAAGCTGCTGGGCAAGTGGTCAAAGCCGAAGGGTTGGAACCATTAATCAAAACTCTTGAGAATCCTGAAATGCGGGAGGATTTGATCAAAAAAATCAAGGTCCTGCAGGGATTGCAAGAAAAGAAACCCGAAACACCTAAAGGGTTTCTCGATTCTGTCATATTTACCATCACCCAACAATCCATGATGGTCACTGAAGCTTTGGTCAATATGGCGCCGGCTGTAGAGAGAATACCTGCTCAGTTTCTAATATTCTTTGAAAAATTCTCAACACACCACCTAAAGGGGGTATTGAGCGCGATCATTTTATTGGGCTTAGCAATTTTGATAGGTTTTCTTTTCGAAAAAGGTTGCAGGATCCTCTTTACAGAAATTCGCAAAAAATCATCTCCTAGTAGTGCTACAAGTATGGTGAGCCAGCATGCTTTCTTGCTGACTCATTTGCTTGCGCACATTATTCCAGTCTTTGTTTTTTACATAGCTAGTGTTTCGTTTGTTTATTCTGTGCTGATATTTTTTAGACAAGGTTCACTTGCTCAAATGCAAGCTGTTACAGATGGCTTGGGGGTAGCTGCATTGCATGTTTTGCTGTCGGTTTTTGTCTATCGTGCATGCATGGTTGTTGCCAATGTCATTCTTTCACCAAAAGCATCAGCTGAGCGATACTTGCAAATCAATGATCAAAAAGCCAATCGCATGTTTAACTTCTTAAGGGCAATTCTTGTGTTTGCAGTGGTAGGGTTTGCTATCAGCAATATCACGGAGGTTTTAGGGCTAGAAGCTGAGCCAAGAATTCTGTGGTCAAGAATTGTGGGGCTTATTACTACCGTTATGGCCATAAACTTTGTGTTCCAGTATCGGGCTGATGTTGCTAATTGGCTAAGAAGTGAGGTTGAGCAGAATGAAGCTCGCTCAAAAGCGATGAGAGAAATCCTGGTGTTTATTTCTGAGATATGGCATCTGCTAGCGACTGTTTCGTTGTTGTCAATTTTTGTGGCTTGGTCCATTAATCCGGAAACAGGACATACATACTTGGTTCGTTGCGTAACGCTGTCTGCGCTTACCATTATGGTTGTTCGTATTGCGCATATCGTCATTGTTAAATTGATTCGACTTCTGTCAGGCAAAAGTAAGGTTGACATTAAGCCAAACCAAGCCTCATCAATGCCGCATCTGGATGCGCTCTTGCATGGCATCGTGCATTTTGGAGCATTTATCTTGCTGCTGAATATCTGGGGTGTTGATTTAGGGGAATTAGCTAAAACCAAGGCTGGCGAAGTTTTCATTGGCCATGGCCTAGCGATTATGGTTATTTCATTGCTGGCAGTGTTGGTTTGGGAGATTATCAATAGGCTTATTGAAGACGCGCTTCGTCCTATGACAATAGGGGGTAAGCTTGTTCAGCCATCCAGCCGAATTAAAACATTTATGCCCATTGTTAGAAATGTTTTCAAATGGTTCATCATCATTTTAGCTCTTGTGGTTTCTCTTGCTCAGCTGGGAATCAACGTTACAACCCTATTGGCGGGTTTGGGCGTCATCGGTTTAGCTGTAGCGATGGGCTCACAAAGGCTTGCTCAGGACGTTGTGACGGGTGTTTTCATTCTGATGGAAAACAGCATTGAGGTTGGCGATGTGGTGAATGTGGGTGGTGTGAGCGGAGAAGTGGTTTCCTTTACCATTCGCACAATCGTGCTTAGGAATATTTCTGGCGAGCTTCATACTGTGCCATACAGTGGCATTGGAACAGTGACAAATCTCTCCAAAGATTATTCAAATTGCATAATGGAAGTGTCTGTTGGCCATGACGCAAATATCGCAACGGTTATGTCTTTGTTTGAAAAGGTTGGGGCTGAAATGCATTCTGATAAGAAGTTTGCTCCAAAAGTACTAAGCGAACTGAAAGTTATTGGCGTTAGTAAGCTGACAGATACGTCTACTAACATTATGTCCATTATGAAGACCGAGCCTGACCCATATCATGTTGTGGATCAGGAGTTTAGGAGGCGTCTCAAATTGAAATTTGCAGAAGCTGGCATTCAAGTTCCTGCGGTTCGTCAAGTTGTTTCGTTTCAAACAAAAGACAAGCAGTCTTCACTTAAGGTTGCTATTGAAAAGTAGGTTTGCTTTTTAAAACCAAAATATAGAGGGGGTTCTGCCCTCTCTTTTTTTATGGCCTGTTTACAAAATTGGCTAACTGTGTGAAGCATGGTAAACAGCTTTAGACAAGTAGAGGATAGCGTGCTTAGCGATACTATTTCTGCCCCCATAGAAGGGCTTGATTCCGTAAGGCCATTTGGCGTTGAAACCACGACTATTAGCGGGCACGCTGTGCGGTTGGAAAGAGTCCTGAACAGTATTATCTTAAGGCATAACTACCCTAATGTTGTTAATTTTACTTTGGCAAAACTCATAACGTTATCTGTGGTTCTATATGGGACCTTTAAATATAAAGGAGTTCTGACTCTTCAAATTAAGGGTGCTGGTGCGATTCAAACAATGGTTTGTGACGTTGATCATAATGGCTATGTGCGGGCTTATGCGCGTTTTGATGAGGCTATGCTTCCAAAATGGGAGTCAGGGAAAGAGTATTCTTCATCAGAGCTTTTTGGAGAAGGGTATTTGCTTATGGTCGTGGATCCTGCTGATTTGAATCAGCAAAGATATCAGGGCGTGGTTGAATTGTCGGGTGAAACGCTTGAATCATCGTTCATGCATTACTTTACACAATCTGTTCAATGTCAAACAATGATCCAACTGCAAGTGATGCCGCCTGAGGAGGCCAAGCACGAAATCCTATGGAGGGACTCGCAGCACTTGGAGAGGTTCGGATGGCGTTCGGGCTGTATTATGATTCAACAGTTGCAGGATGCAAGGTTAAGTATAGTTGACGATTGGGAAACAGCTGTTACTATGGTGTTATCAGTGGTGCAAGCGGAGTTAATTGGCGAAAACCTGCCTCTTGATGATTTGCTGTACCGTTTGTTTCATGAGTATGGGGTTCGGGTTCACTCTCCATTGCCACTAGAGGCGCGTTGCCGATGCTCACAAGAAAAAGTAGACAAAGTCTTAAGTGAACTGACGGATCAGTTTGATGAGCCAAATGTGGCGGTAACATGTGAGTTTTGTGGCCAGGAATATGTCGTGGATTTAAATTAGGAGCAAAAAGTGTTTAATAAAAAATATTCACACAAAGTATTGCTTGGTTTTGTTTTCCTTGTTTGGGGGGGGTGCCAGGGCCATACCAGCATGCCAGCGATGAAGATGACGCAAGATTCTGTCGGTTTGGCAGTGGAAGGTATTAATGTTCAGTTGGCGGCAAACTCTGGCCTAGACAATAGTGGGCAATGGGTTGAAGTTCCTTTTGCAACGCAGGTTAAAAATTGGTTTTCTTCCCGATTTAAACCTGTAGGTGGTGAAAAGGTGGGGTACATCGTTGTCAACTTAGCGGCCCTTAAGCAGACGAATTTGGCCAATGGGAATTCAAGCAAAGACGTGATTTCAGGGCAACCTTCTGAGCAATACGAAGCTGAGATTGATGTTCGGTTTGAAATTCGAGATAGCATGGGGTTTGCTGAGAAATTTGCTGCGGCTAAGATCCATCGTACCGCAACGGTGCTGGGTGATATAACTCTTGCTCAGCGGCAAGCTTTAATTCAAAAGCTGATTAATCACGCGATCGAAGATGCTGATCAAGAGTTATTACAAAGCGCAAAAGAGTTTTTGCCTTTGTTGATTCAGTCTCAGATATAAGGAAAATTTTGTTAATTTTTTATAAAAACATACAAACAAGGCTTTTCAGGCGTGTGGTTTGAATGTAAGATCGTTTCAGTTTTAAATAAGGAGCCTCGTATGTTTTTCGCAGTAACAGCGTTTGCACAAACACCTGGATCAAATCCCGCTGCTGCGGTTGGGTTTGATCCAATGTCACTGTTGCCTTTTGTACTTATCATTGTGGTATTTTATTTTCTCATATTCCGCCCACAGCAGAAGAGAATGAAGCAACAAAAGGAAATGTTGTCCAGCTTGCGTCGTGGCGATAAAGTCGTTACAACTGGCGGTATTTTTGGAACAGTTAGTCGACTTGAGAATGATCAAGAGGTGCATGTTGAGATTGCTCCAAATGTTGTGATCCGTTTAAACCGGGCTAGCGTGTCTGACATTCTAACAAAGACAAACGTGCAGCCCCAGGGCGTGGAATCTGCTGCTGTAAAGCCTGTGGAAGCGGCTAAATCACCGACAGTTGCTAAGCCTGCTGCAAAGCCTAGCCAGTCATCTAAGAAGCCTGCGGCGGCTAAGCCAGTTGCAAAAAAGGGCTCAGTGGCTCCTAAAAAGCCCGTTAAAAAATAGCTTTTGGATAAGGCTTAAAAGATGCTGAATTTGCCACGATGGAAAGTCATTCTGATACTGGGTATATCCTTGTTTGGTTTTGTATTGGCTTTGCCCAATGTATTGCCACAAAAGATTCGGGATGCCTTTCCTTCGTGGTTTCCGGCAAACACTGTTGTTCTCGGCCTTGACCTTCAAGGTGGCTCACATCTTTTGCTTGAAGTGGACATGAAGACGGTTGTCCAGGATATGACCAATAGCATTGCCGATGGCGTGAGAGATGGTTTGCGTAAGCAAAAAATAGGTTATATGGGGATTATGGCAAAAGCGGATCACGTTGTTTTCCAGCTACGTAATCCTGCTGAGTTTGAAAAGGCGGCATTGCATATTCGTGCGGGCGATGCATCTTTGGTTGTTGAGAGGCAGGGTGAGGCAGGCGTTGTTGTCAAGCCAGCGGCTGAAGCTATTGCTATACGCAAGCGAAGTGCTGTTGAGCAGTCTCTTGAAATTGTTCGTCGGCGTGTGGATGATTCTGGAACGCGTGAACCTATTATCCAAAAACAAGGTGAGGACAGAATCATTTTGCAGTTACCGGGTGTTGATGACCCAGAGCATGTAAAAGAGCTTTTGGGCAAGACAGCGAAAATGACGTTCCGTATGGTTGATATGGAGCATTCTATCGAAGAGGCAATGGCTGGGCGTGTTCCCCCTGATTCTGAACTACTAGAGATGTTAGATCGTGATGAAGGTGAGCCGCATCGTATCCTTGTCAAAAAGAAAGTCTTGGTTAGTGGTGAGAACCTTGTGAACGCATCAGCGGGAATTCACCCCGAGAGAGGATCGCCGATAGTTGAATTTAAATTTGATTCAATTGGTGGAAAAAAGTTTGGCGATGTGACGCGTGAGAACATCGAAAAATTGTTTGCTATCGTTTTGGATGATAAAGTTATTAGTGCGCCTCGGATAATGTCACCTATAACAGGTGGTACGGGCATGATTGAAGGTAGTTTCACTATGAAGTCAGCGAGTGATCTAGCCCTTCTTTTGCGAGCCGGTGCTCTGCCAGCTCCTCTCACCGTTCTTGAGCAACGTACAGTTGGCCCAGATTTGGGTGCAGATTCCATTAAGGCTGGCCAAAATGCGACAATAATTTCTGTGATTTTGGTGGCGATCTTTATGATCATTGCTTATATGTTTTTTGGATTGATTGCTAATATTGCATTGATTGTCAATTTGGTGTGGTTGATTGGTGCCATGTCAGCGCTTCAAGCGACTCTTACCCTTCCAGGTATTGCGGGTATTGCGTTAACGCTTGGTATGGCGGTTGATGCTAACGTTCTTATCTATGAACGTGTGAAAGAAGAAATCCGCAATGGGATGAAACCGCTGTCGGCGATTGAGGCAGGTTATAAGCGCGCGATGGCAACTGTTACCGACTCAAATTTGACGACACTAATTGGCGCTGGGGTTCTTTGGTGGCAGGGGACAGGCCCTGTGAAAGGTTTTGCTGTAACGTTGGGCTTAGGTATTTTGATTTCCATGTTTACAGCTATTTCGCTAACACGCTTGATTATTATTTATTGGTATCGTTGGCGCAAACCTAAAACGTTGCCCATTTAAATTGAGAAGGTCTAATGCGGTCAATTAACTTTATTCCTCACAACACTAATATTAATTTTGTAGGCGCACGTTTTATAACTTTAGGCCTGTCAATCCTATTAGTTATTGTGACCTTAGCTGGAATTTTGATCAAAGGATTGAACTTTGGGATCGACTTTAAGGGCGGTTTTTCCATTGTAATTCGTACCGAGCAGCCAGCCGATGTGTCAGCACTTCGTGAGAAGATAAGCGGGCTTGGACTGGGAGATCACACGCTGCAAGGCTTTGGTGGCCCTCATGATGTTTTGATTCGTATCCAAAGTCAGCCTGGCGGTGAGAAGGCACAGCAAGAAGCATTGGTGAAAATTAAAGAAGGATTGGGAAGCGGCATTGAATACCGACAGATTGAAACAGTTGGCCCCAAAGCTGGAGATGAACTAATCAGAAACGGAATCACGGCTGTAGCTCTGGCGATCCTTGCGATGTTGGTTTATATCTGGGTTCGCTTTGATTGGCAGTTTTCGGTGTGCGCAATTCTGGCCTTGGTACACGATTGTTTTGCTATTCTGGCTATGTATTGTTTCTTGCCATTTGAGTTTAACATCACCGCAATTGTGGCGATTCTTACAACAGCTGGATATTCTATCAACGATACGGTAGTGATCTACGACCGTATCCGTGAAAATATACGTAAAAATAAGAAAATGGATCTCAAAACGCTCATTAATAGAAGCATTAATGAAACTCTTTCTAGAACGATTCTGACTTCATCCACGACGCTTATTTCATTAACGGCATTGTACTTCTTTGGCGGTAAGGTCATTGCGGAATTCAGCTTGCCAATTATCATTGGTATTGCTGTGGGAACATATTCCTCAATATGCATAGCAGCAGTTTTGCTTTTGTATGTTGGATTAAGGCCACAAAAGAGTGAGGCCGCTGCGCCAGAACTCTCTCCCGTTCCATGATCAATTAGGTATTTTGGCTCATTGCGTTTTTAAGCGCTTGCATGCCTGGCAGATCTTTGCCTTCGAGCCATTCTAAAAATGCGCCACCAGCAGCGGAAATATAGGTAAACTTATCTTGTACTCCCGCATGCGCAAGGGCAGCAGCTGTATCGCCTCCTCCTGCTACAGAAATAAGGCCGCTTTCTTGTGTGAGCCTGGCAACGATGCGCGCTAGCTGAGTTGTTCCATAATCATATGGCGGAACCTCAAACACACCCATAGGTCCGTTCCAAAGTACCGTTTTACAAATTTTTAAAACCGCTTCATAAGAGGTTAGCGTTTGTAGGCCAATATCAAAAATTTTATCAACAGGTTCCAGTTGATCCAGCTGAATTGTCCTAACGTTAGAGCTTGTCAAATCATGAGCAACTTGAACATCGTTTGGTAATAAAATTTGACAATTTCGTACTTTAGCCACCTCACATATGGAATGATAAACGTCGTGAGAGTCTTCCTCAATAAGAGAGGCGCCAATATCATGTCCTTGAAAATGTAAAAATGTATTTGCCATTCCGCCACCAAGGATTAAGTAGTCAACCTTTTGGGTTAGGTTTTTAAGCAAAGCAATTTTAGTGGAAATTTTTGAGCCACCTACAATGGCTGCACAAGGTCGTTCTGGATTTTCAAGCGCCATATGCAGTGCCTGAACTTCGGCGTGAAATTGTGGGCCCATAAAGGAAGGGAGGTGTTTTGTAATGGCGTCAACAGATGCATGGGCCCGATGGGATACAGAGAAAGCATCGTTGATATAGATATCCATGTTTGCAGATAGTTCTTCGGCAAAAGAAAAATCGTTGTTTTCTTCTTCAGCATAAAAACGAACGTTCTCAAGTAGGGCCACATCGCCAGATTTCATTTCACCTATGGCCATTTCAACTGATGGCCCGATGCAATCAGAAACGAATCGAACAGGATGGTTTAAAAAATTTGAAAGAGTTTTTGCTAAAGGGGAGAGAGTATAATGCGCATCCCGTTTGCCTTTAGGTCTTCCAAAATGAGATAAAATGAAGATGATTGCGCCCTTTTTCCTAAGAAAGTTAAGGGTTGGCAAAAACCGCTCTAAGCGTGTCAAATCACCAAACTGGCCATCGTGGTATGGAAGATTTAAGTCTGCTCTAACCAAAACTTTCTTGGCATCCAAATTCTCAAGCTCAGGTGGATTCACTTCTTTTGTCTCCTTTTTACAGTTTAACGTTATCTTCTAAATTAAAAAAGTAAAAGAGGGGGGAGTGAGAAAAATGAGTTTATGATGACTTTATTGAATATCTGAAACGTTCAGGTGCATTTTTTTATGTCATTTTGTAACGTTTCTTTTTGAGTTTTGACTAAAATTAATATAAACTATCCTGAGTTGTTCTATTTTTAGCATAACTTTTGTGCGTTTTAATATATTGTAGCTTGAGGTCGTCATGAAGTCACAAAATTCTCCCATTGAAGAGTTGGATTTGAAACCGCGTATTCTTGTGGTTGGCGTAGGTGGCGCTGGTGGCAATGCCGTAAACAATATGATCCGCTCAAAGTTGGAGGGCGTTGATTTTCTTGCCATGAATACAGACGCTCAAGCTCTTCAGCATTCTTTAGCGCCTACCCGTCTGCAGTTGGGCCTAGGGGTGACAAGGGGCTTAGGTGCTGGCTCAAAGCCTGATGTGGGTAAGTCATCTGCTGAAGAAACCTTGGAAGATGTTATGACTCCACTCAATGGCTGCAACATGGTCTTTATAACGGCTGGTATGGGGGGGGGCACAGGAACTGGAGCTGCTCCAGTTATTGCCAGAGCGGCTCGTGAAATGGGCATTTTAACTATCGGTGTTGTAACTAAGCCATTTCAATTTGAAGGCTCGCACCGTATGCGCATGGCAGAGCAAGGTATTGCGGAGCTGCAACAGTACGTGGATACGCTTATTGTGATCCCTAACCAAAATCTTTTCAGGGTTGCTAATGAAAGAACCACATTTGCTGATGCCTTTAAAATGGCTGATGATGTGTTGTATTCGGGGGTTAGGGGAATTACTGACCTTATGATTATGCCTGGTCTTATCAACCTTGATTTTGCGGATGTTCGAGCTGTTATGGGCGAAAAGGGTAAAGCCATGATGGGCACTGGTGAGGCAGAAGGTGAAGGGCGAGCGCTTCAAGCTGCTGAGGCCGCTATTTCTAACCCACTTTTGGATGATGTTTCGATGAAAGGTGCGCGTGGCGTGCTCATCAGCATCACAGGTGGCTATGACATGACTTTGTATGAAGCAGATGAAGCTGCCAATCGAATTCGAGAAGAGGTTGATCCAGAAGCCAATATTATTTTTGGTGCAACCTTTGATGAAAAGCTTCTGGGGCGTATGCGGATTTCCATTGTTGCAACGGGTATTGATGCGTTTGTGCCTATGCATGCCAAGGCGCCTTCAAACAAGCCATTTTTGTCTGCTATTCAAGAGCCGCCTTCTTCTGAAGCTAGTGAGGCGTTTATGACTGTTGTTGAGAAAATACGTGGCACAGCGACGGTTGAAGAAGAGCTGCAAATAGCTGCACAAGCACAGGATCAACAAGGGCTTTTTGAGGATGGTTCACAAACGGACTTTTTTGCTGATGAAAAAAGTTATGAGTTGCAAGAACCAATTTTTGATGACATGGATATTGATCCTTCTCATTTTGAAGATGATGCCTTGGTTGATAAGGGTAAGAAACTATCCTTGTTCGAGCGTTTGACAGGTGTTGGTCGTAGAGCGCAAGCTGAGAGAATGCGTGTGTCTCAAGAAAAAGGTGCGAGAACAAGCCCTAAAGAAGCGAATCTAGGTCTTTCAAATCAAGATGATGATTTGGAAATCCCAGCGTTTTTGCGCAGGCAAGAAGGGCGATATAAATAGTTTTGTTTTTAGGCAAGAGTTAGAAAATGATCGGCGAAGTTAAAAGAATGGCAAAATTAGCCAGGATTGGCATTACTGAGGAAGAAGCTACTCAGTTTTCCACGCAATTATCCAATTTGCTAAATTGGGTTGAGCAGTTAAACGAGATAGATTTGTCTCAAGTTGAGTGGACTGTTCATCCAACGGGTCAGGAGCAAGTTTTGCGAGAAGATGTGGTGCGTATAGAAAACACCGTCGATGATATTATGGCCAATGCACCTGATGCTAAATTTAATATGTTTAGCGTACCAAAAGTTGTGGAGTAATTGACATAGCTTTAAGCTTTTGCTAGTTAAATGGTGAAGTACTTTTATTTTGCCAAAAAATACACATCTTAAGCTTATATATTTTACATGACAATCTTAGCCAGCAACCTGATGAATGTTTTCAAAGGCCAGGCACCGATTACCTCAAATATCCTATATAGTCATGAAGGGCTTCGCGCTTTAGATGTCCTATTTAGTCAATATTTGACAGGTTGTGACTCTCACCTTGCCGCCAAGTTGGGGCATGCTCGTTCAAGTCATGCGAAGTTAACCCATCATGAACAAAGCCAGATTATTCTTGAGCTGGCGCCTTATCTTGAAGAATTTCTCGCGAAGCTATTTAACGTTACGGATGAGCTTGATGATCTTAAGGCTGCAGATGCGTCGATCAAGGTGCTCATTGAGGCAAAGCGGTTATTCATCCAAAGATATGCTCTTAAGAAACATACAATTACTGATGTCGAAAAGCTTGATCCTCAGGTCTTAGAAATTAAGGTAGCAGAGTTGCTACAATCAGCATTTGATGAAGATATATTTGCAAAGGCTGCGTTAGAGAGTCTATCAAGTCAAGATGAAGTATCCTTAGGTATTTTAAGCCAATATGGCGTGTGGGCGACTTTGACGCCAGAAGGTAAAAGAAAACATAAAGGTAGTGTTCTTTTTTCAGCTCCACAAAAAGTTGATTATGACCATATTCTTCATACCATGATGGTTGTGCTGAAAGGGGGGGCAGCCGCTCATTTAACGCCGCACCCAACGAGACCTCGCCATGGTTTTCATTTGACAGACCCAGGTGCTACGACTGCTGCTGCATTAAGTGAGGCGCATTATTGTATTTGGTGTCATCAGCAGGATAAAGATTCATGCCGAAAGGGTATGAAAGATAAAAATGAAGGTGGGTTTGTTCGCAACCCTTCCGGGATTCAATTAACGGGTTGTCCTGTTGAGGAAAAAATATCCGAGATGAATTGGCTTCGCGCAAAAGGGTTTATACTTGGCGCATTTGCTACAGCTGTTGTTGACAATCCTATGGTTGCGGCTACTGGCTACCATATATGTAATGACTGCATGAAATCATGTATTTATCAAAAGCAGACCCCCGTTAATATTCCCGCGATCGAGAGTCGTATTTTGGAAGATGTTTTGTCTTTGCCGTGGGGTTTTGAGATATACAGTTTGTTAACAAGGTGGAACCCACTTAACTTTGATAGACCGCTTCCCAAGGCGAGTACGGGCGCAAATGTGTTGATCGCTGGGATGGGGCCGGCTGGATTTACCTTGGCCCATCATTTGCTCAATGATGGTCATGCCGTTGTTGGTGTTGAGGGGCTTAAACTAGAGCCATTACCAGAGACTATATCTGGGGTGAGTATGGAAGGAACCCGAGTTGCATTTCAGCTGGTGCAAAATGTCCAAGATCTGTATGAACCACTTGATGATCGAATTGTTTGGGGTTTTGGTGGTGTTGCAGAATATGGGATCACTGCTAGGTGGAATAAAAATTATCTAAAATTGATCCGGCTTCTTTTGGAAAGGCGTGAACATTTTAGAATGTATGGTGGTATACGAATGGGTGGCACCATTACGATTGATCAGGCTTTTGAGATGGGGTTTGATCATGTGGCTTTGTGCTTAGGTGCTGGTAAGCCTACAATTGTGCCTATGGCAAATAATCTGGCCAAAGGTGTTCGTCAAGCATCTGATTTTCTCATGGCTCTTCAGCTGACCGGTGCGGCAAAGATGAACAGCATTGCAAATCTTCAAGTGCGCATGCCTGTTGTGGTTATAGGTGGCGGGTTGACTGCTGTTGATACAGCAACAGAGGCGTTGGCCTACTACCCAAGGCAGGTACTAAAATTTGCAGCGCGTTATCATGAGCTTTGCCATTATACGTCACAGATAGCTGTTGAATCCGATTGGACGCAGGAAGACCGACAGATTGCTGAAAAGATGTTGGCTCATGCTAAGCTTATTCAGCATGAGTTAGAGCAGGCTCAATTTGAGAAAAGAGAGGCTGATTTTCTGCCGCTTTTAAAAAGTTGGGGGGGTGCGAAAATTCTTTATCGCCGCCGAATGAATGTTTCGCCAAGCGTGACGCTGAATCATGAAGAAGTCGAAAAAGCACTAGAGGAAGGCATTGAGTTTGTGGAAAATGTCACGCCTTTGAGAGTCATTGTTGATGAGTATGGTGCAGCAACAGGTATTGATTGCAAAATAGATGAGGGTGACGAGATAACATTTCCTGCGGGCACCGTTCTGGTAGCCGCTGGGACTATTCCTAATATTGCTCTTGCGCTAGAAGATGGCAACCTGGTTGTTCAAGGCAAATCATTCCAGGCCATTGATAAATATGGAGCCCCTATCTTTCCTGAAAAAGTATGCAAACCTCAAGAGCCAATGATTTTTTGTCATAGTCGAAGTGATGGGCGTCGAGTGAGCTTTTTGGGCGATCTTCATCCATCTTATGCGGGCAATGTTGTGAGAGCTATGGGAAGCGCTAAGCAAAGCTATCCCTATATTTCTCGCTATTTACAAGAGGTAAGTTTACAAGGCATTTCTTCAGAAGAAATGTTTAAAAAACTAGATTCTGGTTTTAAGTGTACAGTTAAAAGCATTGTGCCATTGACAGCAAACATTGTGGAGTTAACGCTCCATGCTCCTTTTGCTGCCCGTCAATTCAAGCCAGGGCAATTCTTCAGATTGCAAAATTTTGAAAGGCTGGCTCCAACTTTTCATAACACAACCTTTGCCATGGAGGGGCTTGCATTGACTGGAGCTTCAGCTGATCCAGAAACAGGTGAGGTTTCTACTATTATTTTGGAAATGGGAGGCTCTTCAGACCTTTGCAGATTATTAAAGCCTGGTGAGAATGTGGTTTTGATGGGGCCAACAGGTACTCCTACAGATTTGCCAAGTAATAAGAATGTTTTGCTAATAGGTGGCGGGCTAGGGAATGCTGTTTTGTTTTCCATTGCAAAAGGCTTAAAAGAACGTGGATCAAAGGTTCTCTATTTTGCCGGTTACAAAACATCAGCTGATTTATTTAAGCGTGAAGAGATTGAAAAATATTGTGACAAAGTTGTTTGGTGTTGTGATGTAAATCCTGTCATTCCTACTACGCGACCTCAAGATCAAACATATTTAGGTAATATTGTGGAAGCAATGAGGGACTATGCGAGTCAGGATCAGGAGCTTAATTTTAAGCATATCTCCCATGCCATCGTGATTGGTTCAGATGGGATGATGGCGGCTGTTCAGAACGCTCTTAAGGCGAGTCTTAAGGAGCATTTTCCTCCTAATCTACAGGGTGTTGCAAGTGTTAACTCGCCCATGCAATGCATGATGAAAGAGATTTGCGGGCAGTGCCTACAAAAGCATAGAGATCCTCAAACAGGAGAAGAAACTTTTGTGTTTTCCTGTGTGAATCAAGATCAAAATATATTCAATGTTGATTTCAGGTGCTTGAGAGATAGGCTTTCTCAAAATCATCTTCAAGAGTGTTTGACGCAAAAATGGATTGAATATTGCTTGTCGCAGAAAGCCCCTGCGTCTTAGTAAATATCGAGCAGATGAATGCGCCCCAGATGGCGCCCTTCTTCAAAAGAGGTTGTTGCAAAAGTTTTAAGGCATTCGACGGCAACATCATCTGATATTGTTCGTGCGCCGAGGACTAAAATATTTGCATCATTGTGAGTCCGTGCAAGATAGGCCATTTCGCTATTAAAACACAAAGCTGCGCGGATACCTTTGTATCGATTGGCTGCAATACTCATTCCAATGCCCGTGCCACAAATCAAGACACCAAAGGCGCAGCGGTTGCTTAGCACTTCAGGTATTATGCTGCGGGCCAAAATAGGGTAATCAGTAGGATCTGTTGAGTGGGTTCCATGGTCATCCCACAGGTATTCATCAAGGTTCATGAGCTTTTGTTTAAGAGGAAAGCCGGCATGATCAGCAGCAATTGCAAGGGTAATCATGAGTATCCCTTCAAGAATGGTTAATAAATGGTTAATTAGGTGATTTTAATCATAAAGTTTATATCCTGTTAAATCAAATAATTATTTGATTATTGTGTAAGTTGCGAAATCAATTGCGAATATTTATTTTGACAATAAGTAAAAATCCCCATACCCTGAAAATCGAAGACATCCAAAGCAAAAGGAGGCTGGTGTCATGGTAAATTTAGACAGATCAATTTTCAAAATAAATAATAATTCAAATAAATATAACCACTTATATATGCCGTCTGACATCAATAACCACATATCCTTTTCTGAGAGTGATTTCTATATGATGTTTATTAAGCTGAGGCTTGATTCAAAACGAAGGAAGGCGATGGCCTTTTCTTAAACATTAGTCTCTCACTTTAAAGCCCTTTAAACCCATGGGAAACCGTGGGTTTATTTTTTGTAAAAATTGGTTTTCGATTTTCGCGTTTTGACTTTGGGTAGCGTGTGCCTTATGAATAATGGAGAAGCTTTTTTCTGTTTTGAGGGATATTTTTAATGTCACAATTTAGATTAGCGGTTGTTTGTGGTGGGCCATCTCATGAGAGAGGGATTTCACTGAATTCAGCGCGCTCGATTTCTGACCATCTTGCCCCGCATGGCATTGATATTATGCCGATTTATGTGGACCGGCAAAAGCAGTTTTATGCCCTCTCATCCGCACAATTATATTCAAATACCCCATCAGATTTTGACTTTAAACTTGCGCAGCTTGCACAGCCTCTGACTTTAGATGCTCTTAGAGAAAGACTGCAGGGTGTTAATCTGGTTTTCCCAGCAATACATGGTACATTTGGGGAAGATGGTGAGCTTCAGGATTTATTGGATGATTGGCAAATTCCATATGTGGGTTCGTCAGGAGTCGTGTGCCGAAATATGTATTATAAAAATCTAGCGGCTCAAAAATTACTCGCCAATGGATTTGAAACCCTCAAAACATACACGTTTAACAAGACAGATGAAAATATTGAGTCTCGGGTAAGAGAGTTTTTTGAGGCAACCCAATGTGATCGGGCCATCGTGAAGCCAGTGGCTGGAGGTTCTTCAATAGGGGTGAGCTCAGTGGATAGTGCTGATAAAGCCGTGCATCGTATCCACAACCTCTTTGAGCACAAGATCGATAATCAGGCATTGCTTGAGCCCTTTTGCAAAGGCCGTGAGTTTACTATTCTTGTGCTTGAAAATGCCGGTAATGAGCCTGTTGCCTTGATGCCTACCGAGATTGAGATCAGCTATGATGATGGGCAAATTTTTGATTATCGCCGTAAATATTTGCCAACTGCCAATACCATTTATCATACGCCGCCTCGGTTTAGCCATGAGACAATTATCAGGATTCAAAAAGAGGCAGAGAGGATTTTCAAAATTTTTGGTATGCGCGATTTTGCGCGTATTGATGGTTGGTTTTTGGAGGACGGCCGTCTTCTATTTACGGATTTTAACCCAATTAGTGGTATGGAGCAAAATAGCTTCTTATTCAGACAATCTGCGGTTGTTGGCATGAGCCACGCATCAGTATTGATGTTCTTGATAAAGAGGGCTTGTCAACGTAACCGTGTTCCTTTTGAGCCCGCTCTTAAAAAGCCGAATACTAACCGTAAGCCTGTTTATGTCCTTTTTGGTGGGAGGACGGCGGAAAGGCAAGTATCACTTATGAGTGGTACGAATGTTTGGCTTAAACTTCGATCTTCAGACAAGTTTTATCCAACTCCATATATGCTGGATAAAAATAGGGCTGTTTGGGAACTGCCATATTCATTCACTTTGAATCATACCGTGGAAGAGATTTTTGAGAATTGTATGATACACCCCAGTGTTCGGGAAAAGCAGAATCTTTTAGAGGCTGATATTCGTCAAAGGCTCATGAATTATCTTGAGGATACCAGTTTAGAGACCTCGCAAGCAGGACACTATTCTCTCGATGCATTCATCAAAAAAGCTAAAGCCAATGGTGCGTTTGTATTTATCGCTTTGCACGGGGGTGAGGGAGAAAATGGCACGCTACAACAAATATTGTCTAAAGCTCATGTGTTGTATAATGGATCAGGGCCTGTGGCCTCAGCGCTGTGTATGGATAAATATTTAACAGCCCATGCGATTGAAAATTTAGCTGACCCGCTCGTTAAATCGCTGCCAAAGCGTTTGATTTCTAAAGCACAAATGTCACATTTAAAAGATCTAAGTGCATCTCAAGCTCTTTGGGATAATATTGAAGAAGAGTACGGTGCTTCCAGTTATGTTTTGAAGCCAAGACAAGATGGTTGCTCGGCTGGGATTGTCCAAGTTTCATCCGCGGAGGATCTTCAAAACTATGCACGGTTCGTCGCATCTCAGGTAGAAGCTATCCCAGCGGGGATGTTTAAAGAACAAGGTAGCGTTATTGAAATGTCTGTTGGCGCAGATAATTTTATTTTGGAACCTTATATTGAAACAGATGAGTTAATCATTAAGGGGCAAGAATTAATCCATCATCCAAGAGAGGGTTGGTTAGAGCTGACCGTGGGTGTTCTTGAGTCAATGGGAAAATACGAATCGCTGCTTCCAAGTATTGCGATTGCTGAGGGGGCAGTCTTAAGTCTGGAAGAAAAGTTCCAAGGTGGGACTGGCGTGAACATTACGCCGCCATCTGAATCGCTTTTATCCAAAGAGCAGGTGATGAATATACAAAAAGCAATCGAGCGTATTGCGCATGGATTAGGTATAGAAAACTATGCACGCATTGATATTTTTGTGAATTGTCGCACCGATGAGATTATTGTTATTGAAGCAAATTCTTTGCCTGGGATGACAGCCTCAACGGTCATTTATCACCAAGCGTTGGCTCATACGCCGAGCATGAATCCAAAAACATTTTTGGAAAAAATTATTGAGCTGAAAGCCGGTCACGTAGGGGATCAATCCGCCGCTCAAAACGTTGTTTTTATGAATAATAGGTAATCTATGAATATGCGTCCACACATAATAGAGTCATTAGATCTTCCTGAGGGTTTTGCATATTTGCATGAGCTATTCCCGTCTATGCAGTGGGATGCTCGATATGCCGGCTCACAAAATTTTATTGGTACTTCAGTGGCGGGATATTTAGAGCCTGCTGTCGTCGTATCTGTTCCATTGGCAAATGCCTTAGCAAAAGCCCAAGATATATTTAAAAGCCATGAATACGAGGTCGTCATTTATGATTCCTATCGACCACAAAAGGCAGTGGAGCATTTTTTTAGATGGTCGCAGGATGACCATGTAGATGAAGTATACGCGGCTAACTATCACCCAAATTTGCCTAAAAGTATGCTTTTCCAGAATGGCTATATCTCTCAAAAATCTGCGCATACAAGGGGATGTGCCATTGATATGACGCTGATTTACAAAGGTCAGAAATTAAAACCGATGGAAGCTTTTAAGCGTGTAAAAAATGATGGGCAAGTGTACACATATTTTGATGATGGTACTTGTGATATGGGAACTCATTTTGACTTTCTGGATGAGGCCTCGCATACTGAATCTGCGCTTGTATCAGAAAGTTGCTTGAAGCTTAGGTGTTACTTTAAAGACGTGATGTCCCAATGTGGTTTTGACAACTATCGAAAAGAATGGTGGCATTTTCAGCTTGTTGATGAGCCATTTCCTGGCGTCTATTTTGATTTTGATATTCAATAAACTTTCAACGTATGGAGCTATTGGAAGCCTCCAAGCTATGAGGCTATTTGATTGCTTAGGTGTAAGGGTAGTCGGCAAGTGATCTTTGTGCCTTTTCCTGGCTTAGACATTAAATGCACGGTGCCTTGATGAAGTTCAATGAAGTTTTTTACCAGCGCTAGCCCAAGACCAACGCCTGCTTGAGGCATTGTGTTTATACGTTCGAACTTGTCAAAGATGCGGTTTTGATCTTTTGAATCAATACCAACGCCGGTATCCAAAACATCCACAATAATCGTATCATTTTCTGCTGTTGCTTTAATGACGATGTTACCGTTGTCAGGAGTAAACTTAATGGCATTGCTTAGTAAATTGTGAAACACTTGTTGGAGCTGGCGCTCATCACCCATAATTGAAGGAATTTGCCCATTGATCTCGATTTTGATGTTATGTTTATGCTCCAGAGCGAAGCGTTCCACAAGATTAACTGATTTTTGAAGAATTTCAGGGATATTAACAATTTCTTTTTTGAGGATCATTTGGCCTGCTTCAATGGAGGCAAGATCTAAGATTCCATTGATGAGATCCAGCAATTGTTTAGAAGCTTCATAGATACCGTGCATATATTCTTTTTGTTTTAAATTAAGAGTGCCAAAGTATTCATTGAGCATGATTTCAGAAAAACCAATAACCGTATTTAAAGGTGATCTAAGTTCATATGAAACATTGGCTACAAACTGTGATTTAAGTCGATCAGTGGTTTCAAGGGCTTCATTTCGTTCTCTAAGCGCCATCTCAACTTTAGTTGTATCCGTTATGTCGAAATAGCGCACCATATTGGCGCCATCAGGAAGGGGAACGTAAGCGAACTCAACTACCCGCTCATCAAGCCTTTTAATAACGCCCATTTTAGGGGTCCGATTGGTGATGTTATCAATCATTCTTTCTCTAAACTCTGACCAATCTCCCCCTATAAAGAAAAGGTCCTTCGTTTCATCCATCACCTCAGCCATACGGGTTCCAGGTAAGGCATGAGCTTCGCCCAATTTCCAGATACGACGAAAGGATGGATTGCTGATTTTGAGTCTATTATCGCTTGAAAACACGGCGACTCCCTCGAACAGATTATCAATAGTCGCCTTTTGAACGGCAATCAGCGTGTTATATTGGCTTTCAAGACTGATGCGTTCTGTGATGTCCTCAAACATAAAGATAAGGCCGCCAAGGGGGTATGGTGCAATAATCATACGCAATATTTGGCCATTAGGCAGGTATGAAAGCTCGTGGATGGGGGTGCTAATAGATGTGAACAGGCTCATTTGACGTTTTTTATAAGATTGGAAATCCGTCATTTCAGGAAGCAGACGATGCCTTCTCAATTGTTCAATTACCTCGCCAATGGTGGGTTCAGTGTGCAGGAAGCTGCCTAAGGGCTCTGTGAGTTTCGCATAAGCATGGTTGAAAAATTTTAGGCGCATATCAGGACTGTATATGGCAATCCCAGTTGAGAGGTATTCTAATAATTCATGGTTGCTGCTGATATTTTGTTTTAGCTCATTTTGTAGAATCTCCTGCGGTGTAATATCGACGCCAAATCCCACGATTAGGTTATTGTAGGGATCATGAGTTTCATGAAATTCAAAGAGGACACGAGATCCATCAACAATGAAATGCTGCTTGGCTTGCGCATCAATGGAGATACGATTTTTACTGGCTCGATAGACGTCAATTTGTTGAGCTAGGATAGCCTCCTTGGTCTGACCTACAAAATCGACGTAGGTATTGTTGATAAAAGTAAGCATATGAGTTTTTTCATCGCGACACCAAACAGGAAAGGGAAGCTCATTGAGAATGGATTCGATAAAGTGCTGTTGTTCTTGGTTTTGAGCTAAAGCATCTTTGAGCTCAGCTAAAGTTGTTTGATCTTCAAACCAAATGAAGGCAAGGGTGGTATTCAAATAGATTCGCTTAAGGATATATGTCTTTCCATTTATTGTTTTAGTAAGCCATTCAGCTACCTGATTTTCATGGTTATCTTCCCCTAGCCATTTTAAGAAATCGAAAGCACTAAGGTTGCTAAAACACGAGAGTACTAAATCTAAGGTAGGACGCTCAGATGTGGGTAGTCCAAAGTCTTTAGCAAAATTATGGGATAATTTATCAAGCCGACTGGCTTTAAGATTAACGATGATCCAGGGGGATGGGGCGTGGACAAGGATGGATGAGAGATACTGAGATTTTAAAAAATAATGCAACAGATTGATCAGGCCAAAGGCCATAATCATAATCACAAAAACAATCGCCCAAGCATCAATCCCGAGAAAAAATCCAGGTTTTAGCATCTGTTACTCCCGCCTAAGATGAACTATCGCATAAGTTTTTCATCTCGTCAAAACGAGTGAATGAAGATGGTAAGCACAACTTAAAATGCAATAAAGCTAACCTTAAAAAAGTTATTTTAGACGAAATATTGGCCGCCATTAAGACTAAATGTGATCCCAGTGATATAGCCTGCAAAGTCAGAGGCTAGGAATGTTACTGCTGTTGCCACTTCTTCTGGGCTTCCTAACCGTCCGGCGGGAATCATGGAGATAATTTTATCCATAACGGCCGTTGGAATCGTATTAATCATATCCGTTTTGATGTACCCAGGTGCCACCGCGTTGACGGTAATGCCCTTTGACGCGCTCTCTTGAGCGAGTGCTTTGGTAAAGCCAATGACACCTGCTTTTGCCGCAGAGTAGTTGGTTTGTCCGACCTGGCCTTTTTGACCATTGACGGAGGTGATATTAATGATGCGGCCAAAGTTTCTCTCTCTCATGCTCTCAATCACGGACCGGGTCATATTATAACAGGAGGTAAGGTTCGTTTGAATAACCTCATCCCAGGCGTTGGCGGGCATCTTGTGCAGCATTGAATCACGTGTGATCCCGGCGTTATTAACGAGAATATCGATGGGGCCAAACTGAGTTGTCACTGTTTCTATGGCGTGAACGCATGCATTGTAATCGCAAACATCAAACTTGATTGTGTTAATGCCTATTTCTTCAGCAAAAGCTCTTGCTGCATCTTCGTTGTTGTTATAAGTGGCAATGACAGTATTTCCTGCGTTTTGAAGGGCAGTGCTGATGGCTTTACCAATTCCTCGGGTGCCACCTGTTACGAGTGCAATCCTTTTCATTTAAACTCCCTGTGATGTGTTGCTTGTTTTTATTTTTATTCATATATTTATTACTTATTTTTCAGCCAATTGTCAATCAATGGCCATATCGTTTGCTTAGCGAGTTCGCCCACAACAAGGCCTGTATGTCCTGTATGAAAATGGTGTGATGTCTGTTGAGGGAGTAACTGCTCAAGCAATTTCGTCATTGAGTGCGGGACAACCCTGTCTTTTTCTCCTGTAATGATCAGGGTGGGCACCTTATTTTCTGTTAGGGTTATCGGGCCTATTCCAAGATCAAGGCCGCTGCCTGCTGGAATATTATCTTTAAACCAATCTTTTAAGATTTGCTTTGCGGCGGGCTTTGCTAAATTAATATTATCGTTAGCCCAATCTTCTAATGCGACAAAAAACATCTTTTTTTCAGCTGTTTCCATTGCCATAAATCGCTCGAATTTTTCGAACATACCTTCAGGGTTTAGAGAGTAAAAGAGAGCCTGAGTTACTTGGCCAGGTAGGCAGCCATATGCTTCTATGAATGGGGTGAGAATTTCATAAAGTAGCGTATGAAATTTGTGTCGGGACTCTGGAGCTGCGTGGAAATCCCAAGGTGTTGCGATTAAAATTGTTTTGTTTATTGGAAAAAATTGACTAAGGGCTAGTGCAAAAATTCCTCCCATGCAATACCCAAGGATAGAGATATTATGCTGGCCATTTTGGCTCACAATGTTAAAGGCGGGAAGAAGTCGTTGCTGAAAGTAATCCTCAAGAGAAAATTCTATTTCTTCTAGTGGGGCTCCCCAGTCTAACATAAAAACATGGTGGCCTTGCTTTTTTAAAAATCCGGTTAAGCTTTGATCGTCATATAAATCGAGGATGTAAGGCTTGTTGATCAAGGAAGGAATCAAGAAAATTCGTGGAGCATCAACATCTGGTGCTCCATAATCATAAAGCTTAGCGCTACCACACTCCCAAATTATTTGAGCATCTAAGCTGTGTTGGCGGTGATATGGAAAGGTATGGTATTGAAGAAGCCCGCGAATAAACGCCTGAGATTTTTGTGTGATGATCTCTTGAACTTGAGTATAGAGTTCTTCTGGCGGAATCGTTTGTGTTAAGTGATGGAGATTTTGCCAGTCTTCAGAAGCAGACAAATCTGTTGTTAAATTTCCATTATAAAGGTCTATAAGCAGTGGGCGAATAGAGGATAAAATGTTTGTAAAATGGTGTACATGTAAAGGTAGAGGGCTAGGGCCGTTTCTATAACTATCGGCGGAGTCTTGCATATAAGAGTCAGCGGACATATGCAACAATAGCCAATTACGGAGAATATCGGGGTGTTTGGTGATAAGATCGCCTGCATCAGGTGCGTATGGATCGCAATGGCGCTGCCAAAAATTCAATAATTCCTCTGCCGCCTCTGTCATAAAAATACCTATTATTTGCATTTGACATGTAGAAATTGCTTGAAGGCAACCAAAAAAATAATACAATAAACTCGGTGTAAGTAAAATAAAACATTCAATCGCTTACACTTTTGTAGCGAACAAACGGTTGATAGCATGGAAAAAATCCCGATGACCCCAGGTGGGTTTGCCCGCCTAGAAGAAGAATTGCGAATTCTTAAAAGCATTGAAAGACCTGCTGTGATTAAAGCTATTGCAGAGGCTAGAGAGCATGGTGATCTTTCTGAGAATGCTGAATATCATGCAGCTCGAGAGCGCCAAGGATTTATCGAGGGGCGAGTGGCTGAGTTGGAAGATAAAATCTTTCGCGCTGACATCATAGATATTAAAAAGCTTTCAGGGTCTGAGGTTAAGTTCGGTGCCACGGTTACTGTTGTGGATGAAGACACGGACGAAGAAGCCACGTATCAAATTGTGGGAACAGATGAAGCAGATATCCGTTCTGGTTTCTTGTCAATAACCGCTCCTTTAGCGAGGGCTCTCATTGGCAAGGAAAAAGGCGATACGGTCGTCGTTTCAGCGCCAGGCGGAAGTAAATCATACGAAATCATTAAAGTTGCATTTGAGTAAGTAGGTTTTCTAAAATTATAGGAAAAGCTTGGCGTCATTAAGCTGTTTATATTATGCAGTATGCTATTCCAAAAACACAATTTACAATTTTATGCGCCCCAGATAAGGTTCCACAATGAGATCGTGTTGCTCAAAATTATGGAGAAAAATACCTATGAAACTAAAACTAAAAGCAATAGCACTTCTTTGTGTTTTAAGCGTTATGAGCGGTTGTATGCACATAGGCCAAAATGTTTACGATAATAAGGAAGTTGGAAAAGCATCAGCTGTAAGCTTTGGCGTAGTTGTTGGGATGAAGCCAATTGACATCAAAGGCGATAATTCCGGTGCGGGAGCTATAGTCGGCGGTGCTGCAGGAGCCGGGGCTGGCAGCTATATGGGTAGTGGTACGGGGCAGGCATGGGGGATAGGTGCTGGGCTTGTTGCAGGGGCTGTTATTGGCGGTCTTATGGAGCAGGCTATGTCAAATCGTAAAGGGATTGAGTACACTGTGACGTTGGATTCAGGTGTGACTATGACCATTCCTCAAAATGTTGCTTCCAATGATACGCCGCTTAACGTGGGTGATCGTGTGATTGTTCAAAACACGGGTGGGTATCAGCGGGTGTTGCCGGCGGCTCATTTGCCAACAGAGGTTAAGCGCCCTCAAGGCATAAAGGTAGTTGATTAAGATGAAAAATTTTTATTTTCTAAAGTCTCTAGGTGTTCTTTGTTTGGTTATAGTTCTTGGGGCTTGCTCTCACACAGTCCCAGTGTCCAATATTACTGTCAGTACTCCTATTGGGTTATCAAAGATTTCAGGTCGATATGCGGCCCAGGTTCAAACGGGTGGTTGGGTTTTAAGTGCTAAGTCCAAGAACGGTGGCCTCACTTTTCGTGACTATTCTATTAACCTAAACGGCTCATATCTAAATGCTATGCAGGAAGGGTTGAAAGTAAGCCTTGAGAATGTTGAATTTGTGTCTGAAGTTATGACGCCTGCTCAGCTCAAGGAAAAAGGTTTTGATGCTCAAATTGTTGTTTATCAGGGGTCAGCGGATGCAGCGTATTCTGTGTTGCCAGGCTTGTGGACAATGACTTTGGGCGAGATATCTTTAGCCACCACTTTGGCAATCATTGTTCCTGAGGCGGGTCTTAAGTACCAGCAATCTCTCGACGAAAAAGGAGAAGGGAACATGGAATCAATAATGGGGAGCCAAGTTGAAGAAGCCTTAGCCAAGGCGACGGGGAATGCGATTGATAAAATTGTTAAGTCAACGCTACTTTACGTAAGAGATGGTATACATTCTACGAAGTCAAATAGTAAGCCTGCCTAGACGATGAAATCTATGCTAGCTTAAGCCGCAAGAGGTTAAGGCTAGCGTTTGATTTTCCTCAAGTTTTTCCGTCGAGAAATCCTCAATTAGGCTTTCAAATATTTGGTGCCAGTTTTCTTTCACATTAAGGCGCATGAGGGCTGATCCAATACCAACGGCAGCTCGATCCATAAAAACAAACTCTTTGGGTGGAATAACTCCGCCCAGTTCTTGCAATTTTCGGTGTACTGTATCCGCCACTTCTTTTCCATAGATGCCGGTGTGGCCTTCTTGGATAGGGCGGATTCTGTCATCCATAAGTGGTTCATACAAAAAGCGTGCCCAAAGGTTTAGTATATCCATTAAATCATGAGATAAATTTTGGAATCCCCATATGGTGTAAGCATGATAAGCTAGGTCGCGGTTATTGGTTTTGAGAGCTTGATAAAGGTGGATAACGCCTTCCACAAATGACGGTTTAAAAATCCGGATGCATCCAAAATCGAGCAGATTAAGATGCCCATCGGGAGAAGCCGTATAGTTTCCTAAATGTGGATCTCCATGGATAATGCCGTAGCTATAGAGCGGTCTATACCAGGCATGAAACAGATTCATTGCCATTTTGTTTTTGTAAGTTTCTGAGGGGATATTTTGCGACGTAATTTTATTTCCCTCAAGCCATGACATGGTCAATAAGCGCTTAGTTGAAAGATCATCATATACCTTAGGAATGGAAACTGTTGGTGAGTCTTTGAGCATGTATTGGAACAATTTAATATGTTTGGCCTCAAGAGTGTAATCCAGCTCTTCGCGCATACGGTCTACAATTTCGTCATACATATTTTGCGTGTGAATTGCCTTGTTAAAGGATTCGTAGATCGAAAGAATGATTTTTAACTGTTCCAGGTCTGCCTCAACGATTGACGTCATATCTGGGTATTGAAGTTTGCAAGCTACCGTCTCGTTAGACTGTGACAAGGTTGCTTTATGAACCTGGCCTAAAGAAGCTGCTGCCGAGGCTGCTTCATCAAAATCATTAAAGTAAGATCGCCATTGTTTTCCAAGCTCAGCCTCCATACGACGTTTCACAAAAAACCATCCCATGGGGGGAGCATTTGACTGGAGCTCAGCAAGCTGTTCAGCGTATTCTTCAGGGAGAATATCGGGAACAGTTGCTAAGATTTGAGCCACCTTCATCAGTGGTCCCTTTAAGTTTCCGAGTATCTGTTTGAGGTCATCAGCGTGGGTATCTCGGTCGATTTTCAACCCAAGATATTTCTCACCAGCTAAACGCGCAGCAAGACCAGAGATGGCTGAAGTTACCTTTGCGTAACGCAACAGCCTTTGACTTAAGCGGTTTTCATTCTCCATTTTTGTCTTGTAGATCCATTAGCATCTTATTAAAGAAAAAGCTGATTTTATAGCTTTGTATTTTGATTTAAATTCGCAACTTCTTGGTCCAGTTTTTCAATTTCCTTTAGCATTGATTCAATAAATTGCATGCCCTTATCCCAGAATTCTGGATCCTTGGGATTCAAGCCCAGAGGGGCCAAAAGCTCGGTATAAGGCTTTGAGTTACCTGCCTTAAGAATGTTAAAATAGTGTTCATGGAATTGGCCTGGGTTGGTCTTATATGTTTGATAAAGTGTATTCACTAGGCACTGACCAAAAGCATAGGCATACACATAAAATGGCCGCCTAAAATGTGGAATTCCCATCCAGCCATTCTGGTAATTTTCAGGTATATTGAAGCTGGAGCCATAAATTTTAGTTTGGGTTTCCATCCAAAAGGTTTGAATATCTTTTGTGCTAAGTGGCCCATTTTTCCTGGCTTCATGTATGCGCATTTCAAATTCATGGAAGTTAATTTGGCGCAAGGTCGAGCTAATCATATCCTCAACAAAACTGGCTAGAAGAGCTAAACGTTGTTTAGGATTCGATTCTTTCGACAGCAGGTGCTTAAACGTAAGGATTTCGCCAAATATGGAGGCTGTTTCAGCTATAGTAACAGGCGGCTGATATTGCAAAGCTCCAGCTTGCTTAGACAATAGTCCGTGTACACCATGACCAACTTCGTGAGCTAATGTGCGTACATCATGAGATGTGCCTCTGTAATTTAACAGAATGAAAGGATGGTGGCCTGGGATGGCATAATTGAATGCCCCAAAGTACTTGCCATCAACGAGGGGAACATCAATCCAACGGTTTGTGAAAAATAATTTTGCTTGTGCGGCAAACTCAGGTGAAAATGCTTGGTATGCAGCTAAGACAATGTCGCGTGCTTCCTCAAAAGGAATTTGCTTTTCTTCCCTCCAGGGCAGCGGTGCGTTTCTATCCCATAAATCAAGTCTGTTTTTGCCAAGCCATTTTGCTTTTAACGTATAATAACGGCCAGCTATACTTTCATACTTTTTTGTAACAGCAGACGCTAGTGCATTGACATCCTCGCGGTCAATGCCGTTGCTTAGATGGCGGGCATCTCCAGGCTTTTCAAAGTGTCGCCAGTCATCATAAGTGGCTGCAGTTTTAAAAAGGGCATTATAGATGATAGTGAACGTATCTGCATGAGCATTATAAGCTCCTGAGATCGCTTCAAAGGCTTGCTTGCGAAGCTCAGGGTTCAAGGCATTATTCATAATATTTGTGGCTTGATTGAGGTTCATTTCCTCTTCGCCAACTTTGACCTTGATTTGGGTTGTTAGGTTATCAGCTAACGTTGACCAATCTCCACTGCTTGGTCCCGATAAATCGATCAGAAGCTTCTCAGTTTCTTCAGGGAGTAGATGCGGTCTCTCTCTCAGCCTTTTATTTAACCAATATTGATATTGAGTAAGGCCTGAATGCGTAGCAAGAAATTCTTGGGTGCGTGCAAGATCAAGTGCGCTGACCTCAAGCTCGAAAAAGGCCAATGACTTAGCGATGGCATCCACCTTTTCTTCAATCTCTTGTTTAAAACGGACGTTCTCTTGATTGTTTTGGTCGCTATAAAAGCGTAGGTGAGAGTATATGACAAGTTTACTGGATTCTTGGGCTATGGCCTCATAAGCTTGAAGGGCTTCGAATAATGTTTTTGCAGAAAGCTCACCTATTCTGCCTTTGTATTTCTTAACAAACTCATTGCTCTGCGAAGTAATCGCGGCCAAGGTTGATGTGATGCGAGGATCTGTAGGACTGAGAAAAAGATCCGTCAAATCCCAGCGTTGCATAGAGGCAGAGGTTTGTGTTGCGATGTTTGATGTTTGTGCTTGGGTGTAACTGGCTGGAGCTAACATGCTGACACTGGATAAAATTTGAATAAGGAAAACTTTTTTGAATCTCATGTTACTTCAATTCCAACTCTAGCGATTCTTAAAAGATTTGTTTTCCCAGGTGTTCCAAAAGGAATGCCTGCTGTGATGACGATACGGTCCTGGACTTCTGAAAACCCATGCTCTTTGGCTAGGCGCGTTGCTGTTGAAACCATATCAGTAATGTCTTGGATATCTTGGTTAAAAATAGGGTGCACACCCCATGTTAGGGTTAACTTTCTTGCTGTATGCACAAAAGGGGTGATTCCCAAAATCGGTGACCATGGCCGCTCTCTGGCAGCACTTAATGTGGTAGAACCAGAGGATGTAAACGTTACAATCGCACTGGCTCGAATCGTTTGAGTGATATGCCTTGCCGCAGATGTTATCGCATCTGGGGTGGTTTCACCTGATTCATACCGGTGAGCATCAATTTCTTGTCGATAAAAGGGGTCTTGTTCAACCCTGCGAATAATTCGATCCATCATCTTAACTGCTTCAACGGGATAAGCTCCCGAGGCTGATTCAGCTGACAGCATAACCGCGTCGACACCATCATAAACGGCAGTTGCGACGTCTGATGCTTCGGCGCGTGTAGGTGTGGGAGATCGAACCATTGAGTCCAACATTTGTGTGGCAATGATGACTGGCTTGCCAATCCGCAAGCAAGCTCGGATGATTCTTTTTTGAAGGGTTGGGACATCTTCAGGAGGCATCTCAACGCCTAGATCGCCTCTGGCAACCATTAAAGCATCGGAAAGAGCAATTATGCTCTCTAAATGTTCAATGGCAAGGGGTTTTTCAAGCTTAGCAATGATGCCAGCCTGATTGTTCACAATGCTTTTGATTTCCTCAATGTCTTCTGGTTTTTGCACAAACGAAAGAGCAATCCAATCAGCTCCAAGTTTCAAACCAAACTCCAGATCAACACGATCTTTCGCAGTTAAGGCTGATAATGGCAGTAATGAACCCGGAATATTGACGCCTTTTCTGTTAGATAACCACCCTCCCATAATGACCTTCATGATAAGGTTGGTGTGGTTGTTCTGGAGCACTTCCATTTTCAAAAGGCCATCGTCCAGCAAAATCGAGTCACCCATTTTGAGCGCAGAGTAAATCTCTGGGTGAGGCAGGCAAACTCGTTCTTGGGTTCCAAGTGTTAGGTCTTGGTCAAACACAAATTCTTGGCCAGTTTGAAGAAATATTTTGTCATTTTGAAAGGAGCCAATTCGAAGTTTTGGTCCCTGTAGGTCGACCATAATACCAATTGGGTGGTTCAGTTTTGCTTCTACTTGCCTGATGTGTTCGAATGTAAGCTGATGATCCTCATGGGAGCCATGAGAAAAATTCAGTCTAAAGGTATCAGCCCCACTTAGAAAGAGCTGTTCAATGGTCTCTGGATCCCGACTGGAAGGTCCAAGGGTGGCTACAATTTTTGCTAAGCGTCGTCTTCTCATTAACATTTCCATTTAATCTGTTGCATGATAGGCAGATACAGTTTTGTTGGCAACGTTAATTAATAGGGCGCTCACCGGCTGCGCGCTTAAGCCGATCATTAATCGCTACCCCAAGGCCTGTTTCTGGAATAGGTGCCACTGCTATGCCATCATAGATAGGGTCGTCAAGTTCATGGAGCATAGCAAACAAATTCGCTGCAGCTTCGATCAGGTCACCCTTTGGGCTTAAATTTAATAAGTGAGCGCCTTGGTCGTACTCATGTTTTCCAAACCCTAAATAGGCCTCTTTTGGTCGGACATATGTTGCTTTCATGCGTAGCGGGATTTTAGGTGCATAGTGGCTCAGTTGTTGACCTGGTGATTTGATTTGTTTGGAACCTGCTTTTTGAGCCAGAGGGCCAATCAAGCGAGTGATTTTTTCTTCCGTGATCCCGCCAGGGCGCAATAGAATGGGGACTTCATCGGATAAATCTATGATTGTGGACTCAAGGCCAACTGTACACGAGCCACCGTCCAAGATAGGCAAAGGTGTTTGATGAAACATTTTTTTGACATGTTCAATCGATGTGGGGCTCACATAGCCTGAAGGATTGGCACTAGGGGCTGCGATTGGGCCTCCAAACTCATCCAGCAATTCCAAAGCCAGCGGGTGACTTGGGATGCGGATGGCAACCGTGTCTAGCCCAGCGGTGGCCAGGAGAGAAATATTGGCTGAAATTTTCTTTTGTAATACCAGTGTAAGTGGGCCAGGCCAAAAAGCCGCGGCTAATTTGCTAGCATTTTCGTTAAACACTGCATCTTTTTTCGCCAAATCAATTGAGGAGTAATGAATGATCAGAGGATTAAATGTTGGGCGGTTTTTAATCTCATAGACAGAAGCTACGGCGCTATCATTTGACGCATCTGCTCCTAAGCCGTACACTGTTTCCGTTGGGAAAACTATTACTTTGCCAGCTTTTAATTTTTTTACTGCTTCTTTTGTTGTCAGGCTTTCCATGGTATACCTTTTTAATTCACAATAATATTGTTTGTAGAATTCAACATAAATGGTTTACGGTTGGTTACTTTTATCGAATGAAATGCAAATTGGAAACTAGAAAGAGGAAGTTTGATGATTGTTGAGCAAGGAATCCTAACGAGCGATGGGCAGTTTGAATCCTACATTGACTATTTTTTCCAAAGAATTGTGGAGCATCTGGAAGATACCTATGGTTCATGCATTGAAGATATTATCTCAGCCCCAGGGATTGTTGAGATCATCGTAAACAAACGGTCAAAAATTGTTATAAACCAACATATTCCAATGAAACAAATTTGGTATGCATCTCCTCTTTCTGGCGCCTCACACTTTAAGGCGAGCGAGGGAGAATGGGTATCCACACAAGATCATGACAAAAAGTTTATCAACTTGCTGCAAGAAGAGTTATCAGTTTTATTAAATCAAAGTGTTAAGGTCCCTAATGTTTCGTGAAAAAAGCTACATAGAAACAACTACGCAAGCCAGAGCCACTGGGCAAAGTGTCTCTGGGGTGTATATTTTTCGCTTTTTATCTGGTTTCCTTAAGCAGCATAAGGGTTTGTTATGCTTGGCCTTTTTGTCCTTAGTCGGTGCTGCTGGGTCGCTCTTGGTATTTGGCAAGGTATTAAGAGATGCAATCAATATGGGGCTGGAAACTCATAGCCTTACACGATCATTATTGTGGTTGCTATTTTTGGTTCTGATCATCTCTGTTTCAAGTTACGCTCGTTTTTTTACGGTTTCTTGGTTGGGTGAAAAAATCGTCTCTTCTATTCGAAGTAGCGGGTATAAGCGCTTATTAACATTGATGCCAGAATATTATGAAACACATTCAAGCGGAGAGGTTATCTCATGGCTGATGAATGATACATCACAAATACAAATACTCATTGGCAATTCATTGGGCGTAGCTTTGCGAAATATACTCACTCTTGTCGGTGGGTTGGTGATGATGGTTTTGACCAGTTTGAAGCTGACTTTGTTAGCGATGCTAATCGTTCCGTTTGTTGTTGTTTTGATTCTGATTTACAGTCGTTATGTGAGTCGTTTATCTAGCACGAGCCAAGATGCCCTAGCGGAAGTTTCTACTTGGATTGAGGAAATGTTGAGTGCTTTTAGAACTGTATTAGCACTCAGAAAAGAAAAATATTTTTATGATCGACATCAAGCCTTAACCAATCACCATTTATCCATTACGCGTAGGCATTTGCATGCTCGGGGGCTGATGACGTCCATTGTTATTTTTCTGATATTTTTATCTATTATGTGCATCGTATGGGTTGGTGCAAATCAGGTTTCGCAAGGTGTATTGTCGACAGGGGATTTGGTCGCCTTTTTGTTTTATGTCGCTATTGTGGCTGGATGCGGGGGTTCTTTAAGTGAGATAGCGGGTGATTTGGCGCGCGCGAATGGGTCTGCTATTCGCCTTGGGCAACTATTAGCTGAAAAGCCTGCGAGTGATATAAGTGAAAACACCGTTAAGTTTGACGTGCCTTCCATGATGCCTATGGGCATAGACTTTGAGCATGTCACTTTTGCTTATCCGTCAAGACCTGAAGTAAGTATTTTAGATGATATTTCTTTTAAGATTGAGGCTGGTGAGCATGTAGCCATTGTTGGCTTAACGGGTTCTGGGAAAACCACAATTTTTCAATTACTACTTGGATTTTATTCGCACTATGAAGGACAAATCCGCTTGCAAGGTAACCCAATCGATCCAACCCAGTCTTTAGCTGTTCGCAGTAACGTGGCATGGATGCCACAAGATGTGATTGTTTTTACGGGCACTCTTAAAGATAATTTAATGATTGCTAATCCAGAAGCCACAGAAGATGACCTTAATAAGGCTTGTCAAATGGCTCGCTTGGATGAGGTTGTGGTTAAAATGCCCCAAGGTTTAGATACATTTATCGGGGTTAAAGGTATAAGGCTCTCTGGTGGTCAGAAGCAAAGAATTGGCCTTGCGCGCTTGTTTTTACAGCAATCAAGAGTCTGGTTGTTGGACGAACCAACAGCGCATTTAGATGGGCTGACAGAGTCAGAAATTATCCAGATGATTAAAAGCCATAAAGGCTCTAAGACCATTATTACAATTGCTCATTCCATGGCTGTTGCAAGATCAGCTGATAAAATTATTGTCTTGCAAGAAGGTAAAGTTGTTGGTTTTGGAACATACAATGAACTTCTTAAATCTTGCAGGCCATACCAACAGTTACTTCAAGAATATGAAACAACGGCCTAAGGTTAAAAAAATGTGTGAAACAAAACTTTACGTTATAAAGTTGTTGGCCTAATCTAGATGTATAATAATATTTGTTAAGGTTAAAAAAATGCGTGTGGATGGACGTGAGCCTATGGCTCTTCGAAGGATTGAATTTGTAACCCCCGTGACTAAACATGCTGAAGGATCGTGTCTCGTGAAATTTGGCGACACTCATGTTTTGTGTACGGCAACGTTGGAAGAGAAAGTCCCTCCTTTTTTAAGAGGCCAAGGTTCTGGCTGGGTAACGGCAGAATATGGCATGCTTCCGCGTTCCACTCATCAACGTATGGATCGTGAAGCTGCCAAAGGTAAACAATCTGGGCGTACCCAAGAAATACAACGTTTGATTGGAAGAGCGTTGCGCTCGGTTGTGGATTTAGTGCAACTTGGCGAGCGGCAAATCAAACTTGATTGCGATGTGCTTCAAGCTGATGGGGGTACGCGCACGGCTTCTATTTGTGGGGCTTATATCGCTTTGGCTCAATCGTTAAAACCACTCATTCAGCAGAAGATTATTCCCCCATCAGTCATGAAAGATTCTATTGCCGCTATTTCATGTGGGATCTACAATGACCGCATCTTGGTTGACTTATCATACGAAGAAGATAGTGCTGCACAGGTGGACGCAAATTTTGTTATGACAGGTTCAGGGAAAATCGTTGAAATTCAGGGTACAGCTGAAGGCAATCCTTTTGCAGAAGATCAGTTCATTCAAATGCTAGCGGCAGCAAGAGAGGCATTAGGTGAAATCACTCAAATGCAACGGATGATTTTAGAGGGGGCCCAGTGAATCCAAAATGGGTTTTAGCGACCCAGAATAAAGGGAAAATCCTCGAGTTTCAGAGGCTTTTTCAAGAACATGGTGTTGATATTGTTTCATTCGAACTTGGGCAGGAAGTTGCAGAAACGGGACAAACATTTCAAGAAAATGCTCTTTTGAAAGCGCAGGCCTTTGCTCATGCTTCAGGACATATAGCACTGGCGGATGACTCTGGTTTAGAAGTAGAAGCTCTGGGTGGGCAGCCTGGAGTATTCTCGGCTAGGTGGGCGGGGCCTGATCAAAATTATGTGGAAGTTTTCAAAATATTGGAAGAGCGGCTTGCTGATGTTAATAAGCCTCGAGCAACCTTTGTTTGTGCGTTGTGCCTTTATGCAGACGGCCATGCACCACAATACTTTGAAGGCAGGCTTGAGGGGCATTTACAATTTCCGCCAACGGGAATACAGGGGTTTGGGTATGATCCCATTTTTGTGCCAAATGGCTATGATGTGACGTTGGCGCAAATGTCCCCGGAGGATAAAAACCAAATCAGCCATCGGAGCCAAGCTCTGTGTCAATTGATCGACCATCTTTCCCGATGAAGCTCGGACTTTATATCCACTGGCCATTTTGCAAATCCAAATGCCCATATTGTGATTTCAATAGCCATGTTCGCGAATCCATTGATGAAGGGCGGTGGGCGGAAGCATTATTATGCCAGCTGCGTGATGCTTATGAGGCAACGTCACATCGCAATCTTTCCACCATCTTTTTTGGAGGAGGGACGCCATCTTTAATGGTTCCTCAAACTGTTAGCAGGGTTCTAAATCAGGTTAATGATTTATGGGGCATTTGTGTAGATACAGAAATCACCATGGAGGCTAATCCGACCTCTGTCGAAGTTAAAAACCTTCAAGGATATGCGGCAGCTGGTGTTAATCGACTCTCGCTGGGAGTGCAATCGTTGCGACCTGAAGCATTGAAATTTTTAGGACGAGAGCATTCCGCTTCAGAGGCTATGGCTGCAATACAGCAGGCTCGAGGCATATTTCCACGATATTCTTTTGACCTTATTTATGCGCGCCCTGGGCAGACATTAAAAGAGTGGGAGGCTGAGCTGCAGGAGGCGTTAGATCTTGCGGGTGAACATCTTTCATTATATCAGCTGACGATTGAGCCGGGGACTGCCTTTGCTCAGCAGTATGCTAGAGGTGATGTAAAAATGCCATCTGACGAATTGTCGGATGATTTTTTTGAGCTCACCCAAAGCCTAATGGATCATCATGGCATGCCAGCCTATGAGGTATCAAATCACGCTGCGCCAGGCAAGGAGTGCTGCCACAATATGATCTATTGGCAGTACCAAGAATATATTGGCGTAGGGCCTGGTGCGCATGGCCGTCTGATGGATACTCGAGGCAGGCGTCTGGCTACTGTTCAATTGAAGACGCCAGAAGCTTGGCTCGCCAAAATTGAAGAAGGTGATGCAACCCCAGAACAGATGAATCAAATTGAACAAGCTGACCTGGTTTATGAAATGATGATGATGGGTTTAAGGATTCGCTCTGGCATCGATTTGGCCTCGTTTCAACAGATAACAGGCATGAGTTTTGAGGCTGCTTTTCCAAGGGAGAAAATGACTAGCCTTTGTGATGAAGGATATTGCCGCCTGAGTGCTGACAAGTTGGAAATGACCATTGCGGGTTTGAAGAATGTCAATAGCATATTAAGGTTTTTGTTTGATTAATGGATAGTGCGTTTTGGTGTCAGAAGGGTGACTCCCTTTGCCTTCCCTGGTACCCTTCTTTGTCTTCCCGGACGCAGATCCGGGATCCAGGTTTTTATGGCCCCCCGCTTTCGCGAGGGTGACAAGGAAAAAGAGCGAGGGTGACACCCCCCTTTGCCTTCCCGCACCTCCCTTTGCCTTCCCGCACCTCCCTTTGCCTTCCCGGACGCAGATCCGGGATCCAGGTTTTTATGGGCCCCCGCTTTCGCGAGGGTGACAGGAAAAGAGCGAGGGTGACTCTTTCCAAAATTGTAATTCAAGATTCCAATTTTGCATTTGCAGTACTAATTGGCGATAGTTTATGCTGTCATTAATTTTGACCATGGAGACGTTTTGATGGATGTGATTGCCCCAAGGAATGATGCACATGTTCCTTTGACTCAAGAGAGTAGATGGACCAAGTTTCGTCGGCAAACCAGTTTTTTCTATAAACAAGGGCGGTTGAACAGAACGAACTTTATTCTCGCTGTATGGGGTTGGTCACTTGCAATTGGCGCCGCTATGTTACTGGTTGGTGTGTTTCTATTTTTGGTAGCTGCAATAACTATTGATTTTACGAGTTTACAACATGGTGCTCCAAATCAAGTCATAAATACATTCAAATCGAATATTCCTATGTTGTTCATATTAGGCGCTGGGGGTGTAATATATTTGGTGCTAATGGCGTCGTTGAACGGCGTGTATATATGCTTGTTTATAAGGCGTTTGCACGATTTTAATTTTTCTGGCTTGTGGGTAATACCTGTTCTTCTTTTACAGCTCATGGCTGTTTATATTAGTATAGTTTATGTAAAAAACCATTTTATAGTAATAATATCACTCCTAATTTCAGTGATTTTGGGATACGCTATAAATTTTATCCCAGGCGCAAACAGAATTAATAAATATGGTAGCCCTGAAGAAGGCCCGAAAACATGGAAAATTTTAGTCGCCTGCGTATTTGTTGTCATAAATGCATTGTTTCAGTACTATGCTCTAGCTCAACATTTGAAATATTTATAGGTAGAAGTTAAAAGATAGGTGCTGCTACTTATTATCTAGCTTTAAGGCAGCTAAGAAGGCGGATTGGGGGATTTCCACATTGCCAAATTGGCGCATGCGCTTCTTACCTGCTTTTTGCTTGTCCAGCAGTTTGCGTTTACGGCTGATATCACCGCCATAACATTTCGCCAACACGTCTTTGCGCATGGCAGCGACGGTCTCGCGGGCAATGACTTTGCCCCCAATCGCCGCTTGGATGGCAATCTTGAACAGCTGCCTTGGGATCAAATCTTTGAGGCGCTCGCAAAGAGCCCTTCCACGATGCTCAGCTTGGGAGCGGTGAACAATCATAGATAGAGCATCCACAGCTTCGTTATTCACCAAGATAGAAAGTTTAACCAAATCACCTTCCTGGTAGCTATCCAATTGATAATCAAAACTTGCATAACCGCGGCTGACGGATTTAAGCCGATCATAAAAATCAAACACCACTTCGTTGAGGGGTAATTTATAAACGGCCATGGCTCTTGAGCCAGCGTAGGTTAGATCAACTTGGATGCCCCGGCGCTCTGTACATAGCGTTAATATAGGGCCAAGGTATTCATCTGGAACAAGAATAGTCGCTTGGATCCATGGCTCTTCAATAAAGTCGATTTTGACCGGATCAGGCATGTCGGCTGGATTGTGCATTTCCACGATGGAGCCATCCGTCATATGGACTTTGTAGACCACACTTGGGGCCGTGGTGACCAAATCAAGGTTGTATTCCCGCTCCAGTCGTTCCTGAATAATTTCCAGGTGTAAGAGCCCAAGGAATCCACAACGGAAACCAAACCCGAGAGCAGCGGAAGACTCAGTTTCAAAAACGAAGCTTGCGTCATTGAGGCGTAATTTAGCCAAGCTTTCTTTAAGCTGATCAAACTCAGCAGCATCAGCCGGGAAAAGGCCGCAAAAGACAACAGGAACGCTGGGTTTAAAGCCAGGCAATGGTTCTAATGCAGGGCGTTTTTCGTCAGTGATGGTATCACCTACGTTACAGTCAGCCACATGCTTGATGCTGGCTGTGATAAATCCGACTTCACCAGGCCCCAGGCTATCGCAAAGGACGCGCTTAGGTGCAAAATATCCTACCGAATCCACCTGATAAGAAGCGTTGGTGGATATCATTTTAATTTTGCTTCCTTTTGAAAGTCGGCCTTCTTTGACTCTTACGAGAATTACGACGCCAAGATAAGGGTCGTACCAGCTATCAACCAGGAGAGCTTTGAGTGGCTCGGTCTCAACGCCTTTTGGCGGCGGAAGCCTTGTTACCAGCGCCTCTAAGACATCATCAATACCAATCCCAGATTTAGCAGAGGCCAACACAGCATCATCAGCCGGTAAGCCAATTACATCTTCGATTTGTCGTTTGACACGATCAGGGTCAGCGGCAGGAAGATCTATTTTGTTGAGGACAGGGATAATCTCATGGTTATTGTCGATGGCTTGGTAAACGTTTGCCAAGGTCTGGGCTTCAACGCCCTGAGAGGCATCCACAACCAACAACGATCCCTCGCAAGCCGCTAGAGAGCGGCTGACTTCATAGGCAAAATCCACATGCCCAGGGGTGTCCATGAGATTAAGCTGATATGTAGTCCCATTCTTGGCTTTATAAAACAGGCGAACGGTTTGGGCTTTAATGGTGATGCCACGCTCGCGCTCAATGTCCATATTGTCTAAAAGCTGCTCTTTCATTTCGCGATCTTCAATCGCTCCACACCTTTGAATCAACCGGTCCGCCAGAGTGGATTTACCATGGTCAATATGGGCGATAATCGCAAAATTCCGAATTAGGGCTTGATCAAATTTGGTTGTCATCCACGGAGTTTCCCTTGGCAAAACTTATCCACGTTTTGAATAATGGCTTGGCTGATGGCTTGTATGTCAGCATCCGTAAAGGTTGCCTCATGTGGTTGAAGCATAACACGCAAAGCGATGGATTTTGTCCCTGGGTCAATACCTTTGCCTTCGAAGATGTCAAATATAGTGACGTTACTAATACGCCTGTCTGCTTTCTTAACAGCCTTTGTTAAGTTTTCAGCTGACACTTTTTGGTCCATAATAAACGCAAAATCTCGCTCCACTGGCATGAGCGGGTTGAGCGACAGTGGCGAGCGTGGAGCCTTAATGCAAAATGGTGGAAGATGCTCCAAGAATATCTCAAAAATGACATGAGGTTTCTTAAGGCCCATCTGCCTTTGAACGCGTGGGTGAAGTTCTCCAAAATAACCTATGATTTTGTTTTGAGTCGAGATAATGGAAGAAGATCTGGCTGGATGATACCACGGTGGAAGGTTATCTGTAGAATATCGTAGGGAAGAGGGATTAATCCCCATATTTTCTGCAACTGCTAAAATGTCACCTTTCACGTCAAAGATATCCACATCCTTTGATTTTGATGACCAATGTAATACTTGAGAGGGCCCTGTACGAACACCAGCGGCCATTGAAATTTGCTGCTCTGGGAGAGTGCCATGATAGGTCGCTCCTACCTCAAAAAGGTTAACTTGATCCAGCCCCCTATCTAAGTTTTTTTGGCTAGCCTGCAAAAGATTTGGCAAAAGACTTGGCCGCATCACGTTGAGCTCACTGCTAATAGGGTTGATGAGTGTAAGCGATTGAATGTCGGCTCCAAATATTTGTGCAGCCTCTTCATTTAAGAAAGACCAGGTGACGGCTTCAACAAGGTGTTGCGTGGCCAATGTCCTTCGAACAATGCTTGATTTTGAAGGTTTGAGTTTGGGAATAGGCTTATAGGGCAATGGTTCATCTGGGATGCGATCAAACCCGTGGATTCTCAAGACTTCTTCGATAAGGTCTTCTTCTATGCGGATGTCATGACGCCATGAGGGGGCGATAACTTCGAGCACGTCTGATGATTGAGACGAATCAGGCTTGTTATTCTGAGACCAAATAGGCGTGGTTTTTGGTTCAAAAGTGAAGCCAAGTTTTTCGAGAATGAGGGGTGCCGTTGGAATGTCAATGCCAGCATACTGCATTATGCGATGCCGACTCAAACGGGCGGTGAATTGTTGCTTTGGCTCTATGCCGGCTGTCACAATGGCTGAGGCTTGCCCACCGCAAATTTCCAAAATTAATTTAGTGGCCATGTTCAGCCCTTTTTGTACTCGTGCAGGGTCTACGCCTCTTTCGAAGCGATAACGAGCATCGCTGTTGATATTTAGGGCTCTTCCGGTTCGCGCTATGCATTCAAAGTTGAAATAGGCTGATTCAAGAAAAATGCGAGTGGTGTCCATCTGACAAGCAGAGTTTTCTGATCCCATAATGCCAGCAATGGACAAAGCCTTTTTGGAGTCGGAAATAGTCAGCATGCTTGGTTCAAGAGTGTAACTTTTGCCGTTTAGTGCCAATATTTCCTCATCAGCACGAGCATGGCGAATGACAATGTTTCCGTCAATTTTGTTGGCATCGAAAGCATGAAGTGGGCGGCCAATATCAAACAAGACATAATTGGTAATATCCACCAATGCTGAAATGGGTTTAAGACCAATGGATTGCAGCTTGTGTTTAAGCCAATCTGGGCTCGGTCTATTTTCCACCCCTTCGATCATTCGACCCATAAAAAATGGACAATCAAGAGCCGCTTCTGGCATTAACTCAATCTGGATAGAAGAGGGTGTGGAGGGGGTATGCATCGGGTAAATATTTTGCGTAAGGCTTCCGATGCCAACTGCTGCTAAATCTCTAGCAATGCCACGCACGCTCAAGCAGTCTGAACGATTGGGAGTTACAGCAACAGTGAAAACAACGTCATTCATGCCCAAGGCTTCAGCTAAGGAACTTCCTACTTTTAAAGTAGGATCGAGCTCGATGATGGTGCCGTTACTTTCTTCACTTAAGCATAGCTCTGTGGCAGAGCAGAGCATACCATGACTTTCGACATCTCGAATAACAGACTTTTTGAGTGCTTGTCCTGATTTGGGGACAACTTGGCCAGGGGCGACAAAGGCGGTGACTAAGCCATCGCGAGCATTGGGGGCACCACAAACAAGCTCTACAACGCCTTGGTTTGTTTCAACCTGACAAACCTTAAGTCGGTCTGCATTCGGGTGTTTTTCTGCCTTGAGCACTTTAGCCACGGTTATATGAGCAATGGTAGCGCCGATATCCTCGATGCCTTCAACTTCAATACCAATGTTGTTAAGTGTTGAGGCGATTTCGTCAGCTGTAGCTGACGTCTGCAGATGTTGTTTAAGCCAGGAAAGAGAGAATTTCATGATTGCATCCCCTCAAAAAGACTCTTGGGCGTTGGCTCAAGATTAGCTGCTTCAAGCAGTTGAAAGCCATAATGATGCAGCCATCTTAAGTCTGATTCATAAAATGATCGCAAATCTGAGATGCCATATTTGAGCATAGCAATGCGCTCAATGCCCATGCCAAAAGCGAAGCCTTGATGCATGCTTGGGTCAATGCCACAATTGGCTAAAACATTTGGATGGATCATGCCACACCCAAGGATTTCAAGCCAGTCATCTTTCTGGCCAAGGATGATCTTGCCATCTTTGCGGGAGCAGCTAATATCTACCTCAGCTGAAGGCTCGGTGAATGGAAAAAAACTTGGCCGAAATCTTAAGGCTACATCATCCAGACTAAAGAAATGCTGGAGAAATGCTTTGAGGCATCCCTTTAAATGGGCCATGGAAGTGTTGGGTTCAATCACGATACACTCCATTTGATGGAATGTGGGTGTGTGAGTAACGTCGTAATCTGAACGGAAAACCCTTCCTGTTGCAACCAATCTTAAGGGTGGTTTCATTTGCGATAAGGCACGAATTTGTACGTTAGAAGTATGTGTTCGCAAAAGGATATCGCGGCTGTCTCTTTTTTCAGGGAAATAAAAAGTATCCATCAATTGTCGAGCTGGATGGATCTCAGGAATGTTGAGGGCTGTGAAGTTATAATAGTCATCCTCAATATGCGGGCCTTCGACTGATTCAAAACCTAAATTGTGAAAATAAGAAAGAACTTCATCCATTGTCTGGTGAATAGGATGTAGCTTGCCATGGGGTTGATTGCGATGATTGAGAGTTGTGTCGACCCATTGAGATTGCAGGTTTCTTTCAAGCTCTTCGTTCTTAAGCCATTCAAGCCGTCTTTGTAGGGTGGTGCTGAGCTCGTTCTTAATGATGTTGAGGTGTTCACCCTGGCTTTTCCTCTCATCGTTTGCTAAGTCCTTCAAATTTTTTAGAGCATTGGTGAGGATGCCATTTTTCCCCAGAAGCTCAATACGGATTTTCTCCAAATCATCCAGCTGTGATGCGGCCTGGATGGTTGATAAATATTCCTGGACTGTCTGGTTACTTATGGACATGTGAATGTGCCACTCTCATTACATTTAAGATTCATAAACATATTCTAAGATCTTATACATTTGAGTATAAGACACCACAAGAGATATTCTCAAAACCCTCGACAATACCCTTGACAATAAAGGTTTTCTTTATTTTTTAATCTGCTACTTCTCAAAAATAGCCCTCCCAACCCTGACCATGGTCGCGCCAGCCTTTATGGCGGTAAGATAGTCATCGCTCATTCCCATGCTGAGGCTGGGCAGGCAGAATTTTTCTCCTAAGGCTTTAAGATGCATAAAATAAGGTCCTGGATCTTCATGTGCTGGAGGTATTGCGGCTAGCCCTTCAATCATTATGGAATGGCCGTGAGCATATTCGATGAAGGCTTTAAGGTCTTCTGGAGCTAAGCCCCCTTTTTGAGGCTCGTAGCCGATATTGACTTGGGCGAAAAACCTCTTCGGAGGGGTTGCCATTGTGTGAATAAGATCAATATGTTTGAGCTTGGATAAGGACAAAATGCCATCACATTTTTCCATAATAGTGGAAAGCTTATTGCTTTGGATCTGGCCAATGAAATGGAGCTGATGATGGTGATGGGCAAGGGTGTTGGGGAGCCATTTTTTGAGAATGTCTTGCAGCCGGTTTTCACCAAATAGCAAACAACCCGCTTGCATAATGGGTTCAATTTCATCCATTGATGCTGATTTTGTTACAACCATCAGCTCAACGTGGCGTTTGTATTTTTGTGCGGCGCGTGTGATGGTTTCTAGAATATCGTAATAACGATCCAGCGCTTTCATATTAAACCTAAAGTCTTTAAGGATGCATGGCTAGATCTGGTAAGAATAATATGATCATGCACTATAATACCCAGTGGTCTAGCCGCATCTACGACTTTCAGTGTCATATCGATGTCTGAAGCCGAAGGGGTGGGATCCCCGCTAGGATGGTTATGAAGCAAAATGAGTCCTGTTGCTCCAATCTCTAGCGCTCTTTTCACAATCTCACGCGGATAAACAGAGGCATGATCGACGGTTCCTTTTTGCTGCTGCTCATCCGCAATGAGGTTGTTTCTTTTATCTAAGAAAAGAACACGAAACTGTTCAACCATTTCGTAGCCACATTGCAGCCGGCAATAATCAATAATTTGTTGCCATGATTCAAACGCGTTCCTTTGTATAATTTCACTGCGGGATAAGCGGATGGCGGTTTCTTTAATGCCTTTGAGGAAAGCGGCAGCCGTCAAACCGATGCCAGGGCATTCCATCAGAGTGTCCATGGGTGCATGAAACACACCAGCGAAGCTGCCAAATTTTTGGATCAAAGATTTTGCAAGCGGCTTAACATCTCGCCGAGGGTAGACCGTAAAAAGTAGCATTTCAAGTAGTTCATAATCCTGCAAAGCCACGCCCCCGGTTGCCTGAAAGCGCTCTCGCAAGCGACCGCGATGTCCTTCATAATGAGGAGGGGGATTTTCTATCATACGGTTACAAATGGATGATCAAGGCCTGCGGGTGAGAGTGTAAAGATTTCATGGCCGTTTTCTGTGACGCCAATAGTGTGTTCAAATTGAGCCGAAAGATTTTTATCTTTAGTGACAGCAGTCCATCCGTCAGACAGAACTTTGACAGCATAATGGCCGGCGTTGGTCATTGGTTCGATGGTAAAAAACATCCCAGGTTGAAGGACAAGGCCTTGTCCTGCGCGTCCATAATGCAGCACATTGGGGGGCATATGAAATGTGCGGCCGATGCCATGGCCACAAAAATCACGGACTACTGAAAAACGATGAGATTCAGCATAGGACTGGATGGTGTGACCAATATCACCGAGGGTTATCCCTGGTTTCACAATTCGAATGGCCTGCATCATCCCCTCATAAGTTACCTCAATTAGCTTGCGGGCTTTGACGTTTGGTTTGCCAACGCAGAACATACGGCTGGTATCTCCGTGCCATCCATCTAAAATGACAGTCACATCGATGTTAATGATATCGCCTTCGCAGAGCACTTTATCGCCAGGGATACCATGGCACACAACGTGATTTATGGATGTGCAGATAGATTTTGGGAATCCGCGATAATTGAGGGGTGCAGGAATGGCGCCATTTTGAATAATAAAATCATGACATAGGTCGTTAAGTTTTTGTGTTGTAACCCCTTTTTGTATATAAGGCGTAATGTAATCTAATGTTTCGGCCGCTAAGCGTCCTGCGGCATGCATTTTAGCAAAATCAGCTGGCTGATGAATGACAATCTCTCCAGTGTCTAGAATAAGATCTTCATCAGTTGTGTCGACATAGGAATGGTGGTGATCACAGCCATGGCCACAAACATGAGAGGGTTTCGTTTTTGTCATTGTTAATCAAGTTCCTTCAATCAATTATGGGTATGCGGTGGCTGAGAGAAATCTCACTTTGCGTGACATTGCAGCAGTAAGCATACATTTCAACACCTAAAGAATGGCTTAAAGCAGCCATTTTGGCGTATGTTGGATCAATATGGCTGGCGAGAGAAAAATGGTCAATATCATTGCGTTGAATAATGTAGATTAAAATTGCGCGAGCTTGCTTTTGTTCGGCCAACCTGGAGAGAGCTTGAAGATGCTTTGTGCCGCGGGTCGTTACAGCATCTGGGAATTGAGCGCCTGTCCCAATTTTGAGGTGGACATTTTTGACTTCAACATAGCATGGGGGGTAGGAATGGTGTGTGGCAAGCCAATCAATGCGAGAATTTTGATCATACGCAACTTCACAAGCAAATGTTTCATAGTGAGCAAGCTCTGGAATCATTTTACTCGACAAAGCTTCGTGCACGATTTTGTTGGGGTGCAGTGTGTTAACACCAACTATAGTCCCCTCAGCTTCAATCATCTCTAAAGTATACTTGAGCTTGCGATGGGGGTTTGCTGAAAGAGAAAGCCAAACTTTGTTCCCAGGGGCCGTAAGGCCTGTCATTGCGCCTGGGTTTGGGCAATGAACGGTCACAATTTCACTAAGGCTTAGGGTGACGTCTGCGAGAAATCGTTTGTAACGCTTAATTAAGGTACCAGGGATGAGCGGGGATAGGAATTTCATGTGTGACGGTTATTTTTTGAAGCTATTTCTTAATGGGGTATGTGAATTTTTATATCATAAAAAGCGCCGCGTTGCTATATTTTTTCCGATGATGATGTTGGGGCGTTTTCTGTCTTTGACTGGTGGCTTATGCTTGCAGGAATTACATCAGCACAGTCATAGTGTCTGGGCTTATCAAATCATTTTTCTATCACTTTTCTTGTTTTTTCCTATCAGTGGTGATAGGATATGAGCTGTAAGTTGATAGTTTGTGTAAAAAAAGCTATACCAACTGTGAAAGAAAAGTTTGAGCAGGAACGATAATTGGTTCTTTATATTTAAAACAATCCTTATCTACATATTCCATATCAAATACCACTTGAAAAGTATGAGGCACCATGAGTTCCTGTGCATAATAATACAATGATTTGCTTACTGGAGCATTTGCTGAAGCTTTAACCTCAACCAACAACCAGGGTTGTCCGTCTTTTACAACCAAAAAATCTACCTCTTTTTTATCTTTATCTCTTACGAAATAAAGTCCGTAATCCCCTCTACCTGTATCATTCTGGAACAGGACAAATTTATATAAATGTAATGCCACAAAATTTTCGAATTTTGCACCGACGTCTTGTACTAAAGACCAATCATACAAAAAAATCTTTGGTTCTTTAACTAAACTTCTTTTAACGTTACGTGACCAAGGTTTAATCTCAAAACAATAATAGAGTGTCTGTAAGGTATTGAGCCATCTGCTGATCGTAGAAACCGACACTCTTATTTTCTGTGATAATGTGGATCTATTAACGATCTGACCAACCTGAGCTTGAAGAATCTTAGCTAATACTTCTAACTGATCGACTTCTTGAATGTTGCTAAGGCTCTGTATGTCCTCTCTAAAAAGCTGTTTATTACGCAACCCCTTCCATCTACCAGAAAACATGCTGTCATTATGCAAAAAAGGTTCAGGAAAACCACCGTGTTTCAATAACGTGTCAAAATCACTCTGTTTTATTTGTTTAGGGGGAAAAGTTATTTGTTCTGGATAGTTATTATTTTCTACCAACTCTCCTACAGTAATAGGGAAAATGTGATATAAAAAATATCTTCCCATCATACTGTCTCCACCTTTATTATAGGTGTCTAAGCTTGAACTGCCCGTTACGATTATCTTACATTTTTCTTTGTATTGATCAAAGAAGCCTTTAATGAAAGTTTTCCAGAGCTTATATTTGTGAATCTCATCAAATACAATTACCGTATGATCATTTTTAATGGCATCAAGTCTTGCAATGTGCCCTATCTCTGTTTGTCCTAATAAGATTTTTTCTCTATCAGCTAGAATGTCCCAGTTAAAATAAAAAAAGTCTTCATACTCTTTTTTGATATCTTTAGCCAAAGTTGTTTTGCCAACTTGTCTTGGACCAGATAAAAAGATCATCTGTTGATAGTTTCTTAAGTGTTCTTTGATTACAAAATCATAAAATCTTTTCATAGCATAAGCGTATATATTGCTGACGATGCGTCTAAATTAACATATATCGAAAAATAGTCAAGACTATTTTCTTGCCCTGAGGAAATTAGGATTGTTTTTAAAGGTACCTACTACCCAGGCAATGGTACAAAGGATGCTGAGATGTAGCAATACTTCAATCCACATGGGTTTAACGCTGTGCCTGTTCTTTCATATCGCTTAAGCACGTAATTCGTGCGGAAATTTTTAAAGCCGCTGTTCAATCAAAAGGACAATGACTCTCTTTTGAAAAAATCCGCTATAAATCTGCTCCAGAACATGTACCGAGATGGATGGGGTTGGATCTTCAAAGTAGCGACGGAGTAGCAACCACGCCGTTTTTGTTTTGTGAAAACCTGCTGAAGCCCTGAACTTCCTTTGGTTGCGGGGGTAGGATTTGAACCTACGACCTTCAGGTTATGAGCCTGACGAGCTACCGGGCTGCTCCACCCCGCGACAAGGATTAACTAGTCTTTAATAGATTCTCTGTTAAAACGCAAGAGTAAAAGGAAGGCTCGACACTTCTGTCTGATATGTGGATTAAAATAAATTTTTTATTTACGTAAATTGGTATAAAATTCTAAGAATAAACAATAAATAGTGGCAGGGAAAATGGTTAAAGTTTTGGATAGTAAAATGAAGTTAGTGAAACATTTAGCCGTTGTGCTAAGCGTGATTTTCGGTGTAGGCAGTCAAGCCTTAGCAAATGCGCCGGCACAGCAAGAATCAGCTACAGCGGTGCATGATGCCGAGCAAAATGAATCGCAAGAGTCTCAGGTGGAGGCTGGTGCGACAAGCGAGAGCGGTAAGACTAACGCTGGAGACATTCTAAAAAGAGACGCCATTAAAAGTGGCTGGTACCTTTGGGATCCTTATCAATATGTTGAAACAGGTGCCGGTGTGAGCCGTTTGACCGGCATGGATGTACAGTTAACGACATATTATGCTAACTCGATCGGCCTTAATGTTGATTTAGAAGAAGTCTCCTGGAAACAACATTTGGATGATATTAAGACCGGTAAGAGAGATATTGTGGCAGGCGCAGCAGAGGTTGCCGAGCGTAAAGAATGGGGCCTTTATTCGCAAACCTATAGGACAGAAGAAAACGTTGCCTTTATTCTGCGTCACAAATCCCAGGATCTGCCTTTTAAAACGCCACAAGAAATGCTGGAAATGATTAAGAAAAAGAAGCTGAAGGTTGGTGTGATTGATGGATACCATTATGCTTCAAATGAAGTGATGAATTTTATCAATGATGCATCTAACGCTTCTCAGATCATTAAATCCAAGACAGATTTTGATAACTTTCAAATGCTGATACATCGAAAAGTTGATATTTACCTCGTTGATCGTGTGGTGGGCGCTACATTAGCTTGGCGTACCAAAAACTTGAACAATGTTGAAGAACGTCGCTTGAACATGAGCTACCCGCTATACTTCATCTTTTCGAAGAAAACCATCCCAACTTCAGTAGTAGATATGTATAACAATTCGATCAAACAAGCTAAAGAAAATGGTGAATATGGTAAGATTGTTAGCCAATATCTCTTCCCTGTATTGCTCTTGCAAACGCTAGACAGCCGGTGGTTCTTTATCTTAGAGGTAATGGGTATCATTGCCTTCGCTATTTCGGGGCTTGTCATTGCTTTTGAGGAGAAGGCTAATTTCTTCGGAACATTGGTTATGACTGCTCTTCCATCAGTGGGTGGTGGTATCATGCGAGATGTTATCGCGCAAAGAACACCTTTAGGTATCGTGAAGTCGCCATCTTACCTATTTATTGTGGTTGCGGTAGTGGTGGTTGCTTTTGTCATCATGAATATCTATAAGCTCTTCTTTTCTTCGGCTAAGGTTCATGCTTCCAAGCAAAAGCTGAATGAAATTGGAAACAATATCATTCAGGTTTGTGACGCGATTGGACTGGGTGCCTTTACAGTTGTTGGTGTGACTGTTGCGGTGATTGTGAAGGCTGATCCGCTTTGGTTCTGGGGGCCATTATTAGCGGCTGTAACAGGTGTTGGTGGTGGTTTTGCACGAGATTTATTGAGGTCTTACGAGAAAAGGAGCTGCTTAACAGGAGAGTTTTATGCTGAGATAGCGCTCATCTGGGGCTTAATATTTGCCATTATCATGCAGACTCAAACAGAAGAAGTGAACACCGAAAATATCATTTATGCAGTGGTATTTGCGGCTGCTGGTGCGGCGATTACACGTATTGTCTCTTTCTTCTTTAAGATTCCTGGTATTCCTTTCACCTTTATGTTCAATAAAAAGAAGGTAGCAACCTCGAAAAAATAAAAACTATTGTTTTATTCGATTAATGAAACCTGGGAGGTATGCTCCCAGGTTTTTCATTATAGATCTATGAAATGGATTATATTTAAGACAAAATTTACCCTCGTTCATGTATGATAAAACGCATACAACGAAGGTAAAATTATGCTTGTAAAAGGGTTGCCGCGTACTGCTTACATTGATCCAAAGGGACTCAACAAAAATGAGGTTGATGCGCTATTAAGACAAACCGTTAATCAACTGGTGGCTAAACTTTCAATGGCTGCACAGAGGCTTCCCTATCCAGATTTTGAGAAAGTGAAAGCGTTCCAAAAAACTCTGACAATGTTGCCAGAGAAGGGAATGGCAGACACTAAGATAATTGAGATTCTGACACAATTTTATGATCATAGCACCAATGTAGCTCACCCACACTATATGGCGCACATGAGTCCGCTGCCCACAACATTCTCGGTTATCGGAGAAATCGTTGCCGCCGCTATAAACAACAACATGATCAGCTTAGAGCTCTCTCCTCTTTTTACGCAAATGGAGACTCAGCTGATCAAAGATGTTGCTAAGCAGTTTGGTTTGGGAGAAAAAGCTGGCGGTGTCATACTTAGTGGTGGAAGCCTTTCTAACCTGCAAGCCATAGCTATGGCTCGAAATGATCGATTCCCAAACTTGTTGTCAAAAGGTATGCAAGGCGGGGCAGACAAAAGAATGGTTATCATTGCCTCGCAAGAGGCTCATACGTCTATTCAGCGTGCAGGAATGACGCTTGGCATCGGTTTGGAAAATGTTAGGCTGATTCCTACAGATGAATCAGGTAGGCTTTCCGTTCATGAATTAGTTAATACTCTCGAATCATTGAAAAGTGAATCCATCATTCCTTTATGCATTATTGCAACTGCTGGGACAACTGTTGCGGGTGTTATTGATCCTTTAGAGCCAATTGCTAAAATAGCCAAAGAATATGGGGTTTGGCTTCATGTTGACGGGGCATATGGCGGGGCATTGATATTTTCTCATGAAAATAAGCACTTGCTAAAAGGCATTGAAAACGCTGATTCCATCACGTTTAATCCCCAAAAGTGGCTTTTTGTTACCAAAACATGTTCGCTGTTGATGGTCAAAGATTATGCGAAAATGAGCAATCTTTTCTCAGTATATTTGCCCTATATGCAAACACCAGATGAATACATGAATTTGGGGGAAATTACTGTGCAAGGGTCTAGGCACGCTGAAATTGTCAAGGTTTGGGCTTCATTTCAGCATTTTGGAAAAGAAGGTCTAGGGAATTTAGTGGATTATGGCATTGGTTTGAAGGAGGCTTTTGTCAAAGCCATTGAGGCAAGGCCATATCTTAAAGTTGCTCATAGACCGCAAACTAATGTTGTGTGCTTCAGATATTTTAATCCAGCTATTGATCCAAAAAAGCTGGACGAATTGAATACGTCATTGCAAAAATTCTTGACTCAAGATTGTGGGATCTTTCTATCTGCACCATGGTATAAAGATAAAAAATGGCTCAAAGCTGTTTTGCTCAATCCTTACATTAGTGAAGAGATCATTAAAGTGGCCTTTGAAAAGATCGACCTATTTTTAACGAGCTGCAATTTAATATAATGCTTGAGGTTATTCCTACACTCGAATGATTTGTCCGTGCTGCTCATTTGCAGGATTGGCAAGATCTAAAAAGAGCTGTGTTACCTCATTGGGGCCCCTGGCGTTATGTGCTGGCTCTCCTGGGAGTGCATGATGCCTGAGCTTGGTTCGTAAGGGGCCAGGGTCAATCAAATTAACTTTGATGGTCGATTGCATAACCTCTTGGGCGTAGGTTAAAACAATACTTTCAAGGGCAGCTTTGGAGCTAAAGTAGTGACCCCAATAGGCTTGAGCATAAGGGTAAGATAAGCTGTTAGGAGAACACGTTACATAGATAGCTTTACCAGCAGAGCTCAAACGCAAGAGGGGGTCTGTAGTCTGAATGAGGGCAAAGTTTGCTAAGGCATTCACACGATAAATTTGCTCCCACTCATCAACGACCGCATGTGGCGTTGTTGTGAGAGTTCCGATTTGGGCAGCGTTCCCAATGACCACGTCTAGATGTTTGAACGCATCATAAATGTATTGGGTTAGCTGCCGCAAATTCATCCAATTAGAAAGATCGTAAGGGATCAAAGTGGCGGTGGCGCCTAGAGCATTGATTTCATCATCAATTTTCTCAAGTTTGTCAACATCTCGGGCAAGCAGAAGTAAATTAGCGCCTTCTTTAGCAAAGGCCAAAGCAAGAGCAGCTCCTAAACCATCTGACGCTCCCGTAATGAGAATATTTTTATTATGAAAAACAGTCATGATCTTATGTGCTGGATGTTTGCGACGGTTGAGCCGGTGGCTCCTTGGAAGGTGAGTCTTTTGCAGACTCGGAGGGGTTTTCCTTATGCTCCTGGATGAGGGGACTCTCAAGCTTAGGCACGAGCTCCTCTTGAAGTAATTGATCGATTTGATTCCGCTCCTCGCCGCCATAGCCACTAGGGCGTTCTGAAGAGGTGGCCTCTTTAGTTGGTTCTTGGTGGGGTGTGAAAGGATTTTCTGTTTGTGTATTGGGTGTCGAGGAAAAAGAGCTGAGCAGTTTATTGGATAATACAGTCCCAGCAATTAAACGGCTATACTTGGATGCTTCTTGAAAAATGTGGCCAAGTTTCGCATTTTGAACCAGATTGTCATACTTTTCTTTCGAGAGAAACATTGGTATAAAATTAAATATGCCGGAGGTCAAGAATGTCCCCAAACATATCCCTAAAATAAGGCCTAAGGATCGATCGAGTCCACTAAGAGCGCTGGATTTAATCAGCTTTCCGAGGGAGCTGCTGATGTAGATCAAAACACTTAACGTCACGACAAAGATTAAACTTGCTGCGATAATTGTGGAGGGCAATGTATAAGGGATAAATTGAAAGAAGAAAGGTTGGATATGGCTTGCAAAAACAAGGGCCAAGGTAATGGCGCTTCCCCAAGCAACAATATTGAGAAATAGCTTAGTGAAACCTGAAATCACGCCTATTAGGGCAGCAATAACCAAAAATGCAATAATGATTATATCGGCTGCATGTGCGGCTGAAGCTTGCGACATTTTTTAAGTTCTCCTTTTGTGCTCGCCCGAAATCTTGTCAGCTATAAGCGGTAAAAGGCCCCTGACATGAGTTACATCATATACAGACATGCTTTCTGGTAAAAGACCTAAAAGTGCAGAACCTTTTAAGGGAAGATAGGCTGATGTAAAGCCAAGTTTGGCCGCCTCTTTGAGCCTAGCGTCCATGGCTTGGACTGGCCGCACCTCTCCAGATAATCCTATTTCCCCACAAAAAACGCTTCCTTTAGGAAGGGGTACTTCCGTTAACGCCGAAAGAAGGCTAGCAGCTGCGCATAAATCCACGCCTGGCTCAATGATTTTAAGTCCACCAGCGATGTTGAGGTAGACATCCTTTTGGGCCAAGGAAATGCCGCATCGGGTCTCGATCACAGCAAGGAGCATATTAAGGCGTCCCAGGTCCCATCCAACAACCGAGCGCCTGGGGTTACCATAGGGGCAGTCAGATACCAGTGCCTGTACTTCAACTAATAAAGGTCTGGTTCCTTCTAGGCCGGCATAAATGGCAGAACCATCAACTTGTGTTTCTTGTGATCCCATAAAAAGCGACGAAGGGTTTGTGACTTCGACCAACCCTTTTTCCTGCATGTCAAAAACACCAATCTCATTGCAAGGACCAAATCGATTTTTGACGGCCCTCAAAATGCGATAGTGATGACCTCTCTCGCCTTCAAAATAAAGAACAGTGTCCACCATGTGCTCCAAAACTTTTGGGCCAGCAATGGTGCCTTCCTTGGTGACATGTCCCACGAAGATCATCACTATATTATGCTTTTTGGCATAATGAATGAGATGATGCGCGCATAACCGTAGCTGGCTTACTGTTCCTGCGGCAGATTCAATGCTGTCGCTGAAAATAGTTTGAATGGAATCAATCACCACAATCTTGTGACGCTTTTCAGATTCGATTGTGGCTAAAATGTTTGAAATGTTTGTTTCGCTGATGAGCTCAACTGAAGCTTCTGATAACCCAAGGCGTGCAGCTCGCCGTTGGATTTGTTCAAGCGATTCTTCTCCAGAAACATACAAAACAGGGTGGTGAGTTGAAAGTTGTGCCATGGCCTGAATCAAGAGAGTTGATTTGCCAATGCCTGGATCTCCGCCGATCAATAGCACAGATCCGGGCACAAGTCCGCCGCCACAGACACGATCAAGCTCCTCCATGTGGGTGGCCCATCGGGCAGGTTGCGATTCGATGGTGTTAAGATGCTGGATTGTAACGGCTCTGCCGCCTTCAACGGCTAGTGAGGCTGGTGCGATTGGGGACGTATTTTCTTCTACCAGCGTATTCCATCCTTGGCACCCTTCACATCGGCCAACCCACTTACTGTGTCGATGGCCACAGGATTGGCAAATGAAGGATCGTTTGTCACGCGCCATAACGCTTAACCTTTAATTTGGAGTTCAATAGGCCCTTTCGTTTGGCCATGAATAAACTGTTCCACATAATCGTTGCCTGATTTATCCATTTGTTCAATGGGGCCAGCCCATATGATTTTCCCTCCATGGATCATGGCAACGTTCTTAGCGATTTTTCGTGCGCTGTTAATGTCGTGGGTGATGGTAACTGAAGTGGCTCCAAGTTTTTTAGAACAATCCACAATCATTTCATTAATAACGTTACTGATAATAGGATCCAAGCCAGCTGTGGGTTCATCAAAAAAAATGATCTCGGGTTTCGTGACGATGGCCCTGGCAATGGCGACCCTTCTTTGCATGCCGCCTGATAGTTCAGCGGGATACGAAAAAGCTACCTCTTTGTTTAAGCCAACAGAGCCAATGGTTTCAATGGCAATTTCTTGAGCCTCAGCATTGGTCATTTGTTTGGTTTGCCTTAACCCAAACACGACATTTTCCCAAACAGTTATGCTGTCAAAAAGCGCCGAGCCTTGGAACAACATGCTAAAGTGCGTAAGGAACTTTTCATAACTCTTTCCTCTTAAGTTAAAGCATTCATCGCCATTAAGTTTGATGCTTCCATGATCTGCTTTGACAAGGCCTAGGATACACTTAAGCAAAACAGATTTTCCTGTGCCTGACCCCCCCATGATTACGAGCGAGTCGCCTTCCATGATATCTAGGGACAACTTGTCTAAAACAGTCTTTTTGCCAAAAGATTTAGAAATATTTTTGAGCGCAATTTTTACCTTGGGTTTGGCCATGGGCTGATCTTCTCCTACTTATCAAACAACAAGGATGTGAGGATATAATTGCAAATGAGGATGAGGATTGAACCAGCGACAACAGCATTGGTGGTGGCTGAGCCAACACCTTGAGCGCCACGTTTAGCATGAAAGCCAGTGTAACAACCCATCAATGTGATAATGAAACCAAAGGCTGAGGCTTTGATAAGTCCAGATATAACATCATCGGCCTTAAGATGCTTGAGTGTTTGAGTAAGATAGGTGCCTTGACTAAAGCCAAGTTTAAGCGTGCTAACTAAATATCCACCAAAGACACCAATAATGTCCGCAATAAGCACTAAAACTGGCAACATTGTAATGCCTGCGATAACCCTGGGTAAAACTAAATATTTGACTGGGTTTGTTGAAAGCATGGTTAGTGCATCGATTTGTTCTGTAACGCGCATGGTTGCGATTTCCGCGGCTATGGATGCCCCGATGCGCCCTGCCACCATCAGCCCCGCTAGGACGGGTCCAAGCTCGCGTGTCATCGATAAAACCACAACAGTGGCAATGGCGCCCTCTGCCGAAAAGCGAGAAAAGCCTGTGTAGCTTTGAAGTGCTAAAACCATACCAGAAAAGAGTGCAGTTAGGCCAACTACTGGTAATGAAAGGTAGCCAATTTCAATAACTTGCCGCCATAATTGGGACCAAGGGTACGGTGGGCTAACCAACTGACGAAAAATGTTACCAACAAAGATGCCCAACTTCCCTGTAGTTTCCAAGAAAAGTAATGTGAGCCGACCAATGGAGGCAATGAAATGAAGCATAAGAGTCAAAAAATCCGTTAATGAGGAGCCACGTTTCAAATTAAATAATGTTCGGCTCATCCTACCCTGATTCACTTTTTCGTCAAGTCACTCCGCGCCTATCATACAAGTTATGTATTCTCGGTCAACCTTAATGTAATCTTGAGAATTTGTGTAAACTCAAGGGAATTTCAACCATTCTTGTTTTGGCAGGTTATTATTTGTAAGGGAGAGTGATTAAATGGGTGTTAAGGAGAATGAGGTATTATAAGGCAAGAGGGCAAAAGGGTTTACATGAGTTTTGAGATAAATTTGTTGCATACGTTTATGACGGTGGTGGGATGTCGAAATCTAACTCACGCAGCAGAGATTATTGGTATTGAGCAGCCAGCTGTGAGCAAACAGATCAAGAAACTGCAAGAGCAGCTTGGCGTGGATCTCATCGTTCCCCATCAATCCGGGCTGGTTTTAACGCCTGAAGGGGAGCATTTGGCCCGCATAGCGCCATCGATGTTGGAGGGGGTGGATCGCTTGCCGATTGACCTGAAGGCCATCAAAAACAAACCAGAGGGCGAGCTGAAAGTTATTGTTGAAAACTTCGGTCGGGATTTGGTGAATGAATATTTCAATGAATTTAGTGAACTTTATCCTGGTATTAAACTTAACATTCGGACAGAAGAATCAAGGCAACTTCTATTTTCAGGCCAGTTAAGTGGAGCTTTTGTTGGGGTCACGTCCATTCAAAGGCCTGATGATTCACAGTATATCTGGAAAAGGCTTGGGACAGGTGGCTTTTATCCATATGGCCACCCGAAGTATTTTGAGAAGTTTGGTATACCAATAAATTTTGAAGAACTAGATGATCATCGCATTGTTCGTTATATTTGGAACAAATCGTTTACTTCATATAAAGATGATAGAAAAAATAATCCTTTGCTTTATCTTGGGCGACCAGAAAAAAGTCCACGCGGGCATTTTATAACAACCGATGATACCGTGCATTGTCGTTCGCTGTTGCTAAAAGGAGCCGGAATTGCAACCTTGCCAATGTATCAGGCTAGAAATACCGGGCTTGTGAGATTATTTAACGATAAATATGATCCATCAATTTGCCTACAAACTAATACATGGCTCGTTTATCCAAGATATGCTATTAATCTACTTTATGTAAAAATTTTTAAAGAATTTATTGAAGAGAAAATCAAAGAGGATGTTAATAAAACATGGCTATACACCTCGATTTGAGTTTTAAATTCAATCTGCATATGATGTTTAATAAGGCCAGCCGCTACAATTTCTCATTTTAAACATCTCTAATAATCTATTTATATCTAAGTCCAGCACGTTACGACTAAGGCCGCCCTCAAGCAGGATGGCTAAATATAATTAATTGTCGGTTCTTAATTGCAACATAGTTAAAGTTTTTCCTTAGATTCACAACTTCAGGCTACTGCTGAAGCAGGCGTAAGTCAACCCGCATGCCTTCCTTAAATAGGCCAACCTAAAACTTAAAGGAATTTCAACCATTCTTGTTTTGGCAGGTTATTATTTGTAAGGGAGAGTGATTAAATGGGTGTTAAGGAGAATGAGGTATTATAAGGCAAGAGGGCAAAAGGGTTTACATGAGTTTTGAGATAAATTTGTTGCATACGTTTATGACGGTGGTGGGATGTCGGAATCTAACCCACGCAGCAGAGATTATTGGTATTGAGCAGCCAGCTGTGAGCAAACAGATCAAGAAACTGCAAGAGCAGCTTGGCGTGGAGCTCATCGTTCCCCATCAGTCGGGGCTGGTTTTAACGCCTGAAGGTGAGTATTTGGCCCGCATAGCGCCATCGATGTTGGAGGGGGTGGATCGCTTGCCGATTGACCTGAAGGCCATCAAAAACAAACCAGAGGGCGAGCTGAAAGTTATTGTCGAAAACTTCGGTCGGGATTTGGTGAATGAATACATCTTAGAATTCAGTAGGCTTTTCCCGAATATTACATTGAATGTGAGGACTGAAGAGTATAAATCTCTCCTGTTTTCTGGGCAGCTCAGCGGAGCGTTCGTGGGAATAACAGCGCTCCCTAAGCCTCAAAAGTCGTCCTACATTTGGAAAAGAGTGGGAGCTAGCCAATTTTTTCCTTTTGCGCATCCTACATATCTTGAGGAATTTGGCCATCCTCAAGCATGGGATGATTTGGATGGTCACAGATTGGTTCGTTACGAGTGGAACAAGGGGTATTCCTATTACAATGATGATTTGCGAAACAATTCCCTCCTTTATCAAGGCAGGGAGGGTGGCAAGCCACGCAAGCATTTTATAACAACCGATGATGTTTTTCATTGCAAGGCCTTGCTTGTTAAAGGGGTGGGAATTGGAGCGATTCCAGCTTATCAGTCGATTAGCACAGATTTGGTGAGGTTATTAGATGGGGTATTTGATCCGAAAAAGAACATTAACGGAACAACGCACCTCGTATATCCTACTTACGGAGTTAGGAATTATGCGCTTAAAACATTTGTAGATTTTGTTTTAGATAAAGTTAAAAAGGATGAAAATTGGCTGCAATTGCCATAAAACAACTACCACCTCGAGCAGGTAAGAGTTGATTAATTTGGATGCTTTAGTGCCACTATCATTCCTTATGGACCTTCAGTAAGTTGCTTAGTTATTACATAGGCCATCTAATGTCTTTAGTCATTTTTTACTCCTCATGACATCGTATCAAGGTTGCTATACCTACAAAAAATTAATAAGGCTAAAGGCTACAATTTTTTATCTTTAAGTATCTCAAAGAATCTACCCGGTCTAGGTTACTGCTGAAGCAGGCGTAAGTCAACCCGCGCGCCGTCTTTACAACCCCTGCAAGCTTGCTGGAATCGCAATCATTCCTGGGTAGCTATAGTGCGATGGGGAGGTTTTAGTGTAGTGATAGCTCATAAGAAAAGAGGATGAAACATCTCTTTCGGCTTACTAGCCCAATGACTCCTTCAGCGGGCTATCATGGACTTAAAATAACGCCTGTTAAAGGTGAGCTGTATATACCACAAAATCCCTCATGGGCTTAGCCTATGGGGGATTTTTTTGCATAACAAAAAACCTTCACCTGCGGTGGAGGACTGTGGCTTTAAGTTCCAAATGATTAATGATAATTCGCCAGTGAGGGCATATCTTGTGCGGCAAGGTTGCCAAACTTGGTGAGGTGGCCATCGAAGAAGAGTTTGACTGTGCTGATGGGGCCATGGCGCTGCTTAGCAACAATGACTTCCGCAATATTGTGGATTTGCCCTAAATATTCTTGCCAAGCTAAGTGTTTATCTGTTCCAGGTTGTGGCTCTTTGCGGGCCAAATAGTATTCCTCCCGATAGACAAACATCACCACATCCGCATCTTGCTCGATGGAGCCTGACTCACGAAGGTCTGCAAGTTGTGGGCGTTTATCGTCCCTCTGCTCAACAGCGCGCGAAAGCTGGGATAAGGCGATGACGGGAACGCTGAGCTCCTTTGCTAATGCTTTTAAAGAGCGTGTAATTTCGGAAATTTCTTGAACCCGATTTTCGGAGGATCGACTGCCGCTCCCGCTATACAATAGCTGGAGATAATCAATGACGATGAGACCCAAATTGTGCTGCCTCTTTAAACGCCGAGCGCGCGTGCGCAGAGCGGAAACGGTTAGAGCGGGTGTGTCATCGATATACATAGGTAGCGCATTCAAACGTCGAGTGGCTTCCACAAATTTTGGGAAGTCTGCCTCTTTGAGCTCGCCGCGACGAATCTTATCCGATGAAATGGCTGATTCTTGGGCTAGGATACGAGTTGCTAATTGCTCAGAGGACATTTCTAGGGAGAAAAAGGCAACTGTCGCGCCCTCTTGTCTTTCCATTTCAGCAAGTGCAGCATTGAAAGCAATATTGGTAGCTAGCGCTGTTTTCCCCATGGAGGGTCGGCCTGCTAAAATGATGAGGTCTGATGGGTGAAGGCCGCCTAAGAGGCGATCTAAGTCGTCCAATCCCGTTGTGACGCCTACCAGTGCTCGTGACCGTTTAAAGGCTTTCTCGGCGATTTTAAGTGCCTCTCCAAGGGCGGCTTGGAGGGGTTGAAATTTTTTCTCCAGCTCGCCCGTGCTAGCAAGATCAAATAATTGCCGTTCAACATGCTCAATCTGCTGGGTGGCTGTTTGGTCTGGATCAAATTTGTAAGCCTCAGTGGCCATATCGTGGCTCAGCCCAATTAGCTGTCGCCTTAGGTAAAGATCATAAATGATATGCCCATAATCGCCTACGCTCGTGACGGTGACAACTGAGTCAACCAGGTTGCCTAGATATTCTTTTCCGCCAACGGAATCGAGAAGGTCGTTGTGGACAAAATAATCGTGAAGTGTAACAGGATCTGCGACATGTCCGCGCTCAATCAGTTTTTGTATAACTTCAAATGTTTTCGCATGGGCGGGATGAAAAAAATGAGCTGGTAAAAGAAACTCCGATACTTGCTCATAAGCGTTGTTATTGAACATGAGTGCTCCTAAAAGCGCTTGCTCAGCTTCGTCGTTATGAGGCAGTGTTCTGGGTGTTTCCATAAAGGTTAGCCTGTAAAGTTGAAGTAGGGGCACTCGTTATGTGTGGCCCCTCCTTGCATAAACATTACTCTTGTGTAGGCTTCTTAGCTTTTTCAACCATCAACTTTGCTTCATCTGTGGAAAGGGCAATGGTTGCGGTAACATTGACCCGAACCTCGGGGTGAAGCGCGACTTGAATCAAATGCTGACCCAATGTTTTAATAGGCTGATGAATGAGAACCTGTGCTTTGGAAATATTGATCTTCACCTCGGTTTGAATGGCATCAGCAATATCGCGCGCCGAGACAGATCCGTAAAGCTGACCTGTTTCACCAGCTTGACGAATAAGAATGATCGAAACATTATCCAGTTTTGTTGCGACAAACTCTGCATCTGACTTAGCTTTGAGATTCTTTGCTTCCAAATCAACTCTCTGCTTTTCAAAAAACGCGATATTCTCTTCTGTGGCTCGTAAAGCTTTCTTCTGAGGAAGAAGGTAGTTCCTTGCGAAACCTGGTTTGACATCCACAACTTGGCCCATCATGCCAAGCTTATCAATGCGCTCTAATAAAATAATTTGCATTGTGTTAACTCCTGTTAATGCGCTTGGCGTTTGTTAGCGAACATTTGCGTAAGGCAAAAGGCCCAGAAAGCGAGCACGCTTAATGGCAACTGCCAACTCACGTTGCTTCTTTGCTGAGACAGATGAAATGCGGCTGGGAATGATTTTTCCGCGCTCGGAAATATATCGCGTCAAAAGCCGAGCATTTTTGTAATCAATGGGGGGAGCCTCTGACCCAGTGAATGGGCAAGCTTTTTGGCGGCGAAAAAATGGGCGACGAAGGCCTCCGGTTTTTCCGGCAGATGAAGCAGCGGCGCTCGTGCTTGAATTTGAAGTTCTAGATATTGTCATCACTCGTATCCTTAAAATTTGCTTGCATTATGTTTTAAGCTGTTGGCTCTGCATCTGCTAAATCACTGACCTCAGTATCGGTTGAATCATCGCGATTGAAATTGCGATCATCCCGACTATAGCGTGATTGTGATAATGCGGATGGCCGTGGGCCAAAGTCTTCAACTTTAACTGTTAAAAACCGCAAAACATCTTCATTAATGCGCATAAGCCGTTCGAGCTCTTTAACCGCTGTTGCGGGAGCTGTAATGTCCATCAAGCCGTAATGGGCTTTCCGGTTTTTGCGAATACGATATGTAAGTGATTTAAGCCCGCAATATTCGTAGTTGGCAACTTTACCGCCGCCATTTCCGATGATTTCTGAAAATGAAGTAACTAAGGCTTCAACTTGTGAGGTGGTAATATCTTGGCGAGCCAAGAAAACAATTTCATAGTGAGTCATATATTCTCCTTATGGATCACTTAGGTTAACAAAAAAACACCTATTACAGCCATTTTTAAATGGCAAGGAGTGGCACCGCGCCAATGGCAATATACATTTTTGCATCTTATTGGCAAGAAAAATTGTGTTTCCAACGTTACAAAGAGCCGTTATGGTCGTGATTTAAGGCATGGATTTAAATAAAGGTGTTTGAAAATGTTAGATGCAGCGGTCATCTTCCCTGGACAAGGGTCACAAGCAGTTGGCATGGGAAAAGATTTAGCGGACAATTTCTTAGTAGCAAGAGAGGTATTTGAGCAAGTAGATGATATCTTAAGCGAAAGAATCAGTAAGCTTATCTTCGAAGGGCCAATGGAAGATTTGACCCAAACTCGAAATACCCAGCCAGCTTTAATGGCCATGAGTATGGCTGTGGTTAAGGTTTTAGAATCTGAATTGGGGAAACCTATTCATGAGTGGGTGAACTTAGGTGCCGGTCATTCTTTGGGGGAGTATTCAGCCCTAACGGCATCGGGTGCATTAAGTTTGGAACAAGCCACAAGGCTTTTGCGTGTGCGAGGTGATGCGATGCAATCTGCTGTGCCCGAAGGGGATGGTGCGATGGCTGCTTTGATTGGTGGCACAATTGAGCAAGCTGAACGCTTATGCAATGAAGTGAGTCATCTTGGGGTATGCATGATCGCCAATGATAACTCCAGCGAGCAACAAGTAATTAGCGGTCTTAAAGCAGCTGTTGAGCACGCATGTGTGCAAGCGAGCAGCTTGGGTTTTAAAAGGGCTATTCCTCTTAATGTTAGCGCGCCGTTTCATTCATCATTGATGGAGCCAGCAGCAGAAGTGATGAAAAAAGCTTTGGAGGAGACGCATGGAGATCCGCTTGCCTTTCCCATTGTAGCGAATGTGACAGCTGATCTTGTTGAAGAATGGGTAAACTTTCAAAAACTTCTGGTTCTTCAGGTGACAGGACGGGTTCGCTGGAGAGAGACCCTTTTAAAATTTCGCCAAGAGGGAATTGCCACTTGTTATGAGTTGGGGGCAGGGAAAGTTTTGGCGGGTCTTGCAAAACGGACGACCCCTGAGTTGGTTGTAAAATCTGTGGGTACGGTGGATGAAATAAAAGAATTTGTGTCAAATTTTAGATAGTTTTTTGTATTTAATAAAATGGAGAAGCAATGTTTGATCTAACAGGACAAAAGGCCTTAGTGACAGGGGCGACGGGTGGCATTGGTGGTGCTATAGCGCGAAGCTTGGCAGCGCAAGGGGCGCATGTGGTGATATCTGGTACTAATGAGGGAAAGCTTGCATCATTAGCTGATGAACTTAAAGAGCAGGCAACGATTTTACCTTGCCAGCTTAATGATCTGACGCAGGTCGTTGAGCTATTTGATAAGGCGGAAGCCGCGGCAGGTGACATTTCTATTGTTGTGAACAATGCTGGAATTACTCGAGATATGCTAGCCATTCGTATGAAAGATGAGGATTGGGATGAGGTCATCAAGGTTAACTTGACGGCGGCATTTATGATCTGCCGCGCAGCCATTAAATCCATGATGAAGCGTCGCTACGGTCGTATTATCAATATTTCGTCCGTGGTGGGCTCTGCTGGGAACCCAGGTCAGGCAAATTACTGTGCTGCTAAAGCAGGCCTTATTGGAATGTCTAAATCGTTAGCTTTGGAGATAGCTACCAGAGGCATTACTGTTAACTCGATTTCTCCGGGTTTTATTGAGACTGCGATGACAGATAAATTGAATGATGCGCAAAAAGAAGTTGTATTAAAGCAAGTTCCCATGAATAAAATTGGGGCAAGTGAAGATATCGCTGCGGCGGTTGTGTACCTTGCTAGCCAAGAGGCCAATTACGTTACTGGGCAAACCCTTCACATAAACGGCGGGATGTACCTCGCATAGGCTTGTCTTTATTGAGCAACAAAAGTGATGCAATATGTGATAAAAAATTTGTAAGTTCTATAAGAGTATGTTATGAGGCTCGGTGTGGTTTTTAGCCTCAACGTTCAAAAATTAAAGGAATGAGATAAAATGAGTGATATCGCTGAAAGGGTTAAGAAAATCGTTATAAACCGCCTTGGTGTGGATGAAGCAAAGGTTACAGATAGCGCGAGCTTTGTTGATGATTTGGGTGCTGACAGCTTGGATACAGTTGAATTAGTTATGGCATTTGAAGAAGAGTTTGATTGCGAAATTTCAGAAGAGTCGGCTGAGTCTATTCGTACAGTTAAAGACGCAATTGCTTACCTTGAGAAAAACGCTGCCTAACCTTAATTTACTTAAAGGTAGGTGTCTGCCATTAAGGAGGAAAACATGAGGCGTGTGGTCATTACAGGATTAGGGCTGGTCACCCCATTAGGGTGCGGTGTGGATAATGTCTGGAAGCGTTTGATATCAAGCCAATCTGGCATTAGGCAAATCGATCGATTTGATGTGTCTGATTTACCAGCGAAAATTGGTGGGCTTGTGCCCCATGGTAAGTATGCGGATGGTCTTTTTGATCTAGACGAATGGGTGCCAATCAAAGATCAGCGTAAAATGGATCGTTTCATTCATTATGCTATTTCAGCGGCACGGCAGGCAATTGAGGATTCTGGATGGATGCCAGAAGATGAGCCATCGCGAGAGCGAACGGGCGTGCTTATCGGTTCAGGGATTGGTGGTCTTGAGGGTATCTATGAGACATCTTTGATACTCAAGGAGCAGGGGCCACGACGGGTTAGCCCATTTTTCATTCCTTCTTGCTTGATCAACTTGGCGTCAGGACATGTTTCTATTCAATATGGTTTCAAGGGGCCTAACCATGCTGTGGTCACGGCTTGTTCCACAGGGACGCACGCTATTGGTGATGCTGCGCGGTTGATCCAATTTGGTGATGCGGATGTGATGGTGGCTGGCGGCGCAGAAGGTGCCATTGGCCGCATTGGAATGGCTGGTTTTGCGTCTGCTCGTTCTTTATCCACCGCTTACAATGATAGCCCTGAGCAGGCTTCTAGGCCATGGGACAAAGATCGTGACGGATTTGTCATGGGAGATGGCGCAGGCGTTGTCATTCTGGAAGATTATGAGCACGCTAAAAAGCGTGGTGCTAGAATATACGCTGAAGTTATAGGTTATGGTTTGTCCGGCGATGCTTTCCACCTAACCTCTCCTCCTGAGGATGGCAATGGCGCCTATCGCGCAATGGCAGCATCTGTCAAGGCGTCGGGAGTATCATTAGACGAAATTGACTACATCAATGCTCACGCCACTTCCACCCAAGTTGGCGATAAGGTCGAGCTGAGTGTTGTGGAGCGATTTTTTGCTACGAGCCAGAAGACTCCTTTGATGTCGTCCACAAAATCTGCTATTGGGCATTTGCTTGGGGCTACTGGAAGTGTTGAGGCAATCTTTTGCATTATGGCCATTACGCGATCTGAAGTGCCTCCAACTTTGAACCTCGAGAACTCAATTGAAAGTAGAATTGACCTTGTGCCTAAAGTTGCACGGCAAGCCAAAGTTAAGGTGGCTGTCTCCAATTCTTTTGGCTTTGGTGGGACTAACTCATCGCTGGTGCTAAGGGCAATTTAACGCTTTGTTATTGTTTTGTTCTTTGCTTATTGAAAGCGTAATTGCTGCATTATTGCTGGAAATAGTGAGGCTTCAAACCTTCTTGCTTAGTTGTGAAAGAGCTAGATTGATCAACATAAGGCAAGAGTAGAAGCTTTTTTTCTTTTATTTTACCCGCGGTTATGGTTTAGAGTAACTGTCGGCTGTGCCCAGATGGCGGAATTGGTAGACGCGCTAGATTCAGGTTCTAGTGGACGCTTTAGTTCGTGGAAGTTCGAGTCTTCTTCTGGGCACCACTTGAAGGAGAAAGAAAGATGTCCGTCATGGTGTATGAAGAAGATATCCCCGAGGGTTTAGAATTAGTGGGCGATATTGCTGTGGACACCGAAACGATGGGTCTTGTTCCGCAAAGAGATCGTTTGTGTTTGGTCCAGTTAAAGGACGAATCGGGGCAAGTTGCTCTTGTGCGTTTTGCGGCAAATGTGTCATTTAACGCACCCAATTTGAAAAGGCTTTTGTCGAACCCTCAGCAAACGAAGATATTTCATTTTGCTCGCTTTGATGTTGCCGCTATTCATCAATGGCTTAATGTTTGGGTGCATCCCATTTTCTGCACCAAGATTGCTTCAAAACTTGTGAGGACATACACAAACCGGCATGGCCTCAAGGATTTGTGCAGTGAACTACTGGGTGTTGAGATTTCCAAGCAAGAGCAGACAAGCGATTGGGGGGCGCATGCATTAAGTGAAGCCCAATTGAAATATGCAACCAATGATGTGTTATACCTGCATCAACTGCGTGAGAAGTTGGAAGCAATGCTCAAGCGTGAAAATCGTAAGCAGATGGCATATAAGCTATTTGAAGCCATTCAGGTGCGAGCGCAGTTGGATTTAACGGGTTGGGGCGATGAAGATATTTTCGCACATTAAGATATTCAATAGAAAGAACTGTTAAACCATGCCAAATTTTGAACATGATGAAAATATTTTGTCCACAGGACAAGCGGCAATAACCACCGAAGTGCGCGGTCTGCAAGCTTTGGAAAAATCATTATCACAAGAATTTATTGATGCTATTCGTATTCTTGAAAATGTTCAGGGGCGTGTCATTGTGAGTGGCATGGGAAAGAGTGGTCATATTGCGCGTAAAATTGCAGCAACTTTATCCTCAACAGGAACTCCGGCCTTTTTTGTTCATCCGTCAGAAGCTAGCCATGGTGATCTGGGGATGGTTAAAAAGAATGATGCTCTTATTATTTTATCATATTCGGGTGAAACCGAAGAGCTGCTGAATCTTGTCATTTATGCACAACAGAATGATATTCCTTTGATTGCCATTACGCATCAACCAAACAGTGCTCTTGCAAAATCAGCTTCTGTTGCATTGATTCTTCCGAAGGTTGAAGAGGCTTGCCCGATGGGTTTAGCTCCAACAACCAGTACGACAATGATGTTGGCATTAGGGGATGCTTTGGCGGTGTCTTTGTTGGAGCTGAAAAAGTTTACGGCTCATGATTATAAAATTTTGCATCCAGGTGGAAGCTTAGGGCGTCAGCTTCTCCATGTGAGAGATTTAATGCACATAGGTGATAGTTTACCATTGGTATCTGAAGACGCCTTAATGCAAGAGACGCTAGTTGAAATTACTCAAAAAACGTTTGGTTGTGTTGGTGTTGTGAATCATAAGGGTGCCTTGGTAGGTGTGATCACAGATGGAGATTTGCGGCGCCATATGTCGTCAAATCTACTCGAACAAAAAGCAAAAAATGTAATGACATGCAATCCGTATTACATACAGGCAAATGCTTTTGCAATTGAGGCCCTGGAGTTTATGCGCGAGAAAAAAATCACCAGCTTATTTGTTTTAGATCAAGAAAAAGCTGATGATATGGCTCCATTAGGTATTATTCATATCCATGATATCTTGAGAGCAAAAATTATTTCATGAGTCAAGATAAGCAGCACCCTGTTGCAAGGCGCGCCAGCCGAACGCAGCATCTTCAAGTTCAAAGAACGCGCCGTTTGACCAAAAGCCTAAAGTGGCTTTTTCCTCTTTTGATTTCATTGTCCGTTCTTCTCCTTATTGCATGGCCACAGATGGAATCTATCTTGGCGTCTAGGCTAAAAGAAAAGAAGAGTGTTGAATCTTCCCATGCAGTCACACATAAGGGTTTGTTGCTTAAGCCACTGTTTCAATCGCAGACAATGGATGGAAAGCCTTTTAAAGTTGAAGCTGATACGGCTATGGCGGTGGGAGAACAAGATGCACATCTGGAAATGCCTAAAGGAGAAATCTTAATAAAAGATGATCAAACCTTTTATTTAGAGGCGGCTAAAGGCATGTATTCCCAGAACTCCCAGACGCTTAATCTTTATAACGGTGGCAAGGTTAAAGATGCTAAGGGTAATGTTTTTCACTTTGAATCATCCGAAGTTTTTATTAAAGAAGGGCGTGTGGTTAGCCATACTCCTGTTCACGGTAATGGCCCACTTGGGTCAATAGAAGCAGATTCATTTGAAGTGCGAGAAAATGGTGATATCGTTGTATTTAAAGGTCACGCAAAAATTGCTATAGTTCCTCAAAGTAAGAAATAGCCGCACGGTTACGATGAATAGAATAAGAAAAGTTTTTTACCTTTTTACAATGTTTGTTGCGAGTGATGCAACGTGGGCTGAATTGCCTGAGAATGAGCATCCGCTTGAAGTGGAGGCTGACCAGATCGAATGCCAAACAAAAGACAATAGATGCGTTGCGCGTGGTCGTGCCAAGGCTGTTAAAGGAGACCTTGTTTTGCGAGCGCAAGAGATTGAAGCTGTATCCACAAAAAATAATGATTCAAAGCACTCTTTGAGGCAGGTTATTGCTAAGAAAAATGTGAAACTCTCATCCTTGACTGAAAAAGCAAAGGCAGAAGAGGCCCATTACTGTGCGGATCAAGATATTATGCAGTTAAGGGGGCATGAAGTCATAATCGAAACAGTGGATGGACACTTGCTGACAGCTCGTAAGCTTATCGAGTACGATCGGCGCAACAAGCGCATTGATGCAAAAGAGGGTGTGGTGATTCAGTCAGATAAAGGGACTATTTTTGCGGATGCTATGACTGCCTTTTTGGTGGATGGTGAAAAAAGCGGCAATAGAATTCAGTTGCAGAAAGTTCAGGCTGAAGGCAATGTTATTATTCGTACGCCTCAAGAGCTTTTGAAGGCGCCTAAAGCCATTTATTATGTGGAAGAAAAAAGGGCGGAAGCCATGGGGGGCGTCATTCTTTTCCAAAATGGACATTTTGCGGCGGGCTTAAAAGCAACAGCCAATTTTGAAACAGGAAAGTGTGCGCTTGAATCCGAGCATAGCCAAAATCCGCCTCAACGTGTAAAAGTTATCATGGATGCAACCCAACAAAAGGCACAAAAATAGATAAGGGCCAAAAGGTAGTTTGAATGGATTCGCTTATAGTTACAGGTATTTGTAAAAAAATTGGTCAACGACAGATACTGAATGGCTGCAGTTTATCTTTATCGCGTGGAGAAGTGGTTGGGCTGTTAGGTCCAAATGGAGCAGGTAAAACTACATTATTTTCAATTGTTTGTGGGCTTACCATGGCAGATGCAGGAACCATTATCCTTGATGAGCAAGATATTTCCCATTACCCAGCGTATCGACGTGCACGCTTAGGGATAGGTTATCTTCCACAAGAGCCTTCAATTTTTCGTGGGCTTTCCGTGGAACAAAACATCATGGCAGTTTTGGAGATATTTATTGAGAGCGTAGACCAAAGGCAGCAGAAGCTGGAGGAATTGCTTATTGAATTTGGTATTGAAGCGGTTCGCCATAGTTCAGCATTGGCTTTGTCAGGTGGTGAACGCCGTCGCGCTGAGATAGCCAGGGCTTTGGCCGCAGATCCTCGGTATATACTTTTGGATGAGCCATTGGCTGGTATTGACCCCATTGCAGTGGAAGATATTCGCAAACTTATCACGCATTTGCAGGAAAGAGGCATTGGTGTCTTGATTACCGATCATAATGTCCGTGATACATTACAGATTGTTTCGAAGGCATATATTATTGCTGACGGCGGTGTTTTAATGTCTGGAACGCCTGATGAGATTGTAAAAGATGAAAAAGTTCGTCGTATTTACCTTGGAGAAAGCTTTTTGCGCTAGTCTGTTTCGTATGAAGAATACGTTACACATAGACTCAAGGATTGCGACCAACCTAAGCCTCAACCAGAATATGAGGCAAGCGATCTCATTGTTGCAAATGACCAATGTCGAATTGGGTGAGTATCTAGAGCAACAAGCGCAAGAAAATCCGTTTTTGGAGATTGAAGCACCCGTTATTGGTGGCACATCGTCCTTTTCGAGTAGGTCATCATTGGATGAGCAAATGGCGTTAGAAGTGGCTGTGCAACCTACGGCTACTCAGATGATTAAAGCGCAAATTTCCATGGCCTTTGAAGATAAGGATGAGATTGCATTAGCCGAGTTTATGTTAGTTCATTTAGATGATCGCGGGATTTTGCCATTGTCAACGGAGGAGCTTGCAACTGCTTCTGGGGCTTCGATCGGGCTTACTAAGCAAGTTTTGGATACGCTTAAGACCTTTGATCCCATTGGTGTTTTTGCGCAAAGTACTCAAGAATGTTTCATCCTGCAACTTCAAGAAAGAGGCTGCGCCCAAAAGCAAATTATTTTGATTTTAGATCACCTAAATTGTTTGATGGATCCCAATCAAAAAGCACCTGTTTTTGCTGCTAATTCGGCTATTGAAAGTTTTGAGCAGCTGAAAAAATTTTTACGCTATGTTAATCCAAGACCGCTGGAAAGCGTTGAGAGGGTGGGCGGTATGATGGTATTGCCGCCAGATATTTTGGTGACAGTTGACCAAGACCAAGTGAGAGTGGATCTCAACGATGACGCACACCCTGCTTTAAGTATTAATCAAGGCTTATATAACCAAGCTAGCAAATGTGTTGATGTGGCGTCTAAGCAATATATTTCAAATGCTTATAAAGAGGCTTTGTGGTTACAAAAGGCTGTGTCTGAACGGCGAAAGAACGTCATTAAGGTTACGAAAGCCATATTAGAGTTTCAGGAGCAATTTTTGAAGATGGGGCACAAGGGATTACGACCGATGCAGCTCCAGGACATTGCAATGCTAACAGAGCTTCATGAGAGTACGGTAAGCCGTATTGTTGCTCATAAAGCCATGGATACCCCTTTGGGTGTGGTTGCGCTTAAGGCTTTATTTAGTCAAGGTTTGCAGGCTGTAAAAGGGCAAGAGAGCTCTGCTGTATCAGCGCTTGTTGTTAAAAATAAAATCAAGGGGTTGATAGACAAAGAGCAAGCAAAGGCTCCACTTTCAGATGAAGATCTTGTCGTGCAGCTAAAACGAGAGGGCATTTGTTTGGCTAGGCGCACAGTAGCTAAGTATCGTGAGAGCCTCAACATTGCCCCTTCACACCGGCCTTGTTGCATGGATGAGGGAGGGTATTGGCAAGAGAGAAGAGTTGCGCTACTAAGCGAGAATGAAAA
>MKSY01000019.1:0-36846 GCA_001897475.1 Alphaproteobacteria bacterium 43-37
CCTCTTCTCTAATCTTTATTAAAGGTAGCACTCACCTTTCCAATTTAGCGAAACTTATCGTACGTTATCGGAAGAACCCTGTGTCCTCAAAGATGCCATTATCGCTCTTACCAACCGTCATCCAAGAGGCCAAACAATCAACCAACTCGCACAGACCCCTCTCAGATTGATCCAAATCCCTCATCCAGCTGAAGGTGGAAAGCCTTTTTGGATTGTCAGCAATGATTTACAGGCCCCGGCAGGCCAGATTGCCGATTTGTATAAACAACGATGGCAGGTAGAGCTGTTATTCAAATGGCTTAAACAAAACCTCAAAATCAAGCGCTTTGTGGGGCAAAGCCATAACGCCATTTTGATTCAGATCTATACGGCTATCATCGCCTATGTCTTATTAACGCTATTGAAACGCATGACAAAAAGCACCCTAAACCGATTGAAAGATGTGGGCGTGCTGATCAAAACTAGCCTGTTCTCTCAACCTACGTTAAACCCTCCAAAAACTAAGCCTACTCTGACCTCACAGCTTTCTTGGTCATTCCCATGATCACTCAAACATTCTTTCCCCGGACAGTAGTGGATGCGGTTGTCGGAACAATTGAACCCAAAGCATCCGCTATTTTTACTCGCCCAAGCGATTGACTGGTCGTATTTTGAGCGGGAATTTGTGCGTTTTTATCGCGCCAAGCTTGGTCACCCGCCTAAACCCATTCGGCTGATGGCGGGGTTGTTGATGGTGCAACACATGGAGGGTTTGTCGCATGAGCGGGTGGTGGAATTGTGGGTAGAGAATCCGTACTGGCAGCATTTCTGCGGCTTTGACCATTTGCAATGGGAGCTACCCATTCATCCCAGCTCACTGACCCGGTGGCGCAAACGCTTGGGGCCTGGTGGTGTTGAAAAGATTTGAGGTCAGACCATTCAAACGTGTGTTTTAGTTGCTCTTACCATCACCTTTGAGTTCACAGGCCCTTGCGAACAATCCCTACGATGGACATACGCTGAAATAGAGTTTGGAAAATGCCCAAAAACTGAGTGGGAGAGCCATCACAAAAGCCTTTGCCGATTTGGGCTACAAAGGCCATGGGGTGAAGCAAACTGAGGTTATCCTCTCCCAAGGGATTAAGTCCCAAACTCAAACGAGCGTTAAAGCGGCGAAACGCTATTGAGCCTCAGATTGGGCATATGAAACACAGCGGCAAACTTGGGCGCAATTGGCTCAAAGGCCTCGTAGGGGATCAGCTCAACGCACTGCTTTGCGCCATCGGACACAACTTGAGGCACCTCAGGGCCTTCATCATACCTTTTTTAGCCTTCATCCGAACTTGGATCCATTACAACATGGACACCTCTAAAAACCGCGTTAAGTTTGGTGGAATATGCTAATCTGAGACTGTTATTGACAATGGTTGGAGGGTTTGATGAGCGTTCAAGGTGGGTTTTTTGACATAGACGAGCGACTGGCAGAGCTTTCAAAGAAAGGAGACTTTCTGGAGCGTCTATCAACGATGCTTGATTTTGAGCTCTTTCGCCCTGAGCTGGAAAAGGCCGTTCCCCGAAGTGATGGCGCCAAAGGAGGCAGGCCTGCATTTGATCTCGTCCTCATGTTCAAGATGCTGATCATCCAAACGTATTATAATTTATCCGATGAGATGACAGAATTTATGGTCAAAGATCGTTTAACATTTATGCGGTTTGTGGGCTTAGGTTTGGGGGATAGAGTACCCGATGCCAACACATTATGGATTTTCCGAGAAGCCTTGACTAAGGCCAATGCTTTGGAATCCTTGTTTCAATCTTTTGATGACCTGATTCGAGAGGCAGGCTATCTAGCAATGAGTGGACAGATAATGGACGCGACCATTGTAGCTGCTCCACGCCAAAGGATGACCAAAGAGGAAAAAGCGATTGTTAAAGCCGGCAAGGTTCCTGAAGCGTGGCAAGATAAGCCGCACAAACTCTCACAAAAGGATCGTGATGCCAGGTGGCATGTCCGGCATGGTGAGGATCCTGGTAAGCAAAGGCAAGAAGAAGAAAAGTATCATCCAGATCAAGCGGGCACTCAATCTAACCCTTCACCCTCAAAAACAAGCCAGAGCACAAGCGGCAGTGCCTTTACCATTCCATCCTTTGGGTACAAGAACCATATCTGTATTGATAAAAGGCTTGGCCTGATTCGTAAATGGGTTGTGACAGACGCTGCGGCTTTCGAGGGACATTATCTTACTTGCCTTTTAGATAAAGAAAATACCGGCAGTGGTGTTTGGGCGGATACGGCCTATCGGACACATGATAATGAAGATTACTTAGATGAAAAGGGCAAAGTCTCAAAGATTCATTTTAAGAAGCCTAAGGGCAAGCGCATGTCCCCCCAACATACGGCGGCCAACACGGCCCGATCAAAGGTGCGCGCTTGTGTCGAACATGTGTTTGCTTTTCAAAAACACACCGTGAATGTCTTTATTCGAAGCATTGGGATTGCCAGAGCAAAGACAAAATTAGGGCTTTTAAATCTGTGTTACAATTTTAAACGCCTCCTTTACCTTGAGAGCAGAGCTGTGTGCACTTGATGGGAAAAATTACCCTAAAGTCTACAAATAAAGGCAAAAATAGCCCAGATACTCACTAAAGCTGTCCATGAATCATTGCTCGATTCAACTTGGGCCTGCCTTTTACCCATTTAGCCAAAAATATCTTGGTTTTTAGAGGTTCTCAGCTGGTCTCAGGTGCTTAGTTGGATAAAACACTCATATAGATAAGAGCACTTATTCTCCAATTGCTATAGCTTGTTTTTAATCTTACTAGAACTCAGGTAACCTTTAATTGACTATCTGCGTGTCATTCTATCAATAGCCATCTGTCTTCTATGGCTTTGAATGGCCACAATTGTCGTTATTATAGCTGCAATAGCACCTATTGCCCCAAATGTTACTCCAACAGCAATAGCTCCAGGGCAATCTGTTTTCATCGTATTTCCAGCGCATGGATCAGTGGTAGACTGAAGTTGCATTAAAACAGGCGAAAAAGAAGGTGTGATACTGGTTGTGGAAGTCAAGCTAATGCTAGGTGTTTGTGATGGCGTTATGCTTGATGTCGGTGTCTGTGTCGATGTCAAACTAATGCTAGGTGTTTGTGATGGCGTGATGCTTGATGTCGGTGTCTGTGATGGCGTGATGCTTGATGTCGGTGTCTGTGATGGCGTATTACTCACAGATTTTGATGGCGTCACCGAAGAGGTTCTGGTCGCAGATGGAGGCGGTGGTGATACCGATGCACTTGGAGAAGGCGAGGGAATACCAAATATCACAACAGAATATGGTTTTCTAGGGCCGCAATACTCCTGTGAGCTACCTGTGGCACCAATTGCAAAATCTTGACTCCCATCGCCATTTATGTCCCCGACACCCGAGATAGACATCCCTATAAATGAATTTCCGCATCTATTAATACCAAATACACGGCCCCTTGTGTCTAAATTTGCTAAACCTAATTGAACTGGAAATCTCTGGTAATTCCCAAATACTGCATAAAATTTTCCGTCTTGGCAGCAATTATACAAAAAGGGCGCGCCAATAAAAATTTCACTTAATCCATCATTGTTAATATCTCCCATCCCTAAAGAGTAGCCTGCTTTATCACCATTGTTAGCGCCTACAATTATAAAACCATTTTTCCCATCAAGTGTGTTAAGGTTAAAAGTGCTTCCGGATACAAATGTTGAGTTGCCATTTAGCACGTAAACGGCTCCCGCATTTGATGAAGTCCCAACAGCCCCAATAGCAATCTCAGAAAAACCATCTCCGTTCACATCTCCTCCAACGATAGTGTTCCCTGTGTAGTCACCTGTGGAGACTCCATTCAAAACCATGCCTCCAGATGAAGACAATGATGAAAGCGAAGAGGAAGCAGTAAAGCCTGAAGATTTGCCAAAAAAGATATAGGCTTGGCCTAAGTTAGAATTATAACTGGGCACACCTATTCCGAAGTCCCGGTAACCATCTCCATTAAAATCACCAATACTAGCAATTGAATTAAAAACCGTGCCACCTGCTCCGCCGGTCATATAGAAGCCATTGCTTCCTGTCAGTGCACTTACAGAAACTGTTGATGTGAAAGAAGAACTTTTCCCAAAAATGACCCATGCACCCGCTGAGCCTGCAACTAGCACATCAGCAAAGCCATCACCGTTAATATCTTCAATTCCAACACTGGCCCCCAAATAAGATGTTCCGCCAGTAATGGAAAATCCATTGTTCCCATTTAAAAAAGATAAGCCAAAGCTTGATGAGAATGGCCCCGCACTACCAAATACAACATATGCTCTTCCGCCATTGCTGTTGGCATAAGGGGCGCCAATGACAATATCTGAAAACCCATCGCCGTTGACATCTTTGCCCCCAGCAAGGGCATAGCCGGCTTGATCGTTATTGTTAACACCATTGAGGATAAACCCATCCGTCCCGCTCAACGCCGTGGGGTCTATTGAGGAAGAGAAGCCCGTGCTCTTTCCAAAAATCATCCAGACTCTCCCGCTGGCGCTGCTCGCATATGGCGCACTTGTAATCAAATCAGAAACTCCATCTCCATTAAAATCACCGGCGCTTGAAATTGCGTGCCCAGTTGAATCGTAATTGGGCGAGCCAATTAAAAACCCATCGCTGCCTGAAACTTGGTCGGCATTTGCTGGGTAGGAAGACTGAAGGCTACGGGCAATTCCTAAACTAACATGCGATGTATTTACAAATGTTTCATCAGGAATATTAGTTCTTAAGCTATTTGCATATGAATGCTCATTGGCACTAGAAATCACAAGAGCGAATATTAGTATTTTTTTAAAGAGCAGCATTATCCACAATCCATTTTATTAATTAACAATTTAATATTGTGGTATTTTTATTATAATTTTGCATGTCTTGGCTTTAATTTTTAAGCTATTATACAGAATTCTATTTTACAAGTACTTTCTTGAAGCTATATGAGCCATATGTATTTGCAATTGTTTTTATTTATGTTTTTAATCATTACTACTTTTTCGAGAAACAACCTCAACCCCCAACTCTCACGGTATCCGTCAGCGCTTCCCCCCGATGGGGGGCTTTCCTGCGTATGGGAGATGAATGAACAGGGCTGGAACAGGTAAACTTTTAAGGAAACCTACCCAGATGCTCACAGTAGTTTAATCAGCGCCCTCTGAGCGTCGGTGTTGGCATCGATGTAGCGCTGGGTCATGGAAAGCGATGAGTGGCCTGCTAGCAACTGAACGTCCCGCAGGCTTCCTCCTACATTAGAAATCTTCCTAGCGGCATTGGTGATGAAGGTACGCCTTCCGGAATGGCTGGAGCAACCAATGAGCCCAAGGGCTGCATAAACTTTCCTGAACCAATGGGCCACATTACAAGCATGCATCTTACTTCCATGCTTGCTAAAGATCACATTCCTATGGGCATCCATTCTCAGGGTCTCTAGTGCATGTGCTTCTTCAACGCTAGCTGCTCTGTACATTGCCGGTTGAACCTTTCTTAATTCCTCGAGGGCTTCTTTCAATTGTGGATGCAGCGGGATAATCCTTCCTGACTTACCCTTGCTGGCGGCTGATGGTAGATGAATATGGTTGCCGATGTTACCATCAGGATCAAGCACCATCGCCCAAGTGAGCTCAGCTATTTCTTTGGCCCGTAAGCCTGCTTTGATGGACAGCATGACCATTACCCTGTTGCGCTCTGGGTAGGACAAAGTTGAGACGTGATGGAGTATTCTCTCCACATCTTTAGCCCTTAACACTTTTGCCTGCTTACCGATCATGCTTGTCCTCTTCATTCTCTCACTCATTCTTCATAGTTGATCCTAACGTCATCCTTTTTAAAGAACTCACCCAGTCAGCTTCTAACCAAATTTAAGAATGCGCTAATCCTTGAACCATTTGATACACTCGTTATTGCTTTAACTCCGTTCTTTCTTGTGCAAAATCACACCTCATTCATCATGCTAACCTTTGAACAAGTTGGGACCCTTACCTTGCACGTGAAGAGGGTATTTCATGTTCAACCCATGCAATGGGAGCACCATTCAAGGTAAAAATCAAGCCGCCTGATCCTTTCAACTCATTGGTTTGCTTAGGTTTCTAGGTCATCCATGTCAGTGTCTTGGTATAAATTTTTTGAAGTTTGTCACTCTCGTAAAACTGAGACTCCACTTCACAAGGAAAGGTATTGGGTCTAAGCGATAATAAGCGATAAACTTTAAGGTCTCAGACACTAAGCGAGTATGTGTTGAACGAAGGCCATCCTCCCATCAAAAAACCCTAACTTATTGAACCTAGATGATATTTATCATCACGCTACGCCATATTGCCCAATATAGCGTCACAACGCTCATAATCTGACCACTGAGTTGCCTTTGGGATGCTTGGCAGCCTTCTCACCCAAAAACCATTAAAACGCATCAGTGACGATATTTTGGGCTTTTATGTCGGTGTTGCCATTTTAGGACTCATTCCTTCCCGGGTGATTGGGTCTTAAAACTTCGAGCTGATCAATTTGAATTATGCCTCCAAGATCAGGATGAATCCATAACCGATTGATCAAATATGATATTTCACCTTTCACTTTACCATAATGCTCAATATAGCGTCATAATGCTCATTAACTGACCGCAGAGTGGCCTTTGAGGGTTGATGCCTCATCTCATCCAAAAACACTCAAAGCTCATCAGTGAGAAGATTTTTGGCATTTATGGCGGTTGGGTGGTTTGACAATTCATCAAACGATTGATTAGGAATGAATAAGCTGGTGTTCCTAGCTAATTTTGCACAGTTAGGGTATTTAAATCACGTAAATGGAGTTCATCGTCTGTGTGATCAAGCTGTGGCTGTAAATTTAAGGTGAGAGCTTTTAAGTCAAAGAATGGTGCATTTGCTGGGAAAAAGACACTTTCAAAAATTAGGGCCGTGTATAGGAGAAATTCATCGCCTTCCCATTTTAAGAAGGATGAGCTGAAACAGTAGAGAAACTCTGGATTGCTAAAATTTTATCTAGATAGTTGCCGTAAGGGAGAAGAAACCATCTCCAGCTTAGGTACTTAACCTGGCTTAAGCAGACAGGTAAAACCCTAAGGAAAACCTGGATTGCTAAAATTTTATTGGCTTTGTACACTGTACTGGAGAAATGATTCATCTTTCCACTCTATCGAGGATGACCTAAAAACCCAAGAAGACTTAGGGTTTCTAAAATTTTATTGAATCTTCCTTCGTACTGGAGAAATAGGTCGTCTCCAACCAAAGCTTCGACCCGACCTTAAAATGGATAAACCCTAAGGAAACTGGGCATAGATAAAATTTTATCTAGAAAGTTGGCGTAGTGGGGAAATAAGTCATCTTTCCATTGAATGGAAGATGATCTAAAAAACCCCGAGAAACTCTAGATTGCTAAAATTTTAATGAGATTGGGACCAGTAACGGAGAAATAAACCATCTCCTGGGCTGACCCATTGCCAAAACTTCAATCGGTCACCCTTCATATGAGACGAACAGATCGTGATCCAGAGTGACATCCTTATAGAATATATAACTATATAATAATTAATAATATTTATAATATATTTTAAAAAATTATAATATTTTCTAAAGCTCTATAGGAACTTAAGTAGGTTTAAGTTTCTATAATTTTTTTTTAAACATTTAAGGTTCCCTTATAAGCTTCTTAAGAAAACTTAAGTTGTCTTAAGACTTTTCTTAAAACATGTTCCATGCAAAGCATGAACCATGTTCACAGTACCATGCTCACATGTTCCATGTTCGCATTCAAACATATCAGACAAGACAAAACCAAGAACCTCAGTCTTCTTAAGTCCCCAAAGTCTGCTAAGGCCCGAGCCGCCCAGGCGGGAGGCAGGGCGAGGGCTGCCAGCAGCCTCAGACGACACAAGCACTCAAGGGAAAGACACACAAAGGAAGGTGTCATCCTTCTCCTCAGTCCAAACAGAGTGTCGCACTGCGAGGCAGTCACTGCCGAGGCAGGGAGACGGAAAAGAAGGACTCAGCTGAACTTAAGTTCTCTGCAGTCCACTAAAGCCCTTCTCTTAAGCCTTAAAAATTCATCATCGTCTTCATTCAAACCCAATCTTAGGTCATGTTGATGACAAGCTTTTAGCGGTTAAGAACCTTCTTAATACCACTGATAGAGAAGACCTCCTCATGATGAGGAGGGTCATGTCTTAAGCCTTCATCAGTCAACTAAAGCTTTTGTCTTACCCTCTTAAAAATCTATCATCGCTTCATTCAAACTCAGTCTAAGGTCTGTCGATGATAAGTTTTTAGCCGTTAAGAGTTTTCTTAAGTGCGACAAAGAAAGAGGCTTCCTCATCGGAAGGCAGCCTCATCATAGAATATCATCGAAAATCTTACCCATCTTCTTAAGCCCTAAAAGCCATCATCACATTCTTGAGAATCTAGTCTTGAGTGTGTCGATGATAAGCTTTTACCCTTCTTAAGTTTACTAAGAACATTCTTAAGTTTACTGAAAAAGCCTTCTTTGTCTGGATGAGGTGAAAGTCTCATCGCAATGAGAGTTCATCACCTTTGCCTTCAACCCTTTTGATTGTGGTATGATCTTACTTTTGAAATCCCATCTTCTCATCCCATTTGATGTATGGTGATCAGGATTCTTGTCGCTGAGCTTGTCTAATCTCATCTGTGTCGCTTTGTAAAAAAACCTTTTGGAAAACTTAAATGCATAGACTGAAATGATCATCCTGAAAGGTGTCAAAATATTAGAGCTGGTCACACAGCCTGACCTTGAGACGGAAGAAGTCTTGGATGCTAAAGCTTTGGGGTTTTAAAATGATAAAGCGTCATAAAGGCTGTTTACTAGCCCATGGAGAATGCTTGAAGTGTTTCATTGAGCTGAAAAGGCAAATCATCTTTAAGCTTATCCAAAGCGATCATATGAGCATTATTGCATCAAATAATACAACCATCACCATCGTCAGTGTCTTGGGATGTTGGTTTACTCCCTAAATGTGGGGATTGATGTTGGTATGATGGTGAACGCCTATTCGCACGTGAACATGAACAGTAATTCGCATGAAGATGAAGAAGCAATCTTACCGTCCTCCTTGTCGTCAAGTCTAGGTGCTTTTGAATGATGCGCTCAAAGGAGGGTGAAATCTTTGCTTCCTCCTTTCGAGCTTGTTGTAAAGCTTTATGGCTCTTCTCAATGGCCAGCCAAACTTGAGGGCAGCTGCTCAGAGCTTACCTTTGCTCTAACCTTCTGGAAAAGGAGTATCGGTGAAGTATAAGTTTTACTTTTAAGTTCCACTCATATCCCCTTTCAAAAAGCTCGCACTGCCAACAGCTGCAAAGGCCAAAACCTCTCTTGGTAAACCAGCTCTGGATGAAGCTTAACTTCAAAAACAGCATGGCTTTCAAAAAGCAAAGGGATGGAGTCTGGCTCCGACCCTTGTGTAAAGGGTCTAGATATTTTCTATATCCTTCAGTTAGTTAGAAGAATTGGGCCATTGTCAGCGCTTACAGAGCTTAGAATTTGGTTTGAATCAGCGCAGGGCTTACCTGAAACCATTTTCTGGTCTCTTGAGGCTGCTGCCCTTTCTGTCCAGTCTTGATGGGGTGCGCTCCACGAACTCCTGAGGCCTGGTGATAAACGCAAGGGGTGTAAATAAAACTTATATCCTTTCAAGTGATGGCACAGGAGCCCTGATTGGCATCCTCACCACCAGCAATGAGCTTATTACTGATCAGCCATCTTAAAAAGCGTCTTTGGAAGTCACTTTACTAAGTTTAAGAACGACTTCCAGAAGGGCGAGCTGATGGGATTGAAAACACTTGCCTCAACAAGACCTATACCCTCGTCGTTATTGCCGACAAGGGTATAGGTGCTCCTGCTTATGTCAAGAACAACCATAGGAACTACTAACAGTTGGCTGTGAAAGCTTACATCAAGACCTGTTTTCCTTTCACAGAAATTGACTACTGCATTGAAACATCCGATTGACGCAAGTGGCAGTTGTTAATGCTAACCTTGCTTTTATAGCCTGACCTTGTCCCTTTCGGCTACTATTCGTAAGGAACAAGGTTCTTCTTATGAACTGAGTAAAGTTTCAACATTTCAGCAGTGCTTACTCTAACAATAGAATGATACCCTCGTCGTTAATGCCGACAGGAGTATCAGTGCTCATTTAGGTGCCTTCTGCCTTAAGGATCGGAAGCTGGGAACCTGCTTTTTGCAACCCACACGACTGACAATATACACCTTAATCGCTACTACCGACAAAGGTGACTATGACAAAGCTATGAGACGGATCGATGAGCTCGATCTAAACCAACACCGGCCTCTAGCTTAGAGCAGAATCACTACTATACTAGCTACCACGAGCAGCAAAAAGAATGCAAGAAGCAGAAGCACAGCTCAATGCCGTTGTTTCTTTTGATGTCGCTTATTCCGTTCCACGGGTATTAAGATTGGCATAGCTCTCGTTCAATGTGTAAAAAAATGTGGGCCACTTATTTACCTTTACAGGAAAACCAAATGACCCATCAGTCTCGCATATAAGATAAGCCCCGGACATCCAGGGCTTGAATGGCATCCTATAACAGGCATAAAACCCTTTGCAACCGCTAACAAGGCCCTGATCCACTCGCTTTTTGCAAGTTATTAAGATTACAAATAGAAAAATTAGTCACTCAAGAGTTTGCTTTTAGCCATGCGGGCGACATGATTAAAACTTATTTGGTCGTCATAATCCCTTTCCTTAAGCGGCAACAGTAAGCAGCCAGTAAGCATAAAAAGATTAAACTTTACACATAGGAGAATTATCAATGACACCTTTACTCACCTGAGAAGAGATTGCCTTCATCTATAAAATTCCTGAACCAACACTCAAAAAGTAACGCGTTCATGGCAAAAGGTTTAAGTATGGCAAGATAGGGGGGAAGATTCTTTATCGCGCAGAAGATATTGAAGAGTGCATCAAAAACCACATCTAGAGACCAACCAAAGAACCACTATTTCGTTCCTAGCTGTTCCCATCTCTTGCTTACTATTTGCTTACTGAGAGAAAATAACTGAGGGGCTGCGAGAGAAGAAATCCAAGGCTTTCCATGGTGGGCGGTACAGGGATTGAACCTGTGACCCCTACGATGTCAACGTAGTGCTCTCCCGCTGAGCTAACCGCCCCCTTAGTTGGATCAAAACCTTTATAGCGCTCTTGCGTGAGAATGCAAGGAGAAACTCACCCTAAATTTCATCGTCTTTAACCCAAACGTCATTCAATTGCTCCATAGCAGCTTTAAGGTAATCATAGCCAGTATAAAGCGTCAACGCTGCCGCAAACCACAAGCATGTTATACCAAGAGTCTTCCACGCCAAAGGTGGTATCCATGGCCCTGCATCACCGATGAGCAAACATCCAATCGCTACCATCTGAATAGCAGTTTTCCATTTTGCCAACCAACTGACCGGCATGCCCACATTCAATTGCGCCAAGAATTCCCTCAAGCCTGACACCAAAATTTCACGCGAAAGAATCACCACAGCCGCCAACAAAGAAAGGCCTCTAATACCCCCCATCCCCACTAACATGAGCAAGGTTGAACAAACCAACAATTTATCTGCAACCGGATCCAAAAACCGCCCAAAAGAACTGATATGATTCCACTTACGTGCAAGGTACCCGTCTAAAAAATCCGTCAGACAAGCATACATGAATAAGAGCGTCGCAACCCACCTAGCAAAACCATATGGGACAAAGAACGAAAATATGAGGGGCGGAATCACAACTACCCTCGAAAGTGTAAGTATGTTTGGTAGATTTCTGCGCATAGCGGGCCCTAAACTTTAGAATGAAAAAAAGCATATATAGTTTGAGCAAGGCTTTTATCTATCCCTTTTACAACAACAAGATCATCTAAGCCAGCTCTACTTACATTATATGAAGAGCCAAAATGCCTTAAAAGAGCTTTTTTTCTCTGCGCCCCAACACCAGGGATATCATCAACCCTTGATCTTTCAATGTTAGCAGTTCTTTTTTTACGATGAGCCGTGATCGCATATCGATGCGCTTCATCCCGCAATCTTTGAAGAAAATAAAGAACAGGGTCATTTTTCTCAAGGTGCAAAGGCGCTTGGCCTACTTGATGAAAAACCTCATTGCCAGCATTTCGATCCGGCCCTTTGGACATAGCAATAACAGGAATATCAATACCAAGCTCAAGCAACGTTTCTTGAACAGCAGAAAGCTGCCCTTTCCCACCATCAATAATCAACAGATCCGGCTTATTAACAATCTCTCCGGCCTCATCTTTGCGCATCCTTCTTATGATCACCTCGCGCATCATAGCAAAATCATCTCCACCCCTGGGAGTTTCAGATGTATTGATTTTAAATCGACGATAGCTTTTTTTATCAAATCCATCATCCAGGAAAACCACCATAGCGCCATAAGCATCTTTGCCAAACAAATGACTGTTATCATAGACCTCAATGCGTCGAGGTACATTGGGTAAATGAAAATAAGCATTGACTTGCTTCAAGTGGCTTTGAAAATTATTTTGGTTCATAAGCTTGCGTTTTAAGGCCTCTTTAGAGTTGAGCACCGCCTGCTCTATAACCTTTCGCCTTAAACCACGCTCCGGCTTGAAAATGGAAACACTTTTGCGAGACTGTGCGCTAAGCGCTTCTTCAACAAGCTCTAATTCATGCGGCATTTCATTAACAAGAACAAGGGCAGGCACACCATGATCTTGATAAAATTGCATAATAAAAGCAGATATAAGCTCTCCTTTTGTTTCATCCTCATTATGAGTAATAAAAAATGGCTTACTGCCATAATTACACCCATTACGAAAAAAGAACACCTGAATGCACGTCTGGTCTCCTTCTTGAACCATCCCCATAATGTCAGCATCTTGAAACCCATGGATGTTGATGCCTTGCTGCTGCTGAATAGTACTTAAGAAACGAATCTTATCCCGACATTTTGCCGCCGTCTCAAAATCAAGCCTGTCACTTGCTTCTTGCATTTCTTTGCCCAACTCTTCTAAAAGATTATGACTCTTCTTGCCCAAAAACGCTCTTACGCTTTCCACATCTTGAGCATAGACCTCCTGTGAAATATATTTCACACAAGGCGCTGAGCACCTTTGAATGTGATATTGCAAACATGGCCTTGTTCGATTTTTAAACTCAGTATCCGAACATGATCGTAGCTTAAAAATTTTATACAATGCTTCGAGAGTGCCATTAACCGCTCCCGTTGAGGCAAAAGGGCCATAATAGTCACCTGAATGATCAATCCCACCCCTGTGCTTAGAAAGAAGAGGAAACGGGTGATCTGACAGCTTAATATAGGCAAATGATTTATCATCCCTCAAAAGGATGTTGTAGAAAGGAGCCAGTTGTTTGATCAGATTGCTTTCTAACAAGAGCGCTTCTGTCTCTGTGTTTGTCAAAATCACCTCAAGCTTGACTGTTTCAGCAACCATACGTTGCAATCGGATTGGGAGGATTTGCACACGCGTATAGCTTTGGACCCGTTTTCTTAATTGCCTTGCTTTACCCACATAAAGCGCATCGCCCTCTTTGTTTATCATCCGGTACACACCCGGGGTCGATGGGAGCAACTTGAGCATTTTCTTGATGACATTTACACCATTTTCAAGGCGTGTTTCAGCTGATGTTTCAGCGTTTATTTTAGGCATCTGAGTCCTTACAATTTGATCCCTAATTTATATTTTGCACCCACTTTGTTTTCAACAAAATTCATCCACGGATTCTGTGGATAAGTTTGTGCATAAAAGCTGGGTGATTAAACGAGTTGGCCGCCCACCTTAATACTTTATTAACTTGCCTTAAAAAAAAGCTCGTTAAAAAAAATCAAGGCAGCCTTACCTTTTTTAAATGTAAATCAAAAAAAAATACTTTTGTGCAAAAAAAAATGTTGACTGAGGGATTCCCAGGTTTCGCGAAAAGCTCGTGTGCACAACTCATAACCTGTCAACTAAAATTTACCCTTAATCAAATAAAAAATTGATTTAAATTTTGATAAAATTATCGTCAATTGTATCTGCATCTCGTTGTGAATTAATAGAAATATTTTCGCCCGTTACGGGATGATAATTCTATTACAAAAAAAAATAAGCAAATGCCGCCGATGAAAACCATTGGCGACCAAAATCTCCCCACGAACTTTTCCGCCCACAACATTATCAAGGGTCCCGCACTGCCTAAACAAGCTCCGCCCAATGTAAAGCCCAATGAAACCCCTGTGTACCTAGCCTGAGGAGGGAATAACCTTTGTAAAAACGGATATCCTGAGCCAGCGATAAACCCTGTTAAGGAACCCAGAATCAACAGCCCTATAATGAAAAAGAACGACTGCTCAATTTGAAAAATGTAAAAAACAAAAGGACAAAAAATTAAACAAGCTCTCGCTCCCCATAATAGAGGTCGATGATTAGGAGATTTATCAAAGGCCATTCCTCCGATAAAACAAAAGGCCATGTATGCTGTTAAACCTGCTAACCCAAATATAAATGTAGTTTGCTGAGGAATGCTGTAAGCAGTCTTTAGGACAAGCGGAAGATAAACATATAATGTAAAACCAAGTCCAGAGGTCAATGCACCTTTAGAAAAACACAAGAAAAATGCCGATCTATAATGCTGGATGATAGATTTAAGCGGCATGTTTTCAATTTCTGAAGCTTTTTGAATGGCTATGTAAGCAGGTGTTTCCTCCAGTGATAAACGAATGAGTGCACCAAACAAACAGATGAGGGCTCCCAGAACAAAGGCCAGACGCCAAGACCAATTAGGGAAATGTTCTGATGTCAAAATAGCCGCAATTGCCATGGCCAGAAGAACACCCAAAACACCCGTTGATGAGATAAATCCAATCACTCGACCTGTCTGGGTTTTTGGAAAGTGTTCCGCACAAAAAATCATTGCACCATTCAACTCACCTCCCGAACAAATACCCTGCATAACACGGCATAAGGATAAGATTATGGGCGCCCAGATTCCGATATATGAAGTAGCTGGCAACAGGCCGATAACTAAAGTCGGAATAGCCATACCAATCATACATAGACTAAGAGCCTTTTTGCGCCCCACTTTGTCACCTAAACAGCCAAATAGAAGAGCCCCAGCCGGGCGGGCTAGATAAGAAATCATGAACATGACGAGACTATTGAGGAGTGATATTCTTTGATCTGAGTTGGGAAAAAAAATGGGAGCTAAAGTTACTGCAAAAATCGCGTACAAATTTGCATCATAGGCATCAAATATATTGCCGAGCGAACTGGTAAATAATATTTTTCGCTTCATACACATCCCAATAACACAACCATATTTACACTTTTGGTGAAGTTTCTCTATAGTTTTGGCTAAATACCTCGGACTACCCTATCACGATTTTGATCAACCGCAAAAATAAGCCCAAAACCAATCATAAGAGTGAGCAAGGATGTCCCCCCATAGGTGATAAATGGGAGCGGGACACCAACAACTGGAACAAGCCCCATCACCATAGCCATATTTATAAACACATACAAAAACAGCGTCATTACCATGCCCGTTGCTAATAAACGCCCAAAGCGGTTACGGTTAAATGCAGCGACTCTTAGCCCATATATAATGAGTGTAATATAGCAAATGATTAGGAAAATCCCCCCTAACATCCCCCACTCCTCACAGAGCATAGTAAAAATAAAATCTGTTTGCTTAGCGGGTAAAAAATTTAGATGGCTTTGACTGCCTTTTAGATACCCCTTGCCGAATAATCCGCCAGCCCCCAAAGCAATTTTTGATTGCAGGATCTGATAGCCAGTATTGAGGGGATCATGTTCTGGGTTGAGAAAATTAAGAACACGATCCCTTTGGTATTGGTGAAGGAAATGCCACATAATAGGAATAAACGCGATCAGCAAAGCCCCACCGCCGATAAAATAATAAAGACTGACACCAGCAATAAAAAATAACGCCACGCCAAGGCTAAACAAGATAATGGCTGTTCCTAGATCAGGCTGCTTCATTACAAGAGCCACTGGAGCAATGACCATCATCAATGGAATAACAAGCGTTCGAATACGCGATAATTCCTCAGTTTGAGTTTGATGAAAGAACCGTGCTAAAGCCAAAACCAAGGCTACCTTCATAACCTCAGATGGTTGAAGATGAAAAAAATACAAATCAATCCATCGTTGCGCCCCCATGCCGATCAGACCGATACCTTCAACAATGATGAGCAATAAAAATGCCATAATATATATTATGTAGGAATAGTGTAGCCACCGACGAATATCTGACTGCGCCACAATGAGCATTAAGATCAAGGCAAATCCGAATCTTAAACTTTGTTTATTGGCCCATGGATAGAAGCTGCCATTGCCCGCTGAATACAGCATAAGGATGCCAATCACCCCTATTAAACAAAGGATGCCAATCATTGGCCATGGAAGAAGCCTCAATCGATTCAAAAAGCCATTCATTGGCGTTTGACCCTTTTCGCAAAACGCTATTACTCTTGATGGGTTTGCTTTGCCTGTCAAGAAAAGTTATGTCAAAATGCTCTTAAGGAGTACATCTATATGAATAAAATTATTATCCTATTTTTGATGCTTACAGTCCAGCCTTGCTGGGCTCATGAAAGCACCGAACCCCCGGCCTCTTCCTCTGAAACAGCTCCTACCCAATTAGAAGCCGTACAAAATGAGGTTCAACTCCTTCGCAAAGAGGTAGCAGCATTAACACGAGCTATTGTCAAAAACACTCAAACCACCACAGCTTCCCTCCCAACGCAAACAGCTACCAAAACCAACACGTCTGACCTAAATAATATCGATAGCGCTATTACCACGCGCAGCCTTAATGCCATTTCTCATACAGTAGAAACCATCCGAAAATATGCATTGCAAGCAGTTGACGGCGTTATCTTGATTCAAAACATGATCACCACAACGGCCCATAAGCTCCAAAACCCACAAGATTTATTAATTTATGCCCAGCCCTTGTCGCTGATTTTGTTGATTGTTGGTATTGGTTTTTTCATAGCCAAAGCTTCGGCGACATTTTTGGAAAAATTCACTCACCACTTTACAGAAGGTGTGGGACATACATTTTTAAAATTTGGTCTCACAACTTTGCCCACACTCATTCATTTTGGGTTTTTCTATTTTGCCATTAGCATTATCCCCATACAAGATGGGCTTCGGGTACCATTTGTCACTATTGGGATGCTCTTTTTTGCGCTTAGATCTCTCAAGCTTATAAATCATGGGCTTATTAACCCTCTTTTTAAAGCTTACAACATAAATATTAAGGCTAAGCCGTTAGTTTTTTTTAGACGCCTCTTAAATGCAACGCTGATTGTTTTTGCCATCAATCTTTCTTTGCAAGCCTTAATTGATGTTTTTTCATTCCCTCCATCACTAAAGTCAACAACCAATATCCTTTCTGGCTTGATCGTCCTTGTCGTTTTTGTGCGCAACCTTCTCGAAGTCAGGCAAGCGGTCAGCAATTGGATTGATTCAGATGAAGAGCTATCATCGCCTATCATGCAATCCATTCAAAAGCTTCTGAAACCCATCTCTCCCATTTGGCATCACATTATCCTAATCTTATTCATTGGCAATGGTCTTATCTTCTTTAATGATAATTGGCAATTAGCTTTGATGAAGGGCGCCCTTTCCTTTATTCTTCTCATGGCAAATGTATTCGTTATCCAAAAAAGACTTTCCTTCGCTACCCCACTTAAACGCTTTGCGGCCAAAGGACACTTCGACAAACTTAGCCTGGCCGTTGATAACCAAAAGAATGCGCTATTTTATCTCACCACAGCCATTTCTTTACTGCTTTCTCTTTCATTAATTTATGAAATCTGGCGCCCCGGAGCCCTGCTAACTCTTTTGTCTACACCCACATTTGTAACGATTTTTTCTAAAGTTATCATCTTGAGTTTTATTTTTGCTATGGCATCAGGAATAAACAATCTGGGCAAAAAAATTGTCAACCGCTTTGTTGAACGACAGGATCAATATAATAGTCAGCGCCTTAAATCTCTTGGAGAAATTTTCAAACATTTTTGGCGATACATCATTTTCTTACCCGCATTGCTTTTGGCGTTATCTGAACTTGGGTTCAATGTAACACCAATTATCGCCAGCATCAGCGTTGCTAGCCTTGGGTTAGGCCTTGCGTCACAACATATTTTCAAAGACCTTTTCACTGGGCTGTTCATTGTACTGGAAGACACACTTGCCATTGGGGATATTGTAGAAATTGGCGGCAAACAAGGCAAAATTGAAGAACTAACCTTACGGATGGTGAGACTTCGTAGTGACGATGGAACTGTACACACCATTCCTTTTGGAACCATTATCTCAATCTCAAATCTTTCGAAAGATTATGCTTACGCAATCATAAATTTTGAAACCAAATACACGGAAGACCTGGATAGACTAAGCCAAAAAATCCAAGGTATTTACAATGATTTCTCACATGACAAACAAACAAAGCATTTTATCAAAGGCCCTATAGAGATTCGTGGTGTCAATGGTTTTGGGGCACACGGTATTGAGTTCCAATTACGACTTAAAACCCCACCTGGGCAACAATTTATCGCTAAGAGAGCTTTTATGAATTTCCTAACAAAATCACTCGGCGATTTTCACGCGGTGCCAGAGCAGATTATTTATTCGGCATCAAAAAAAATTAAAGAGGTTTAAAGAGGAGCTTCTTCAAAAGATTGATCTTGTCTTCCACAATTTTTAGGTCATATGGCTGACGCTCGCCAAAACCCCAAACAGGTTGTGGCCATAAGCAATCATCTCTTCTGCGGCCCACCACATGTATATGACACTGCGGAACAATATTTCCAATGGAGGCAATGTTCATTTTATCAATGCTCCAAACTTTTTTCATCACCTGCGCGCACCTGGCGACATCTTCAATAGCACCCTGCCTATCAGCATATGGCAACTCATCCATATCAATGCACCCTAATATATCTGGGACAAGGATAAGCCATGGGAAGCGGTGATCATCTCTCAGTAGAACATGGCAAGTTCCCAGCTTTCCAAGAAGGAAACTTTCTTCATTCAGTTTTTGGCTAATATCAACCATGGCATCATCTCGAAAAAAGGAGGGAACATTTTTGTTTACGTCACTCCCTTAACTTTAATCCTGCTTAATGATAATGTCCATATATGACTGCTATTTGTTTATTCACTAACCAATCATTTTTAGCCTCAAGTCTTGAGGAAGTGCTTGACCAATTTTCCTCTATCTATTTAAAAATCAATCCTGAAATAGCTGAAGGAGATGTCATTTTATATGCCAATGATCAGTTGATTCCCATCGACTCTTCATTCAACCCAAAAAATTTACCTGTTATATATTTGGGGCAAGGCCCCGAAGGATCCGATTTTCTTCCTCTTCCCCTCGATATAAATGATCTTTTAAATCGTGTACAAAAAGAAAAAAACAGCTTCTCCAGCGCCAAACAATGGGCCCTTGACTCCATACATTACTATCCACGACAAAAAACCCTAAGTCACAATGAAACAAAAATTTTTCTCACAGACAGTGAAGTGGATATCCTCAATCATCTTTGCGAAAATCCCGATGGAAGCACACGACAAATGCTGCAAACATCATGCTTAAAGTATGCCTCACAAGCACAAACTCACGCTATTGAAACGCATCTTTATCGGTTGCGCAAAAAATTAACTATGCTAACTGGTGAAGATTGGATTATTTTTAATGACTCATCTGGCTATCGCCTAAAGACAAAACCTCATCCACTATCGGTTGCTGGGGATCTTCAAAATTAGGGTCAAAAAGCTGTGGGTTAATAATCACATTTTCTTTTGCACTCTGAATGGTGATCGTTGTTTCAAGATCTTGCGCATCTTTGATAATCCACTTTACCAAACGGATGGGGTTATCTTTAAAAACAAATGTCAACATTCCATCTTCAGAATCTTTTGCCTTCTTCAAGCCAATAAATGTTAATTGGTCTTTGCTTTCTGCCCGAACTACTTGAACCCCCTTTGAGAAAGAAATCGTCTCCTGAAGAAAAAAACCTGCAGGAGTTGCATCAAAGCTATATAATTGTGTCTCTTTCAACTCCTTATCGAAATGAATCATACGGCTTCCATCTGCAACCAAACGTAAGGGCAATGTTTGGCGCCCTGCTTTTGTTTTGGCATATTCAATGCGCATGTAACTTGGTCTAACAAGATACAAGCGACCTTGAAAAGATTGCCCATTTGGATCCACTTGAACAAAGTCTGCTTCCAAGCTTTTCAGGGCACTCATATAGTTTTCATAAGGCTTAATGTCTATGGTTGGATTAGCCTGTATATCAGGAGAGAACATAAAGCAAATAAGTGCAAGAACAAGAAACATAACCTTATTGTATTGAGTATTGTGCATCCTAACGCTCACCATTGTTGCCCAATCCTAGTCATTCTTAATCCTAACATTTGGCCTTTATCTTTCTTCATCATAAACTCTTGCCAAAATTTCTCGTCTACCAACATTGTTGGCAGGCCCAACAATTCCTTGAGCCTCCATTTGATCCATTATCCTGGCAGCTCGATTATATCCAATTTGGAAGTAACGCTGGATGAAGCTTGTGGATGCTTTTTTCTCACGGCAAATTAACTCCACAGCCTCATCAAACAATGGGTCTAATTCAGAACGCTCTCGCCCATTACCTGAAGCCACATCGCCATCATTATCTTCAGCGGTTATGTCAATTTGCTCCTGGGCAGGCGCCATTGATTTCAAAGTATTCACAACCATTTCAACTTCTTTATCACTCACAAAGGGACCATGAACACGCATGACTCTGCCTGCAGAAGCCATATAAAGCATATCACCTTGACCCAATAACTGCTCGGCCCCTTGTTCACCCAAAATAGTTCGGCTATCAATTTTGGATGTCACCTGAAAGCTAATTCGGCATGGAAAGTTTGCCTTGATTGTACCCGTTATCACATCCACAGATGGCCGTTGGGTTGCCATGATAAGATGGATTCCAGCAGCTCGAGCCATTTGTGCCAGCCTTTGAACTGCCGCTTCAATATCTTTACCAGCCACCAACATCAAATCCGCCATTTCATCCACAACCACAACAATGTAGGGCAACTCCGTCAGATCAAGTGGTTGGTTTTCAATAATGGGTTTGCCAGACTCTGGATCGAATCCTGTTTGCACTCGCCGCGTCAAAACAGATCCTGACTCCTTCGCTTCTTTAAGCTTTTGATTGTAACCTTCAATATTCCGCACACCAAGATTCGACATGGCTCGATAGCGATCTTCCATTTCTCGAACCACCCATTTGAGAGCGACAACGGCTTTCTTCGGATCGGTCACAACGGGAGCCAAAAGATGTGGGATGCCATCGTAAATGGATAACTCCAACATTTTAGGGTCAACCATAATAAAGCGACATCTTTCTGGTGGAAGACGAAAGAGTAACGATAGGATCATTGTATTCACAGCAACAGACTTACCGGACCCTGTTGTTCCTGCCAGCAACAAATGTGGCATCTTAGCTAAATCCGCTACAATTGGCGTACCACCAATATCCTTCCCCAAAGCTAATGCAAGGGCAGCCTTTGTTTGATCATAGGCTGGCGAAGACAATAATTCCCGCAAATACACCGTTTGCCGATCCACATTTGGTAGCTCAATGCCAATAACATTCCGCCCTGGAACAATGGCAACACGTGCTGAGATAGCACACATCGAACGCGCAATGTCATCGGCTAATCCAATTACCCGGGATGATTTCGTCCCCGCTGAAGGCTCAAGCTCAAACAAGGTAACCACGGGACCAGGCCTAACTTGAACAATCTGCCCCTTAATACCAAACTCATCCAGCACACTTTCCAATTGCTGAGCTTGGGCCTGTAATTCAGAGTGTTCAATCGTAATGGGTTTGTCACTGGAAGGCAATTGCAGCAAGGAAAGAGGCGGGAGCAAGCCTTTAGCTTCCATAGTGTGAATGTTTTTTACACTTCTTTTAGCCGTTTTTTCCTGCTCAACAACATCTGTCTCTTTAGCAATAGATTCGAAAAGGGGTAATGGACGCTTAAGGATTGAAATGGGGCTTTTAGCCACGTGTTTTTCAGCCGTAGCTTTCAATTCTGGCGGGACCTTAGCTTTAGGCATAGATAAATAAGGTCTATCATTACCGATATTCGGCTCTTCTTTTTCCATATCATCAGGAAAAACTTTTGGCTGGGATATTTTCGACTTATTTAAATGTTCCCTGACCTTTTTGATAACCATAACTGCAAACAAAATAACAAATGGGACAAACGAAAGAATCTGAAGAAGTGCCAAAGGAATCCCGGTTAAATTATGAAGCCCCTGAGTCAACAAATAGCCAGCAATCCCACCAAATGTGTTTGAGAACTGCCAAGTTAAATTGGATTGGATCAGCGCAAACACGCAGGAAGTCATAAGCATTAACCCGAATGTTTGCAATATGAGCGATAAAATACTTGGCACTTCACGGTGTCGGAATAAACCAAGCCCATACCGAGCCAAGTTTAATGGCAACAGAAAAGCTCCCAACCCAAACCACTGCAGTATTATATCAGCAAACAAAGCACCTGGCATTCCTAGAAAATTTCTCGCTGAAGCCGAAACGGCAGTATTCAAAGATGGATCAAAAGGATCATATGAACACAAAGCAGCAAGAAGAATGAGCCCCGTTGATAATACCATCATTCCAAGGAATTCGTTCGTCCGGCGACGGATAAAGGTCGTTGTCCCCGTCGAAATAAGATTAAGCTTTGGTTTCATGACCCAACACAATACTATCTAAAAGCAACATTTCATTCACTTTAATGAAAAGTCAGGTCAAATGGAATGCCTTTTTCAGCCTAGATAAAGACTTTTTTTACGCATTTTTAACAACTTGTTAATTTTTTACTCATAAATTTTACATGTAATTCCATGATCATATGTGCAAGCTTGTAATCAAAGGAGAAGAGTGATGGGTAGCCAATCACCAAGCAAAACCGATGCCATCGTTTTCTTTATCTTTTTTGCGTTACTCTTTGTTGCCCTAGGCGTTGCCCCTAGCCCAGACGCCTTTTACTACCTTGAAGATATAGAGTAAGTTAGTCAACTTCCCAGGGGAAAACGATCCACGTATCCTGGCTTACCTCTGTGACAAACGTATCCGTAAATGGCTTGCCGTCTGGCTTGGCGTAAACAGTGGCAATATGAGCCTGAGGCAACATTTGGCGAATGACTTTAGCCGTTGTCCCTGTATCAACTAAATCGTCTACGACAAGCATACCCTCACCCGTCCCGTTGACACGCTTAAGGATCTCCATGGCACCTTGATGCTCCGTTTCATCGTCATAGCTAGCAAGCGAAACAACATCCACATTGCGTATGTTAAGCTCTCTTGAAACAATAGCCGCAGGAACCAACCCACCTCTGGCGACAGCAACAATCGTCCTCCACGGTTTTTGCGCGGTTAATCGCCATGCAAGAGCCTGGCTGTCCCTGCGAAATTCATCCCAAGAAACAATAAAACGCTTAATTTTACTCTCTGTCATGCTCCCTCACCATTGATCCAAATATGATTTCAAACCTATACGTAAGACTCAAGAAAAACTCAACTGTTCTTTATTCCTTGATCCAGAATATTTATCTATAATAACCTAATATCAAACATACAAAAGCCATAAGGGGGAACTAAAAATGGACACCAAGGTTGCACTCATCACCGGCTCAACCAGCGGCATTGGTTTAGGCATCGCAGAACATTTAGCGTCTATGAAATGCTCCATTGCTTTTCATGGGCTCGGTGATCCTAACGCCATTCGGGAGCTTGTGGAAAGCATCCAAAACCGTTTTGGTGTAAAATGTCAATTTTTTGATGAAGACTTAAATAATCCTGAAAATGCTCATACATTAGTTGAGCAGACGGTTCAAACCTTTGGCAAGATTGATATTTTGGTCAACAACGCCGGCATTCAACACGTTGCCCCCTTAGAAATTTTTCCACTTGGAGAATGGGAAAAGGTTCTAAACATCAACTTAACCAGCCCTTTTGTTCTAATGCAAGCCGCCTTGATCCATATGAAACGCCAAAACAGCGGACGGATTATCAATATTGCCTCGGTGCATGGCCTGATTGCCTCAGCGCAAAAATCAGCCTATGTCGCATCTAAGCATGGGATCATTGGGCTCACAAAAGTGGCCGCCCTAGAAACGGCACAAACCCCCATTACCTGCAATGCCATTTGCCCTGGCTGGGTCTTCACACCTCTGGTTGCTAAGCAAATTGAAGATCGCGCTAAAGCATCTGGCAAAACATTTGAGGAGGAAAAGCTAGCACTTCTGCTTGAAAAGCAACCCTCGGGCGAATTTGCCAGCGTAGAACAAATTGCCAGCCTGGTCGCTTACCTTTGCTCTGACGACGCAGGCCAAATCCGCGGCGCAGCCATCACTATGGACGGCGGCTGGACAGCGCAGTAAAGCTCTTATGCCTCAATACTCCTGACATATCCACCAAATCCATACCTGATAATGCGCATGCCTTCTCACGCAGGAAAAACTATGTTTAAAATCTTATTAGTTTTTTAGGTTTATTCTTTTTTGTAAAGAGCTTGCGAAGGATGCATTATGGACATTGAGAGTATCAAGGCCTTCTATATTTCAGCAACACTGCGGAACATTTCTCATGCTGCCGAAAGGCTCAATATGACACGAAGCGCCATTAGCAAACGCATTGTTGTCCTTGAGGACGAATTGGGTGTTCGTCTCCTCGATCGCTCCGGCACCGGCGTTGAGCTAACTGAAGAAGGCATGGCCTTCCTTGAATACGCCGCCGATGCTTGCGAGCGAGCTGAAGCGATTCGGAATTCTTTAAGAAGTATGCAAAAATCTGATGCTGGCACCCTGAAAATTATTACGACAATATCTCTCGGCGGCAAGTGGTTATCAAACTACGTTACGGAATTTTTAGAAGACCACCCACAGCAGACGCTAGAACTCATTTATGAAGAGAGGAAATCACTAAACTTAACTAGCGCAAACACAGGAGTTTATGTTGGGCTGGTTAACCTCAAACCAAAAGATATTTCGTTCTTTATAGTTAATAAGGTTGCCAAATACCATCTATACCCTTATGCACACCCTAATTACTTAAAAGAGTTAAATGAAACGACACATATATCAAATTTGGACAAGCACAAAATAATACTATATAAATTCCATGAAAACTTTTCGTGGATTAAAGATGAAGAAATCAACATCTTGAAATATCACGGCCTGCAGCCAGGGAAAGTAAGAGAACCCACTCTACTCACCGATGATGCATTATCTGGATTTTATTTTGCACTCCAGGGAGCAGGCATTATCATGCTCCCTAAATATATTGCTGCAAAATCAGACCTAGTTCCTCTAACAATAAAAGGATTCATCCCAGAAGGGAATGGGACACATCACATATACTTCTTATACCCATATTACTTAAAAAATAATACACGCATAAAGTCATTCTTAAGCTTCATAAAACTTAAAATAAAAGAGTCGGGGCATTTCCTAACTTCTTAAATATAGCCACTCATGGAGGGGGGAGGCGCATTGCAGGAACCTTTCTTACATTTTTACTATACTTATCTTCTTTATAACTCTACCTTACTCCTAGCCCTCCAAAAACTCAATTCTTCGTATAATAACAATATGTGTTATACCGTGAAAATTTTTCACAGCAGAAACAAAAAATATTTTCTTTACCAGGACATAATTTAATGCAAAAAATTAATCACCAGTTAAGCCGTATACCACAGAATATCATGGACTTAATGAAGCAAAGCAGCTCTGGCAAACCCAGCGCTGCTTTTTGCGTTCTCACGCAGGTCAACCTTGCATGATTAACAAGCATAATTAGCGTAAAACCTTTATTCGTTCGATGTAAAGAGACGAAAAATTATGCAGATGAGCTTTAGGCCAAACAAATGACACCAAGCACCGGGAATTAATTCACCTCATTTTCTTAAGTACCAATGCCTGCTCTCATCAACATAATTTGGCCTAACGCCAATAAATACCGACGACTTCTAACAAGCTATTATTATAAAAATATTCTTTTCTTTGTTTTTCAAGTATGATGATCACTATCAAACAATCAAACTACAGGGAAAACACTATGATTTTGAAAAATAAAACCAACGTCAAGACTTTCATACCAGGGATACTTCTTGCTCTATCGCACATTTTCGCCCCAGAATCAGCCGCCGGCAATGCATTAAGCAACGAAATGAGCAAAGGAGAATGCGGACCAGACGGGCTATATAGCAATATAGCCCTGACATATTGCGAGCCGCAACCTGCTTCCAAATGCACAAACCTTCAAGTCACATGTACAGACAAAGCCCAATCAGACGATCTGTTTGTCAAAGAGATGCATGTCAAAAACTTAAACCCAACTAATGTCACCGTTCATTTCAAGGGTAAGCATCTTCTTCCTCAAGATTTCATGCTTTATACAGAACAACTACAGTCAACCACTCTGCAGCCAAACGAAGAGCAAACGCTATCTATCATGCACTCTTGCTTTACATTCCCTCGACTCACTGTTTCTGGAGATTCCCAACTTACTTCCACCCCAGATTATGTTGCCAGGTTTATTTCCTTAGTCGGATGTGAGTAAGAACATTTTTTTACCTGGGCATAGTTTTTATGCAATTGCCAGATCACTGCCATCCTCGCTTTTTTCCTGCCATCGCCGCTCCTTTTTCTGTCGTCCTCGCGAAAGTGGGGAGCCATAAAAACGGGAGCCTTTAGGCAACGCTGAAAGCGGGGGGCCATAAAAAACCTGGGTTCCCGCATCAAGTGCGGGAAAGACAAAGGGGCTGTGCGGGAATGACTAAGAGTATGTGCGGGAAGACAAAGAGAGGTGCCTGGGAAGACAAAGGGCGGTGTGCGGGGAAGACAAAAAGGGTGTGCGGGATGGCAAAGGGAGGTATCCGGGAAGACAAAGACAAGCACACCATTTAACCAGTAGCAGGCGCCATGATAAGGATGATCTGCTTGCCTTCAAGCTTAGGAGTTTGCTCGATTTTGATGCTATCCTTAAGTTCCTCCTGGATACGCTGCAAAATTTCCATACCTAGCTCTTGGTGACTCATTTCACGGCCACGGAAGCGCATAGTGATTTTAACCTTGTCACCATCTTCCAAAAATCGACGAACGTTACGCATCTTAACCTGATAGTCATTTTCATCAATGACAGGGCGCATCTTGATTTCTTTAATTTCGATGACTTTTTGCTTCTTCTTAGCTTCAGCCTTCTTTTTCTGGGCTTCATATTTATACTTGCCGTAATCAAGAATCTTACAAACAGGCGGATCTGCATTTGGCGACACTTCAACCAAGTCTAAGCTAGCCTCTTCAGCCATTTGAAGCGCTTCGGCTTTGCTGACAATACCTACCATTTCCCCATTTTCATCAACCAGACGAACTTTAGCGGACGTAATGGCCTGATTTACCCTTGGGCCACCATCTTGATTTACCGTTGACAAGTCTTCTCCTTTATAAAAATTAACAAAAGCTCTCGAGCAGAATCTCGCTCTGCATTATCTTAATTTAACACTATATGCCTCAAGTTCAACTATTTCTTAAGCGACAATGGGCCTTTTTTTATCAAAGGGCCCCTTTGCATCTTGAGAAAATACTTTGATCGCCTCATCAACAGACAAAATCTCTTGCTCTTGTGACCCCAAACGACGTAAGGCCAAAGTCCGCTCTTGCGCCTCTTTTTTCCCCACAACAGCAATCACTGGAACTTTGGCAAGACTCAATTCGCGAACCTTGTAGTTGATCTTCTCATTTCGGCAATCCAACTCAGCACGAATGCCCTGTGCCGCCAATAAGCCTCTAATTTCCCCAGCATACTCATCAGCGTCAGATGTGATCGTCGCGATTGTCACTTGAACAGGAGCAAGCCAGAACGGGAACCTGCCCGCATAATGTTCGATCAAAATCCCAATAAAGCGCTCAAATGACCCTAATACGGCCCGATGAAGCATCACTGGACGATGCTTCTTGCCATCTTCCCCAATGTACGAAGCATCCAAACGTTCCGGCAAGACAAAGTCCACCTGCAATGTGCCACACTGCCATTCTCGCCCCAAGGCATCTTTCAACACAAATTCAAGCTTTGGGCCATAGAAAGCCCCTTCACCTGGATTCAATTTCCATTCCAGCATAGCTGCTTTCGCACCGGCCTTAAGCGCAGACTCGGCCTGATCCCAAATAGCATCATCTCCGGCACGCATCTCAGGGCGATCTGAAAATTTTATGAAAAATTGATCAAAGCCAAGATCTTTATACATTCCTTCAAGCAAGCGGCAGAACTTTTTGGTCTCATCATTGATTTGCTCTGGCGAACAAAATATATGCGCATCATCTTGGGTAAAGGCGCGCACGCGCATGATACCATGGAGCGCCCCAGATGGCTCATTGCGATGGCATGACCCAAACTCCGCCATACGCAACGGCAGATCTCGATAGCTCTTCAGACCTTGCTTAAAAATTTGAACATGGCAAGGGCAGTTCATAGGTTTAACGGCAAAAACTTTATCCTCTGTTTCCACAGTAAACATGTTTTGCCGAAACTTATCCCAGTGGCCTGATGCTTCCCAAAGGCTCTTATCCACAATCTGCGGAGTCTTGACCTCAACATACCCATCCACGTCCAACTTTTGGCGAATATAGCTTTCAAGGGTGCGATAGAGAGTCCACCCTTTTGGATGCCAGAAAACGCTTCCCGCAGCCTCATCTTGCAGATGAAAAAGCCCCATCTCACGACCAAGCCGACGATGGTCTCTCTTTTCCGCCTCTTCAAGACGAAACAGATAAGCCTTAAGGTCCGCCTCGTTGCTCCATGCGGTTCCGTAAATCCGTTGCAAAGAAGCGTTCTTAGCGTCACCACGCCAATAAGCACCTGACACTCGCATCAGCTTGAAAGCGTGCCCCAACTTTTGTGTTGATGGCAAATGCGGGCCGCGGCAAACGTCGATAAACTCACCTTGCTGATAAACAGAAATTTCTTCATTGCCAGGAATAGCATCAATCACTTCAACTTTAAAATGCTCTTTCTGCTCTTTGAAGAATGCCTTGGCTTCTTCACGAGACCAAACCATACGGGTAATGGCCTCGTTACGATCCACAATGTCATGCATCCTTTTTTCAATGACAGCCAAATCATCCAGCGTAAATGGTTTATCCCTAGCAAAGTCATAAAAGAAGCCATCTTCAATGGTTGGGCCAATGGTAATTTGTGTCTCTGGATACAATTCCTTGACAGCCTCTGCCATCACGTGGGCCGCATCGTGCCGTAGCACATCCAGGCCATCCTCTTCTTCGCGCACAACCACTGCCACCGAAGCGTTTGTCGTAATCGTTGTCGTCAAATCCTTGAGCTTTCCATCAACACGAATGGCCACAGCTTTTTTAGCCAGACTAGGGCTAATATGCTGTGCAAACTCAAAGCCAGTAAGCGCTTGTTCAAATTCACGCACCTGGCCATCAGGCAAAGACAGACGAATCACGTTTTCCCTCACTATATTGTATATGCACCAAATTTAGGTGTTGCTTAGTTTTAGCTAACTGTCAAGAACGTCTTCAACATATTCCCAAACTAGTGCGGCAGGGAGATCTTCAAAGCTTTCTTTTCTCAAAATCACCACTCTCTTCCCGCGAGGCGCGCAAAGGCTTGGGTCTGAAGCATGAGAAAAAAGGGCCACAACCGGGCAACTCGCTATTGCAAACATATGCATGGGCCCTGTGTCATTCCCAACAGCAACATCCGCATGCCTCCCCAATAAAACCAGATCCTCCAGCTGCGTTTTGCCTCGAAGGTCTATCACTTTTTCCTGCTGAATTTGACTCAAACTCAAGCTAATGTCCTTGTCTTGCTCGCTACCTATCACAACTGGGGTTACGCCTTTGGCAATAAAAAGATCCATAAGAGCGCGAAATTCTGCCAAAGGATAGCATTTTTCTGGACGATGAGCTGAAGCCTGGGGCACGATAAGGGCAAATGGTTTTTTCAGCTTAAATGGCGGAACATCGGTTTGTGGAATCCAATCAAAATGTGGCGCCGGCACATCCGAAAAACCCGCCAACAACAGCTGCTGCCTTTGCCGGTCTAGCGTGTGCATCTTAACCCGCTCAGATGTGGCATGCGCAAAGGTACACCCTGGAACATGGGATGACCACTCGGCCATTTTACCGCCTAAAAGGCCATAAAACAATTTTTGCAGTTTAAAATAAAAAGCTGTCCGTCCTGACGTTTGCAAATCATACACACGATTGAAGCTCGGCTTTTTGATCTTGAGCATCAACTTTACCAGACTCACCGCTTGCATCCAACGGGGGCGCGTGTCCACCCATACCTCATCAAAAAACGGCATCATTGCAGCAAACTTTTGAAGGAAAGGTGCCGTCAACAATATGATTCTGGCATTTTGATGCCGCGCACGAATTGCGTGAAATGGACCGATAGACTGAACAAAATCCCCCAAAGCCCCATGTCGAATAACAAGGATCGACTCACTGCTACTCATTGCCCCTCTCTCATACGACATAATTCCTCGTAAATTTTAATGGTTTCAGCTTGCATAACTTTCAGGCTAAACTTCTCCACAATGCGTTTGCGCGCTGCTTTTCCCATAGCTATTTTTTCAGCTTCGGGTAAATTTATGGCATCGGCCATAATTTCGACCATCTTGGCAAGGTTCCCTAGGGGCGCTAACCAGCCTGTCACCCCGGAAAGAACAATTTCTTTTGCGCCCCCATGATCGATTGCAATAACTTGTTTTTCCATTGCCCCAGCTTCCGCTACCACACGCCCAAAAGCCTCTGGTTCTCTTGAGGGTGACAAAATTAAGTCCGCTGCGGCATAAAGCGTCGGCATATCTTTTTGGGCATTGCATAACTTGAGCCTATCGGCTAACCCAATCTCGTTAATCTCCCTCTGAAGCTGCCTAACATAATCTTCTCGCCCAGAAATCTCACCCATAATGGCGCCAAATATCTCCTGCTCAGGATAGCTTTGCGTAAAAAGAAACAGAAGCTCGATAAAATCTTCATGCCCTTTCCAACGAGAATAGCGTGCCGGCATGACAATAAATTTTGCCCCTTCAGGAACACCCAGCTTTTTTCGAAGCGCCTTCCCTCTTTGATCCAAAGCTTTGGATGGTTTAAACACTTCTGTATCCACACCTCTATGAATAACACGGATTTTAGGCGCTAAATGATAGCCATATGTGTGCAAAATATGGTTGCGAATAAAAATGGATGGTGCAATCACCACATCCCCCCGGGTCATCACTTTGTTATATAATCGCTTGAGGTAAGTTTTACCGTTATAAGTCCCATGATAAGTGGTCACAAACGGTAAGCGTAAAGCCCTAGCGGCAAGAAGGGTGCTCCAAGCAGGCGCACGTGAACGTGCATGAAAAAGGTCAATGCCCATTTGCGAAGCGAGCTGTTTCAAAAGTTGAGCATTTTTAAAGATGGTAAATGGATTTTTAGACGAAAGCGGCAAGGTTACATGTAAGCTGCCCATCGACTCAAGGTCAGCAACCAATTTACCTCCAGAAGATATGACAATACTGTCATACCCCTTTGCGACAATTGCCTGAGCGATATCAAGCGTACCTCGCTCCACGCCTCCCATTTCAAGTGCAGGCAAAACTTGACAAATGGACAATTTCATCATGTTGTTTAGATCCTACTAATGGTTTTAAGAGAAAAGAAATGTCATCCATCTTCCAACGGCCGAACTTACCCCATCTTGCGTATCATAAGATCGAAGGTAGGTCACCAGGAATTCTTTTCCTGCATGGGTTTAACTCCGATAAAGATGGCGTAAAAGCTCAAGAGTTAGCAGCCTGGTGCCGCACCAACAATCACGCCTTCCTTTGCTTTGACCACACAGGTCATGGCGAATCTGGGGGTGAATTTGCCAATAGCACCATTGGTGTTTGGCGACAAGACCTTGTGGATGTGTTCACACACTTGGTTGATCAGCCGGTAATATGCGTAGGCTCCAGCATGGGTGGTTGGATGAGCGTCCTAGCAGCACAAGATAATCCACATAAAGTTTGTGGCATTATTGGGGTTGCAGCAGCACCAGATTTTACCACAGAGTTAATTGCAAAACGCCTTTCAGCCGAACAAAACCTTGCTCTTGAGAAGAATGGTTATTTCTTAAGACCATCCATGTATGGCGCACCTTATCCAATCACCCTAAAATTGATTGAAGAAAGCCAAAATCACTTAGTATTAACGAAGCCCATAAATTGTCGCATCCCTTTATCATTGCTTCATGGGCTGAATGACGTAGATGTCCCATGGGAGTGCTCGCTGGCCTTGGTGGAAAAATGGCTCGACCCACGCGCCAACCTCAATCTCATCAAGGGTGGCGACCACCGCTTAAATGAACCAAGCGATATTCGATTCTTGCTTAATGCTGTCGAAAAAATGCTGGAGGAAGTTAGGTTGCAAGGCAGCAGCTAAAGACGATTGATATCTGTCTGACCTCCCAAATGCCCCTTATGCTGTTCAAGGATCACAACATAGCCCCTAAACCCGTAAAAAATTTTCAGTATTGATAAATGGTGGTTTCACAAATAAATTTGATATGGTAAGACTTTTTTGTTTAGAACGCTGCCTCGCGGGCGTGGTGGAATTGGTAGACACACCAGACTTAGGATCTGGCGACTCGCGTCATGGGGGTTCAAGTCCCTCCGCCCGCACCATATATGGCAAAGCTCTAAACATTTTTTCTTGTTACTCAGGATGAACTTAAGATGAATATTACCGAAGTTAAAAATGAAGGCTTAACCAGAGAATTTAAAGTTATTATCCCAAATTTGGATGTTGAGGATCTCGTAACAAAACGTTTGGCCGACATTAGCCCAAAAGTTAAGATTGCTGGATTTCGCAATGGTAAGGTCCCACAGGCCGAACTGAAAAGGCGCTATGGCAAATCCACACGCGAGGAAGTCCTAAGTGATATCGTGGAAAACTCCATCCAACAGGTCATTAACGATCACAAGCTTACACCTGTCATGCAGCCTCAGATTTCTCAAATCAAAGGCAAAGAAGGTGAAGATGTTGAATTTATTCTCACTATTGAGAATACACCCCATATCGAGCCAAAACCAATGGATAAAGTTTCCATTGAACGCTTGAAAGTCACCATCAACGAAGATGAGGTAGACGAGCGGCTTAAAGTAATTTGTGAACGTAATTTCACAGCCGTGCCTATTAAGAAAGAGCGTGCCGCCCAAGCTGGTGATATTGTAACTATTGATTTTGACGGCAAACTTGAAAATGGCTCCAAGATTGACGGCGGCAGTGATAAGGGTTTTGAGCTGGAGTTAGGCTCAGGTGTTTTCATTCCTGGGTTCGAGGAACAACTTGTTGGCGCCAAAAAAGGCGTAGTTGTAACCGTAAAAGTTCCATTCCCTGAAAGCTATCACGAAAAGAAATTGGCCGGGAAAAATGCCATATTCACCGTAACGCTTCATGAAATTAATGAAAAAATACCCTCCAAAGCTGATGATGAATTTGCCAAAAAATTAGGCTTCGAAACATTGGGCGAGCTACGCAAAGTTATTTACAGTGATATTAAAGCCGGATATAGCGACCTGATCCGAACCCATATGAAGCGCCAATTGCTGGATGCGCTCGCAGGTGACTATGATTTTGATGTTCCTCAAACCATGGTAGAAGGAGAGTTCCATTCTATTTGGCACCAACTTCAACATGCCCTTGAAAATGGTACGCGTGAAGAAGTCCTAGGCGAAGACGCCCACAAAAGTGAGGATGATCTTAAGAAGGAATACAGGCAAATTGCTGTTCGTCGCGTTCGGCTTGGCCTACTTCTAGCCGAGATTGGCCGCCGTCAAAATGTTATGGTCACGCCCGATGAACTAAGGCGCGCCATTGTTGCTGAGGCACAAAGATTCCCTGGCCAAGAACAGCAAGTCTTTGAGTATTACTCCAAAAATAAGGACATCCTCATGCAATTGAGAGCGCCACTTTTTGAAGAAAAAGTTGTCGATCATATTTTCAGCACCATTGAAGTGAGTGAAAAAACTGTCACACCTCAAGAACTCATGGAAAAAATCGACGAGCTTTAAGATGAAGGTAGCAAAACGATAAATTGTTAATAAATTTGGTGTAATGTAAAAGCGTAAAAAGCTTTTAAACAAATGGTATACGCGACACATATACAATTTTATAAAAATTTTACAAACAATTTACGTTTTGTTAAAGATTAATAATGAGGACATTAATGACAGGGTTTCCATTTGATAGGCCAGAAATGAGTGCACTTGTACCAATGGTTGTGGAACAAACGGCACGTGGCGAACGATCATTCGATATTTTCTCAAGATTACTCAAGGAAAGAATTATTTTCCTTACTGGAGAAGTTGAAGACCAAATGGCAAGCCTAATTTGTGCTCAGCTTTTATTTCTTGAATCGGAAAATCCGACAAAAGATATTTACCTTTATATCAATTCTCCAGGTGGCGTCGTAACTGCCGGCCTAGCGATTCATGATACCATGAATTACATCAAACCAGATGTTGCCACTGTTTGCATTGGCCAGGCAGCCTCCATGGGCTCTCTGCTCTTGACTGCTGGAGCAAAAGGAAAAAGATTTTGCCTCCCAAATTCACGCGTCATGATCCATCAGCCTCATGGGGGAGCACGGGGGCAAGCAACGGACATCGAAATCCAGGCGAAAGAAATCCTTGCCATTCGAGTTCTTTTGAATCAAATTTATGTAAAGTGTACTGGGCAACCATTATCTGTTATTGAAGAAGCCGTCGAGAGAGACCGCTTCTTAAGACCAGAGGACGCCGTTAGTTTTGGACTCATTGATCATATTGTTGAAAAGAGACCCGATGCATCTGCAGAAAAGAATAGTTAGCATTTTTAACTGTTTTTTGGTGTTTCAGTGTCATAATAATCGAATAATGAACGAAACAAATGCAAGTTCAAACCTTTTTAAAAACGCCCAAAGGAATGTGTGATGAGTAAGTCAAGTAACGGTGGGGATATAAAGAATATCTTATACTGTTCTTTCTGCGGAAAGAGCCAACACGAAGTCAAAAAGCTCATCGCAGGTCCTACCGTTTTTATTTGCAATGAGTGCGTAGATCTTTGCACAGATATTATCCGCGAGGAGAATAAGGCTGAAGCATTCAAAGGTGCGGAGAAAATCCCGACTCCAAGCTATATTTGCTCCATTTTGGATGATTATGTCATCGGACAAGAGCAGGCTAAAAAAGTCTTGAGCGTTGCGGTTCACAACCATTATAAACGCTTGGCCCATGCCACTTATAATAATGACCTTGAACTTACTAAATCAAATATCCTGCTCATTGGGCCAACTGGTTGCGGCAAGACCCTTCTAGCACAAACACTTGCTCGAATTCTAGACGTGCCTTTCACCATGGCCGATGCTACCACTCTAACAGAAGCGGGTTATGTTGGCGAAGATGTCGAAAACATCATCCTCAAATTGCTTCAGGCGGCAGATTACAATGTGGAAAAAGCTCAAAAGGGCATTGTCTACATTGACGAAGTGGACAAAATCTCCCGCAAATCCGATAACCCATCCATCACCCGAGATGTTTCTGGCGAAGGTGTTCAGCAAGCACTTTTGAAAATTATGGAAGGCACAATTGCTTCTGTTCCTCCACAGGGCGGCCGCAAACACCCTCAACAAGAATTCCTCCAGGTTGACACTACCAATATATTATTTATTTGTGGCGGAGCCTTTGCGGGCCTTGAGAAAATCATCTCTGCCCGCGGCGTTAGTTCTTCTATTGGATTTGGCGCAAGCGTCAAAGGCCCAGATGCGCGCAGTGTTGGCGATATCTTAAGAGAAGTAGAGCCTGAAGATCTCCTGAAGTTTGGATTGATCCCTGAATTCATTGGCCGGTTACCTGTCATTGCAACTTTGTCTGACCTTGACGAAGCAGCGCTGGTTGACATTTTAACACGCCCCAAGAATGCATTGGTTAAACAATATGGTCGCCTCTTTGAATTAGAGCAAATGAAGCTGACCATCACCGATGATGCGTTATCTTCAATTGCTCAAAAAGCGGTTGCTCGCAAAACTGGCGCTAGAGGTTTAAGGTCCATTATGGAAGGCATCCTATTGGAAACCATGTTTGAAATTCCAGATCTACAGCAAGATGGCGAAGTCATTGTTAACAAAGAAGTTGTCGATGGCAAGACCAAACCAATTTTGATCGAAACAAAGGCACCTAAAGAACGAGGCGCGGCTAATTAGCTTTAAGTCCACCCCATAGAAAAAAGAGGCTAACAATGTGAGCTCCTTTTTATTGCATAACAAAAAATCTTTACCTGTGGTGGCGAGCTGTCACTTCTTTTTGGTCGCCTCGCACACCTCCTTTTGGCCACCCCGCACACCTCCTTTTGGCCACCCCGCACACCTCTTTGTCTTCCTCGCGTATGCGGGGATCCATGAGTCTTCCAGCTTAACTGATCTTAGATTTGTAAAAAAGGTGGATTCCCGTTTTCACGGGAATGACGAAAAAAAAGAGCACGAGTGACAATGAACGCGCGTGGGTGACAATGAACGCGCGTGGGTGACAAAAAAAAGAGCACGGGAATGACAGGGAAAAACAGTGTCTTCCCGCAACCTCTCCTTTGTCTTCCCGCAACCTCTCCTTTGTCTTCCCGCAACCTCTCCTTTGTCTTCCCGGACGCAGATCCGGGATCCAGGACTTATATGGGCCCCCGC
>MKSY01000019.1:36924-110867 GCA_001897475.1 Alphaproteobacteria bacterium 43-37
TTTGTCTTCCCGGACGCAGATCCGGGATCCAGGACTTATATGGGCCCCCGCTTTCGCGAGGGTGACAAAAAAAAGAGCACGGGTGACAAAAAAAAGAGCACGGGGATGACAGGGAAAAGAGCGGCGGTTTAGTTAACTAAACCGCTTTTAGTGGCCCAAGCGAAGCGTTTCAGACCTCCACCTATGGTGGAGGTCTATGGCTTAACAGAAAAATTACGAACGTTATTCTGATAGATGCGAGCGAATAAAAGCTGCCACTGCCGGATAATCTACTCTTTCATAAAAATTGACAATCTCATAATCACGTGCGCTTTTCTTGTTTCCAGCAAAATCTAATTCAGGATCAAAACGCACATTAACCCCCACAAGATGTCCGCTGGCATCAAAAATAGGCGCACCGCTATCAGCTTCTGCAGGTACACACATAAACGGCAAGGCATCTGGGGTAACATAAAAACCTTTCATACCGAATCGAGAATGCGCAAAACCTAGCAAATACTTATCAGCAATAAGCTGTTTAGTAGCCTCATCTTTTTGTATTGATCTGAGCGATTCTGTCTTTTCTTGAATTTGGCAAACTTGATTTGCCACAAAAAACCCATAAACAAGTGACATGTAGCGAGCTATGTCATTCTCGAATTTCTTTTTCGTTAAAAGTATTGGCAGACTCTCGAATTTTCCTAGGCGCTGAGCTTTTTCACCCTGATCATAAAGAATAGTCCGTAATGTATTTTAAGCATAACTCTTAATGAAGCTACCGTCATCATGGGTAGGAACTTGCTGAGTCAGCTGCACCCATGTCATGAAGTCTTGAGCAGGATCCTTGGCACCGGTTTTATGAGTGCCTGCCTTCCCCCAACCGACCATCGTTAGCGATCTTTTAGCGCTTACAGGCCCTCCTGCTTCAACTGATATTTCTTCAGCAATACTCTTGGTTGCAATCTTTGCTGGCACAACAGGCAAAGTCATGTTCCCCGAAATTGTCACAAGTGCAACATCAGGGATTGGCGCCCACTCACTGATGTCCGCATAATCAGGAACATTATGGAAGCCGGGGCACTCGATAATTGTTCTGATGTGATTATAATGTCGATTTTTACCATCTAAGCAAACAACAAATGCCATATTTTTTGGCTTATTAACCTTACTTCTTCTTCCAATATGATACGTCGTTAATTCGCGAAAGACATGTGCTGCCGTTAGAAATAGATGATCTCCATTTTTATCTTTGCCAATGTATGTTGATGTTGCGCCCGAAATTTCAGTATCACGGTCATAAATTACAACACCGCACACTGAACGCGATAAATGTGCATGCTGATCCTTAAAGATCTGGTAGGCCTCAGGGTCAATATCATCACGAATGACAGCGCAATGGGATGGGCAACTGAAGTAAAATGTCGCTAAAAGAGCGGATAAAATTTTATTGAGCTTTGAAATGTTCATGCTAACAGGCATCATAATGACTATCCATAATGTGTTTTTGTTGATTATTATATAGTCATAATTGATTCCCAGGCTGATTGTCAACACAAATCTCTTAAAATTTTTAACTCACAAGGTTTAGCAACCCTGCCCAACAATGATGGGCACGATACCACAACCAAACCTATTTTAATTGAATCGAAAGGTTGCTCGATTAATTCAACCTTTGTTGGTCACAATCAGAAACCTACTTCCCATGCACAACACCTGGAACGACATGAGCTTCATGTAAAGTCACACCGGCAGGCATATGCGGAGCATTGGCATCATGGTGAACAGGCTTATCTAAAACAGGACCCTGATGTTCCTCATGAGAGACTCCAGGCAAAGCCTTTTCTCCTTCCTTGTGATTAGCAGGCAGAGTGTTGATATGCTCCCCACCTACCTGATCATGTGACGTTTTGTGAACGCCGGCACTCGTTGTTGCCACAGTCGTTACACCTGTCGTTTTAATACCGTGGACGGTCATATAATCACCATGCCTCTGCGATAGAGACTCCAGCGTATGCTCAAGATCGGCTTTTCGTGATAGAGGGACACCACTCATTTGCCCCAAAAGTTCCTTCATTTGAGCAACACTGCTTTCCACAACTGCATGGTCAACCGTTGCTTTTGGCTTTACCACTTCTGCTTGAACCGTTGCCAACAGAACCTTAAATTGCTCATTTTTTCCTCGGGCCGACGCTACAACCTCCTCAACATGTTCTAGCTGCTTAACCACAACGGACTCACGAAATTTGTCTAAAACAGCTTCAGTGAGATGTAGATCAGCAAACTCCTGTAAAACCTGCACAGCATGACGCACTGGCACGATACGACTTTCACTAACATGACCTGTTAATTGCCTATACTTTTGTTTAAGACTGACAAAATCACGTGATATTTCACCTTTTTTCAAGTTGCCAGTCCTATTAAGGCTTCCAGCATTAGACTCTATAATACCAAGGTGCCTTTGCAATTCAGCATGATTAACCAAATTAGGATCTTTAGCTAATTCAGCATGAAGAGCGTCAATGCTAGCCTTGATAGGGCCAAAATTAGCCGAACCTTGCGCACCAGCTCGTTCCATAAACTTCCATGCCTCAGACCCATATTTTTTGTACAACTCACCAACGAGCACACGAAGCGGTTCATGGAATGCGGCTACCTCAGCTTGGCGAGCTTCTCCCATATCCGCAAGTTTTCTTTCAACGCGAGTGGAAGCTTTGGCTTTTGAGACAGCGACAGACGCAGATTTACGATCACGCTCAGCAGCAATAGCAGCTGCAATGCGCGATTGCTCAGCTATCTCAGCTGCTTCCCTTTGAGCTGTTTTGTGCTCTTCCAGGACACGATCTGCCATAGCTGGAATGCGCAAAGAGCCAAATTCCGTATCGGCTTTCTGATCCATGTTATGGTGCGCTATCAACATAAGATGCTCCGAAGCGGCTTCATACGCTTCTGGATCACGCTTTGCTACCTCCAACAAAACTCGGCTATAATCATCCTCACGGACTAAATCATCGTGATTAGCAAACTCAGCGATAAGGCCAGCAGCCCTTTTGTGAACATCCATAGCATTATGTTCAACTTCAGACAAAAGAGGCTTAAGTCGCTCTTCATGCTCTGCAAAAATATGCTCGATTTCACCACGCTCCTTGTCTGACATCCATGTTGCACCTGCAAGTGAACGCAGCTTTACAAGCATCTTATATTGATCTGAAGGCGGAACATCTTTCGCATACTCCATTGCAGCCGTATATGATTCCGAAAAACGTGGATGGCGCAACATGTAGCCTTCAGCTTCATGGATAACCTCAGCCGAAGGCTTCGCCTTTGCTTTGTAGGCAACAGTTGGCGTATCCCACCATGTATGAGCACTTTCTGCCACATTTGCAGAAGTCTCTAGATGCAGATCATCCTCCATACTTCCACTCACATCACCACTTCTTTGAGCACTGTCATCTGCAACGGCTGGCGCAGCTAAACTGGCTCGTTCTTTTTCAATCAAGCCTTCCACCGTATCCCACCCAAACTGAATGGATAAAGCCTTGCTGGAAGCATGGAGTCCATGCTGAGCTTGCACGTAACCAACTAAGGCTTCACGAACCTCTTTGGGTTCTGCTTTTGCAGCTTCAAAAACCTTACCGTACAACTCCATTAAATCATTATGCAACCATACGGGGAGATCTCCTTTTTTGGCTTCCCGGAAAGCAGCTTCAACTTCATGGAATATTTCTTTTGCCCTTTGTGCATGAGGATTATCTGAGGGCAATGTTTCAAAATATGATACAGCATTAGTTAAACGCTTATGGCTTTCACTTTCATTGTGCTGAACGTGCTTTGAGGTAGCAGCAGGCATTGCTTTTAGCCCCTGAACTTGCTCTTGTAGTGCTAATGGCAGCGTATGCAAGCCTTCAGATTCAATACGTGCCGCGATAAATGCCCTAATCTCAGGAGTATGTCCCTCACTCAATTCAAGAAGTTTATATATTTTGGCAAGCTTTTGCCCATATGCACCACCCTCCGCAGAACGACCAGCACTCTCTGATTGTTCGAAAATCCTCTGTGAAACAATCTCGTAAGAAACAGATGTATCCACGCTATGCTCCCCAACCGCATGACCAGTTTCTCTAACCCTCGCTGCGGCTGACAAAATCATGTTGGCGGTTGTTTCCGTAAAGAGCAGCCTTTCGGGAGCTTCGACTGTTAGTTTTGGCATGGTAGCACTCGATACCTCACCATCAACGATAATCTCATGCGGATCAGCAATCGTACCCTTATCTACTCCTTCATCATAGGCCCTAAGGCGCGTCATATGATCATTAAAACGAGCACTAACTTCCTTAATAATGTACGCCTTTACTTCAGCTTCTTGTGATTCGGCAGCTCTTAAAACCCCTTGATAAAAACTGTCGGTAAGACGACCTTCCGCATCTTTCAAATGAGACTCTACAAACTCTTTCGCTGTTCTTTGATTTTTTTGTCGTTGATCATCTAGGGTTTTTCTGGCCAGCTCAGTCTCCACAAGCTTTGCTTTAGCCCTCTCAAAAAGACCTGCTGCGGATAAGCTATGTTCGTGTGCCGCGGCGGCGGCTTCGCGCGTCGCCTGCTCCTTCTTTTCAGCTAAGGATGTTTGGCCTATCTTTGCTACTTTCTCTGCTAAAGATTTCCCCTCGGCTCGCTTCTTAGCGTTCTGATCCATCACAGTTGCAATCGCTTTACCAAACGTGCCACGCACTTCCTGTGACCGTGCCTCTGCCGCGGCGGCGGCTTCGCGCGTCGCCTGCTCCTTCTTTGCCTGAGCTTTGGCTATCTCAGCTGCTACCACTCCAGCAAAATCTGGACGTATCCCACCCTTCAGATGATCAACATCTTCCAATGTCTTGGCTCTCTTTGGCTCAGAAGGGTGTATTACTTTAGATGATCCCACAACGGGTGCTTCAGCACTCTCGGTTAACACATGCGCTGGACCAAATAATGCCAGTAGCTTATCTTGCCACTGCCTCCTCTCAGCTTCTTCGGCTGCCTTCGCAGCAGCAGCCGCAGTCGCATCGGGCGCAACTGCAACATCAGGTGCCTTTGCAGCAACAGCCGCAGTCGCATCAAGCGCAACTGCAACATCAGGTGCCTTTGCAGCAACAGCCGCAGTCGCATCAAGCGCAACTGCAACATCAGGCGCTACCATCGTAGTAGGAGTAGCTGTAGCAACGCTTGAAGGTGTTGCCGATAAAGATGCAACTACAGGCTCTGGCCGGGCAGCATTTATCTCCGCAACAATTTTCTGACCTGTAGCTGATCTTCTAAAATCCTCAATAAACCCTTCAGTTGCATTATGATGCTGTTGTTCCGCATGTTGCCTATCATTACCAACCGGCATTCTTGATATGAGTTCAGCTGCTTGAAAAAGGGCATGCGCCTGATCTGCAGGTGAAAGTCCCTTAAATGCTTGAGAGGTTAACCAGTCATATGTTTTACCGTACTCGAAGTTCCGATAAAGCAGCAAATGCTCCCAAGAAGCATCATTATATTTGGGTACGACAGCTCTATAAGCTGAACTTGCCGCAGGCAAAGTATCCCCATTGACTTTAGCAAGAAAATCAACAACAGAAAGAAAGTCTTCTCGCGCTTCAGCTTTGTTTTGCACAATAAGAGTCGGCGATGCTTTTAAGGCAACTGACACCAAAGGAGAAGCTGTTGGGCCAACGCTTGGCTCTCCTACACTTGGTAACGAAGATCTTGTTCCAAAAACATGACGATACCCTTCTGGCCCTTTCTTTATGCTTGCCCAATATTCTCGAGCGATATTACTGATTTTCTCATTCGACAGAGGTCCCACAGCCTCTGTGTCGCTTGGCTTTTCGGCAGGAGCAATTCTAGCGGCAGGCAATGTTACCTGACCGCTTACTTTGGATAACTGCGCCTCTATCCTATTAAGCCTAGCGGCCGAGCTCTCTATCTTAGAACTATCATCCTCCAAAGGCGATCTATCTTCTGGATTCAAAAGCGCAACACCTTCATGTCCGCCAGATGAAGTGGTTTGACCCAGTACATGATATGGGAGCAAAGAGCAAACACCCCATAAAAATAGTCGAAATAATGATCGTGGCTGTAGCATAGAGACTCCTTTTTAAAGAATCATCTATGTTTTTGATTAATATTTGGTAACTTTTAGCACAAATGTATGGGTAACAGTGTACCGTAATTTCATGCTTTTATATCAACTTTCGTTGGATGCGCTTGCCCCTTAGAAACACTCACCATTGCCGGGCGCAATAAGCGGTCATGAATCTTATAGCCAACCTGGAATACATTCACCACCATCCCAGATGGTAATGTCTGATGCTCGACTTCCATCATAGCCTGATGCCAATCTGGTTCAAAACGTTGCCCTTCAGGATTAATAGCTACGACATTAAATCTGGCCAATACCTGCTCTAAGGATCGCGCCGTCATTTCTACGCCCTCAGCCAATTGCTTAAGGGTATCATCTTCCTGCGGCATACCCATAGGAATGCTAGCCAAGGCTCGATGCAAGTTATCACCGACCACGAGAACTTCACGGGCAAATTGCGCTAAAGCATATTTTGCCGTCTCCTCGCGATCCCTCTGAGCACGCTTATTCACATTCTCAACTTCAGCCAATGCCCTCAATAATTGATCCCTGGTTTGATCCAAAGTATGCTGCAATTGCTCAACTTGTGAAGCAGACTCAGCGTTTATATCTATGGATTGACCTTCACCCATATCCGTGGCCAAACTCTCGTTTTCATTTGCATTGTTCTTTATTTTTTTCTCTTTTGACTCTTCCATCAATTTGCTCCTTGCTATCTTCTAGCCCGATTTTCAGGTGTTTATAAGTTTTGTCACAAGTTTAGCTGTAAAATCAACCATTGGAATAATGCGACTGTAATTCATACGTGCAGGCCCCACAACCCCGATAGCGCCAATAAACTTACGTTTGGCATTCATGTAAGGGGCGACCACGAAAGAGCAACCCGCCACATGACAATACTTTGATTCAGCCCCAATAAATATTTGAACACCTTCGGCCGTTATAGATGCTTCAACCAAATCAACTAGGTTTTCCTTCTCTTCAAGTACCTTATAGAGCGCCTTAATTTGCTCCAGCTCATCCACATGAGTTATATTTTGTAACAGCTGCGTTTGGCCTCTAATAATGAGTTCACTACTTTTTTCCGCCCAAGTTTTGAAGCCCACTTCTAGCAGTTGCGCAACCATCTTATTCAATTGGGTTTCATGTTGCTTAATCTCTCGGCTAATAGCTACCTTCACCTCATCCAGGGACTTTCCATTGTAATGAGCATTGATATAGTTGGCCGCACGCGCTAAGTCCTCAGTCTGCGTCCCTTGTGGCAGGTCAATAATACGATTTTCAATCGTTCCATCTTCTGTCACCAAAACAACTAAACCTTGATGAGTAGAAAGTTGGACAAACTCTAACTGTCTCAATGTAACGTCAGTTTTGGCTGTGATGACCATACTTACACAACGAGAAAGCCCTGACAAAACTTGGGTGGCCTCCTCCAAGAGTGCTTCCTTAACTAAGTTGCTTTTAAGACATATCCGTTCAATTTCTTTTTTTTCAACCAATCCTAAATGACAAAACTCTAAGAGCCCATGAACAAATAGTCTAAGGCCTGCTTCTGTTGGCAAACGTCCAGCAGAAGTATGGGGCGAATAAAGCAAGCCAACACCGGACAAATGGGCCATCACATTGCGTACCGTGGCAGAAGAGACATCAAACCCTAGTTTTTGACAAACTGTTTTTGACCCAACAGGTTCTCCCGTCAGGATGTATTCATCCACTATATGGTGCAAAACAGCTTTGGACCTTCTATCCAAATCAATGCGCATCAAAATCCCCTTAGCTTTAGACTAAGAACTATACACAACTTGACCATTAAAATCCAGAAAATCATTATTATTTTAGGGATTGTACCCCAATATTATAATACCCGAGAGATTAATGCGGTAGGATTTAATCTTGGGTGTTGGTGGGCGCTATAGGATTCGAACCTATGACCACCTGATTAAAAGTCAGTTATTTATTGTGTACCCAGACATTTCTGTATGCGCGTAAAACTGACCAAGAAACTGATTGATGCCAGCTCCCCTGCTTTAAGGAGAGAAAAGCTTGTTTTGTGGGATTCAAGCCTGCGTGGCTTTGGCATTGTTATTCGCTCTAGCGGTAAGAAGACCTATTGCATCCAATATCGTGATGCTCGAAACGCCCTTAAGCGCCTATCCATAGGCGAACATGGGTTGATCACTTTGGATGAAGCAAGGTTAGCCGCCCAAAAACTCTTATCCCAATACAAATCTGGCGAACTTGTTGAAGCTCGGGTAAAAAACAACATCTTCTTTGATCAATTGGCGGAATCCTACTTGAACAAGCACTCTTTACAATACAAAAGAGATAAAAGTGTTTTGGAAGATAAACGCCTCATCAACCAATTCTTGCTTGTCACTTTGCGTTTAAGAATTAGAGATTAATAGCCTATTCCCTAAGTAAGAGAAAATCTACCACTTTTATAATGATTCGTTTTTTATCAATTGCTTAGATAACATTGGCGTATATTAAGCTCAATCGTTGTTGCATTTGCTCAATAGTTATGCTAGGTTACGCTTACGTTTTCCCCTAGCTTGTATGGAGTCAAATGATGCGAATTTCTTCCTGTCTGTTTGCAGCTGTTTTGTGTCTTGTATCCCAAAATGCCTTATCTTACGTTGTACCCGATGAAGCCCTTAACTTAAGCAAGCTTCCCCATTGCCCACCTTCACGAATCTCCTATCAGGATATACCAAGCTCGTTTGAGGGAGATGCAATCAAAGAAAGACCAAAATATTATATGAGCCAACTCATCGGGATTAAGGCGAGTGATGAACCTCCCTATGAGGCCATTAAAGACCCTTCTTTAACATCGAAACTAGAGGATTTTACTGTTAAAATGCTGCAGCTTTTTGATGAGAACGATACGTGTGATAAAGTTGGTATTTTATATATAGCTCGCTTTCAAAAGTATTTTTGTCCCAATACAGAAGCTTTCAGAGACCTTTCCTCAAAATCAAAAGGTATTGTTGCAACTTTCTTCAGGTACAATAAAGAAGTTTACCAGCAGGCAAAAGAAGTATCTGGGTGCCATTTTGATATGTAATGGCAATTTATTATTAAAAAAAGTCAACATGAATCTTAAAGTTTTTATCGTGTTTCTAGGAGGCATTCTTTTCTGTGGCGATGTTGCTTTTGCTCAGAAATTGCCTTCCGTGTCGTTGCTGTTGGAAGCTTACCAAGATACTCGAAGCTATGGTAATGTAACCTGGCTGACGACCCATAATGCCTTTGCCAATTATGAAGATGGTTGGAGGTATGCTCAGCAAGTCATGCGTATTTCTCAACAGTTTGAGTATGGCGTAAGGGGCTTTATGGTAGATTTGCATTGGCATGATCCTGATGGCAGCCCCTCTTCAAACTCCTATCTCGCCCTTTGTCACAATGCGTGCGGAATGGCGCCTATCGCTGGGATAACATCGCTAGTGCCACTCATGAAGGCTATTGATTTTTTTAAAGAGATAGAGAGGCTCTTGCGACACAACTCCCGTGAAATCATCACGCTTTATATTGAAAGTTACACAGCACCTAAAGAAAGACCTGCCCCCACAGGATGGCGTGCTCTTAACGCTCTTTTGGAAGCTGCTGGGCTTAACGGGCACCTTAATACGATAAACCCAAACGATCCAAATCTAACTTTAGAAGGCATGAGAAAAGGCAACAAACGGCTTGTTCTATTTAGTGATAAGCGAGAAGATACTGTGGATCCTCATAGTCCCGAGATAACTACGGGCATTTTTTATGTTGGAGAGTACCGAGAGACTAAGTATAGCCTCTTTGCATCACCGGGGTGCGAGAGAAGAGGCGATGGCCGAGCCCAAGGTTTAGATAAAAACCTATTGATCATGAACCATTTTCATACAATATCTTACCCAGCCGCCTCAAAGGACTATAATCATATTAATGGTTACAGCATGATCGCTCGAAGGGTCAATCTTTGCCGCACTCAAGAGCAGTTATTTCCAACAGCTGTCGTGGTAGATTTTGTGGAAGAAGGACGTTTTGGTGGCGCAAGAGAAGCGGTTATTGCCATTAACCAAGCAAGAGAGAGAGGCAATATCTCGATTCTCATAGAAGATTATCAAAAAATCAGCCGGGCAAGCTGCAGCGAAGTTGTTCCAGGTCGCGGGATAGAAACGCTCAACCCATGGCTAAATCGGGCGGGGGCGACTCTTTCAACAGTGTGCGCAGCTGGCTCTTATTACTATCCGCCGCTTTCATGGTGCGCAGCAGCCTTTGGGAGTGTAACAGCTGGGTCTTGGCTACATGAACACTCATCTTTGAGTCATTACATTCCTGCTTCGTATACGCCTGCTTTTTATCTGAGTGGCGGCATTGTTTTGTTTTCTGCACTGTATTCTATGCACCCTGTCTACCTGTTTGTAGGGCTTATGCGGCAGCACCCCATCTATTTAGTTCAACAAGCTCAACGACAAAGGCTTCATCGTGACTAGACTGCGCAGCTGAAAGATAAGTGTGCCCTGGTAGATCAAGCGATTCTAGTCTAAAATTCTCAAAAAAAGAACATTGACAATCTAGTCGGCTGTTAAAAAAGGATTGGCTGGAGGGATGTCTGGCAAGAAGGCTGGATGAGGTTTGAGATGAGAGAGCGGAAGAAGGCTAAAAAGAAGCCTGATCCACCTGAGCAAGAGGAGGAAGTTGTGACCGATGGCGGATAGAAGAGCGTTCATCTTGTCTCCGGCTCTTCCTTTCAGGTAATTGCGCCCTAAATGACCATCATTCTTCATATGTCCAATCACAGCTTCCTCAACCGATCGGCGTTTCAGCTTTTTGACAAATTGTTTTTGACCCAACAGGTTCTCCCGTCAGGATGTATTCATCCACTACATGGTGCAAAACAGCTTTGGACCTTCTATCCAAATCAATGCGCATCAAAATCCCCTTAGCTTTAGACTAAGAACTATACACAACTTGACCATTAAAATCCAGAAAATCATTATTATTTTAGGGATTGCCCCCCAATGTTATAATACCCGAGAGATTAATGCGGTAGGATTTAATCTTGGGTGTTGGTGGGCGCTATAGGATTCGAACCTATGACCACCTGATTAAAAGTCAGATGCTCTACCAACTGAGCTAAGCGCCCGCTTGGGACAAGATAAGGATTTTGCCCTCAAAGGTCAACAATTAGATCGATGTATGACATTTGTAAATATAAAAACTACATCGCCATGCGCATTGTTTCATTATAACCGGTTACAACACGGTCACGAATACCCACAATTGTGTTCATCGCTGCCTCAGCATTATTAATGGCCACAAGGGTTGCAAGCACATCGATCTGATCGCTTGCAGTTTTTGACATAGCATTTTCCCCTACTTTCATCGTACCAACCGCTTGATCTAAGATATTTTTAAAATTTTCCCCCAATCGGTCAATGGCTGCTTTATGAGCATCCCCAATAATATGTGTGGAAGGTGCGCCTGCTTTTTCGATTACACTCATCTTCTTCTCCTAAATATTTCCATTACACCCCTTAAGACCCTTTAAGGGCATCAATGGTTTGGGTTTGCATACTATTGGCCGATTGATAAACTTTTAAATTCGCGTCATGGGATTGCGTGGCTTCACGTACATCCATCATCTCGATCAACGTATTAACATTTGTTTTCTTCACAAACCCTTGTTCATCAGCACCAGGGTCATTAGGCCGGTGAACCTTATGCAACTCAGATTTATCTCTGCCTACATTATCCACCACAATTAAATCCATGCCCAAATCTCGATCAAATACATTTTTAAAACTAACGGTTTTTCGCCGGTAAGGATCAACGCCAGGCGCAGGAGATGTTGAATCTCCATGGGCCACGTTCTCGGATAAAACACGCAAACGAACCGTTTGCGCATGCATCGCCGCAGCCGCAGATACTTGGGCTTTTCTAAGATTAGATACTGAACTTGAAACTGAACTTGAACCGGCCATCTTTTTCTCCTAAAAAATAAAACCTGCTTAAGTTATTTGCCAAGAGCTATACTGAGCATTTTGTATTGCCTCCTATAAAGATTAAGCATTTCAGCATATTGATTTTGAGTTTCAGAAACTTTGAGCATTTCTTCTTCCAGAATAACACCATTGCCAACATCATGGTTGGTTTTTACCTTATCTTGATTAACCTTGAATTCACCCACATGAACACGAGTTGTTAAGGCAATGTGCCGAGGATGCGTGGTATTAACTCCACCCAATCTTATTCCAGATGGAGTTTTTTCTGATTTAAAATCTTCGATTGTACCAGGTGTAAAACTGGGCGTATCAGCGTGCGCAACATTGTTCGCTGTAATTTTCTGTTTTTGAGCAAGCCACTGTAATTTGCGAACCATTAATTGATTCGTTTTTGTGTCGTGCACCGTCATTTTTAACCACCTTTAATACGATCCTACATTTACTCTTACATAAAAATACCCTAAGATTCCGTTAAACAGGGGGCCATTTAATGCTATATTTAACGCGAAAAGTTGGTGAAACTGTAGTCATCAACAAAAATATTCGCATTACTGTCGTTGAAATGCGGGGCAAAAATATTAAGCTCGGCTTTGAGTTTCCCCCTGAAGTATCCGTCCTTCGTCAAGAACTTTATGAGAAAATTAAAAGTGAAAATCAGCAAGCTCTCTCTCTCGAGCTGGATAATTTCATTGAGGGGAAGATAAATGACAGCCATTCATGAGCAAATTGTTCGTTTAAACGATGCTATCCAGGCCCGCATTGACAACCCAGACTATGATATTGACATCAAGTCACTTGCTGATGATTTGGTAGCATATGTTTTTGAATTACAAGCGGAACAAAGAGAGGCTCTCAAAGAACAACTTCTTGGAACTTTAGCCCTTCTTAAAGCTATGGAAAACCGCCTTCTCCAGGAGAAAACAAAAATCCACAACTCATTACAAGAGCTTTCTGCGCAACAAGCTCTCGAGAAAGCTTACACTCAAAATCAGGAAGAGGAGACTTAAGGTCAATTTTTCATGATTGTTACTCTTGTTCTAACCCTTGCACTTATTATCCTTCTCATTTTTGGGCTTAAATGGCTTATCTTAAAAACCAAAAGCAAATTTTGGAAGGATGACATCGGCCAGGATATTCACATCAAGCAAATTAAACGCCTAGACGACAGAAGAGCTCTTTACCTTATTGAAGAAAATGGTATGGAGCATTTGCTATTGTTGGGACCACAAAATGAACGCGTAATCCAAAGCAGACCCATAGGCATAACTCTAAAGCAGTGCAAGGTGGATTTATGAGCACAACCGCTGGTTTACAAATCAAGACTTTTGGCAAGGCTCTCGTCTTATTTTCATGCATTATTGTTGCGCTAATCATTCCAGTTGAATCCCTTGGCTTTAGCATTGATTTTGATTCTGAAGCGCCTTCTAACACCACTCGTTTTCTCCAACTCATCGCAGTTTTTACAGTTTTAAGCGTTGCACCGTCGTTACTTATTATGGTGACTTCCTTCACAAGGCTTGTCGTTGTCTTATCCTTCCTTCGCAATGCATTGGGTATGCAACAATCACCACCAAACCCAGTGCTTATCAGTTTGGCATTATTCATGACTTTCTTCATTATGTCGCCTGTTCTGGAAAAGTCCTACACAGATGGAATTGCGCCCTACACAGAAGGCTCCATCAGCGGGGAGGAAGCTTGGAAAAAATCAACCGCTCCTTTTCATGGTTTTATGTCCAAACATGCCCGAGAAAAGGACATCAAACTATTCCTAGATCTGTCTGGCCGCCCAGCTCCAGCCGAAGCAAAGGATATCCCTTTAACCACTCTCATTCCTGCTTTCATGATCAGTGAACTACGACGCGCTTTTGAAATCGGCTTCCTGTTGTTTATTCCATTTTTGATCATTGACCTTGTTGTTGCCTCAGTTCTGATGTCCATGGGTATGATGATGGTTCCTCCCATCATGATTGCCTTGCCTTTTAAGGTTATCTTTTTTGTCCTTGTCGATGGTTGGCACTTAGTTGTAGGCAGCCTAGTGAAGGGATTCTCATAGAATGATTTCAATAACTTCTCACGCTTTATTGGTTTTTTATTCTTGCCACTTTTGATTGAATTTGCAACTTTCCTTATATGGTTAATAATCCGGAGCAAAAAATGAAAAAAATTATCTTATCAGCGACTCTTTTAGTTACCAGCACGTCTTTAGCAAACGCCTCTTTGTTCTCAAACGATGAATTGGATCTATCAGTTGGCACTCTCAATCCTATTCTAGCGCGAGCTGTAAATGTCATGCAAACTATGAGTCAAGCTAACGAACGTGACATTGAGACGCTTCAAGCGGCTTTTACCACTCAAATGGGCAAGCCTCAAATCCTTATACCTCAAAATTTGTATGACTTTGCTCAGCAGACAATCCCCAACTTTAAGCTCCCTGAAGGAGCAAAAGCAGTTATTGAAAACGCTTCGAGTGATGAAGCTCAGATAGCCATTGCTGGAGTCTTAATAGAAAAACATGAAATAATGTCTTCCCGTGATTGTTACATGAAAGAAGACCCATCTAACACTGGTACGACTTTTGAGCTGCGTTCGAGTGTCAATAAACTACTAGGAACATCACAGTTTTCAGGCATCTTAGATGATACTGTAACGATGATTTTAAACGAATATAACACAGACCAATGGCTACAGAATTTAACTGCTAACCGGATGACTGTTGCCAAATATGCGCTTTATTACCTCCTTGAGGCAGCTCAAATGCTCCGCACCGCCTTATCTGAAAGTGACACATCCTCTGAAGAGACCGCACAGCTAAGCCCAGAATTTGCACTGCGCAATTTAAATTTAGTATACCCAGCGCAGTATACATTTGAAGGTACAAATTGCCGTATGACACTCAAGGATACGAGCTTAGAAGGCTCCTATAATATAGATAAGAACGTTCGTACCCTTTTGGTTCCAAACGCAGGTTATGTTTTTGGCGGCAATCTTGTATATGGTAAAATCAAAGGCCTAGATTGCTCTTCATTTGTTTCTTACGTGGCCAATTCAACTGTTCGCATGTCAACCTACCTCATGGCACAAGCAGCTATTGCGATGGGCGCACCTTTCTCAGAATCAGATATTGGTTGGCCTATGTCAGATGTTGAAAAAGTCGAGGTTCAAATAATTTCCAGAGAATTTGATTTGGTTCAAGATCAAAACAACATTCAACCAGGAGATTTAATCACGTGGCGCAGCCCCAAGGCAGGCCATACAGCTGTGTTCATGTCCTGGCCAAAAACAAGCCTCCAGGAAGTTCGCCCAGACGGTTCCGCTCACCCAATATACAATACCACGCATTTTGTGGGAATTGATGCTAATCGTGAAGACGATAAGAGCAAAGAAGGCGTTAATGAAGGCATCTTTTCATATGAAAGAAATGGCCGCAAAACTTTCGCTCTAAGGCGCAAGTAACTTATTGATAGGGGTGTAAATACTCACTTTGCACCCCTAATTTTATTGCCATATAAATTTATTATGAAAAACTGGAATTGGCTAGAACAAGTTGATATTTTACATCGTGGTTCTATAGTGTCAGCAATGCGAATTGTTGATATCTATGTGAGCTTCAATCGAGACCCGCGCTAGCGCCAATAAACTTGCGGGCAAAGCCACGAGCCTGGCATTTTTGATAATGCTGTAGCAATAATTTTATGTGCCCCCCTCTTGTATTGCTCCAAACATGCCTTATCTTATTCTTTGTGAGAATTTTACAAAAAGGAAAACCGCTATGAAGAAAGTTGTTATATTGCTTGGGGTTGCACAAATACTTGTTTCAGCAAAGCAAGCTCCTACAGAAACATTGCTTGTGCCAGCTGACTTTGCGCCATTTGAAACATTCAGTACTCTTAGCGCTTTTGGATCTTGCGCCTTAAAAGAGGCCCTCCAATTTAAGGCCATAGGGCCAACAGTTGACGATATGATTTGTACAACAAAAGAATGCCTTCTCTCGTATCAACCAGTTGACAAGCTTGCCCATTTTAAATTGATTTCCCATCCACAAGCTCAAGCTGGCGACCTTTTTGTGAGTTTCCCGGCTAAAGAATTTGAATGTGATATGCAAGCCACCATCCTAACAGGAGATACGCTTAGTAGCGCGGCAAAACAAATTCTAGGCCGCTATAGCTACGTATTAAGAGCCCTCTAGGGTCGGCTCATATACCCGTTCCAAAACGTCAGCTTTCTACTCTGACTCTTCTGGATAGGTAATCCTTAAACGATATCTCAGCTCTTGATGATCCCTTGCTGGGACCTCAAGTACCCATAATAAACCATTCTCCCTCTTATGAGGATGATTTTCTCGAGAAACATTAACGTCGTGGGTATGCTGTGGCTTCAATTCTTTGAGAACACGAATCAGAGCACTGCGGTCCCTGTGATTTTTAATGATGATGCGATAGCCTACTTCTATAACTCGTGGACCAAGCTGTTTATAATCCGTCTGCTGCGCGCTTGCGACAATTCCCTCAGCATCACCTAAGCGCAGCGGTATTTTCCCATCAATCGCTGTGTGGTTTATGCGATTTTGATCGCTGACTTTGGCAAAATCACTTTGGGTTTTGTGATAAACAAGCAGATTACCTCGTGGCAGGGGGAGCCCCAAACCACTTTGTGGTGCGTTAGCGATTGAAATCATGGTTGTTACCGGCACTTGCTGGATAGCACCATCGCTATCTTTGTCATACTGCGTATTAATCACCAGCCAAAATTGCCTCTCCCCTGTGATTTTCTGAGCCTGCGTATAGACAATATTTTTCGTTTGACGTGGAGCTAAATCAACTAATTTTGTGATTGGGTAACTATTACCCCGTAGGTCCCTTGTTCTAAATTCTTGTGCCTCAGTGTCCTTTTGTAAAGAATGAGTTTTTTCTCCTTTCGGTTTTGCCTCCCTCATTGCATCATCAGACTCAGGATCCTTACTCGGTTTGGCTTCATTTAATGTGGCTTTTTTAGGAGAAGGAGTCGCAACCAGCATCATTTCCGCCTGGTGAAAATCTATCAGTGTTTGATTTTGGACCGTAGCCAAACCAAGGAAATCTACAGTATCATCTGATTCATTCACTTCTGCCGTATAGTTCATAGACCAGCCCACACCCGGTGTAATATAACTCATTTCAACAGTTGCACTTGTTTCTTGCGCGCTTTCAAAGACTGTATGAAGACTTGGAAAAGGCATGATATGGCTTGGTGAATTATTGAAGTTCACATACGCACCCATATACCTTTGCACATGCCCATCCACATCTACTATTAAAACACTTGGCATTTCAGGGTTAATTAGAATTCCTTGCAAGGTTTCATATTTCTGCGTTACAGGGTTTCTGGCTGTGAAAGTAATGTTTTGCCCAATAGCTCGTTCCAAAAGATCTTTGTAGGTAGCGGGCTGAAGCGCAAAGGATTGCTCAAGTATTTGCACGCCAAAATCATTATCTAAAATACGCATGAGCAATGTACTTGGAATCAATTGACGGCTAATCCCTCTAAAGGTCACCTGTTGACGACCCTGCTTGAGGTGTATAGAACGAGCATCTCTCACAAACGCCAAGTTATTATCATAGACAGTCAGCTGGATACGCTCTCGATTCGCAGGCGACTTATCTTGTGCATTCAAACAATAAGAAAAAAGAACGGCTACCGTCGCAACGAACACCTTAAACAATGGGTTGTTCACGTTTATCCTCCGATGTTTCTGTACTTGGCAAAGGCTGCCTGTCGGTGTCGCCAATAAGTTCTCTAGCTGCTAATGTCCTGGGCATGCTTTCAACAGGCTTAATTTCTTCGATAGGTTCATTTCCAGACAATGAATCAATGGCTTGAAATTTTCGCGCAGTTACTAATACGCGACGCTCCAATGACCCAACAGATTGATTAAAGCTTTCAACAGTTTGCCCTAAATGCCTTCCCAGTTTTCTAAAATGACCACCCATGTCCGCAAGCCTTGTGTATAGCTCTCGCCCTAGCTCACCGATTTCTCTTGCAGAAGACGCCAAGCTTTCCTGCCGCCATCCATAGGAAACCGCCCTTAACATCGCGATCAATGTGGTTGGCGTAGCGAGAATTACTTTTTCGTGAACACCCGCCTCAATTAAGGATGGATCTTGCTCAAGCGCTGCACTGAAAAACATTTCTCCGGGTAAAAACAACACGACAAAATCTGGCGTTGGATCAAACTGTTCCCAATAACCGCGTTTGCTCAAAGCGCTAATATGATTTTTAACATGCCGTGCATGATCTTTCATTTTAGCTAACCGCACAGCCTCATCACTGGTAGACATCGCTTCAAGATAAGCATGAAGCGGCGCTTTCGCATCAACAATGATCTGCTTCCCACCTGGCAATCGAATTACCATATCTGGACGCATTTTTTGCATGTCGGCGCTATCGGCCGCATGAACCTGTTCGAGAAAATCGCAATAGGCCAGCATGCCAGCCATTTCCACAACTCTTTTGAGCTGCATTTCACCCCAACGACCTCGCACACTAGGCGTTTTAAGCGCTTGGACCAATTGGGAAGTCTCAGCCCTTAGTTGCTGCTGTGTTGAAACAAGCTCTTGCACTTGTTGACGTAACACATGGTATGCGCTCACTCGCTCCTTCTCAAGCTCATGAATTTTTTTATCCACACCAACAAGAGCCTCTTTCACAGGAGCAACAAGGCCGGCAATTTCTTGCTGCCTTGCCGTTAAATCTCCCTTAGCTTGCTCTTGAAATTGGGACAGTGTGGTTTTAGCCAAATCTAAGAACGTTTGATTGTTTTGTTTAAGCGCATCAAATGACAATGATTTAAATGCATCCGACAAAGCATGATGGTTAGATACCAACAACTTCTTTTGCTCTTCCAACAAGGCTCTTTCGTGCCTAACTTCAGACTCTAAAACAGCATGATCTTGACGCACCCTTGCAAGCTCATTAGTGAGGATGGAAATTTCATGATCCCGCTCCAACAGGATATCTCGTTGCACGTCCATCGCTTCAGTTTTAACATGGTTATCAGCAATCGCCTGGCTCATTTGGTCGCGCAGACGACGCCCTTTTGCCATGGCAATAATAATCAATGCTGGAATAAGAATAACAGCACCCATTAAGCATCCTGCGATTAATTCAGGAGATTGCCAATTTAGCGAAAGCATCATGTAAACATCACCTTATTATGCAAAGACGATACTTGATTTCAAAACAAAGATAAATGGCTGATTGCACAGTTCTTGCATTTCAAAGATTCCGTCGGTATTCTTAGGACATACATGGCGCAACACCACTGAAGATTTTAGAGAAGCCCCTTATGCATTTTACGGAAATCCCAATACCATTTTTCAAAATGCATGGAACTGGAAATGATTTTGTTCTTTTTGACTGTCGATCGTTTCCAATGTCTTCTTCATATGCTTTGATGGAACCCTCAGTAGTTCAAGTCATAGCTCACCGTCAACTAGGCGTTGGCTGCGATCAAGTGATCTTTATGCTGCCACCCAAACAGGAAAACTCTCTCTCTCATGTTCGGTTTTTCAACACGGATGGGAGTGAAAGTGCCGCCTGCGGGAATGGTGCTCGATGCGTAGCGTGGATGCTAAAGCAAACTCATCCAGATGATTCTGTTTGTTTTTCCACAAATCATGACTTCCTCCACGCAAATGTTCTCGGCTCAACTAACGTAGAAATCACCATGGGTAAAGTCATCCGCTCAGCTGACGCTATACCACTATCAAAGCCTTTGTCTCCAAATGCTATTGATGTGGGTATTGAAGGGCTTCCTCTGGGCGCTTGTGGTTCTATTGGCAATCCACACATTGTCTTTTTTGTGGATAACATTCACAATGTTCCCGTTAAAACGTTGGGCCCTTTGGTAGAAAATCACCCTCTTTTTCTCAAGCGTATCAATGTACATTTTGCTGAGATTCAATCGCCGAACTTTCTTAAGCTTCGCACATGGGAAAGAGGCAGTGGCATGACTTTATCTTGTGGCTCAGGAGCGTGTGTTGCAGCGGCAATTGCTAGTGAACTTAACTTAGTAACGTTGCCTTTAACCATCCATCAAAGTGGCGGTTCGGTAATATGCTCTGGATTATCCGATGGGACAATGACACTCACCGGCCCTGTATCCACCATTTTCAAAGGAGGGTTTCACCCAGAATATCTGGAAAACCTCTTGAATAAGAACTCTGCCAAAAAGGCCACCCTATCATGACAAAGACCTCGCCCCCACAGATTGTGACCTTTGGATGCCGACTGAATTCCTACGAATCGGAAGTGATTCGTGACATTCTAAAAGATAACAAATGTTCTGATGAAGTGATCGTTTTCAATACCTGCGGTGTCACAGCAGAAGCAGAGCGCCAGGCCAGGCAAGCGATTCGCAAGGCCCGCCGTGAAAAGCCTCAGGCGCGCATTATTGTCACGGGATGCGCTGTGCAAATGAACAGCGAGCCTTATGTAGCCATGAGAGAAATTGACCTCATCCTCGGCAATCAAGAAAAACTTGACCCACAAAGCTACGCATCGCTACTTAATCCCTCCAGCGAGCGCCTTTTAGTCAATGACATTATGTCTGTCCAAGAAACAGCCTTGCATATGATCAGCGGATTAGAGGATCGTGTAAGGGCTTTTCTGCAAGTGCAAAATGGATGTGATCATCGCTGTACGTTTTGTCGTATCCCTTTTGGAAGAGGCAACAATCGTAGCGTTCCAATCGGGCAAATTGTCCAAACGATCCAGCATCTCATGGAAAATAATGTCCAAGAAATTGTCCTAACGGGTGTAGATATTACAGATTATGGCAAAGACCTGCCTGGTAAACCCAGCTTGGGTGAAATGATCACTCGAGTTTTGAATCTGGTACCTTCATTGAAGCGCCTCCGCCTTTCATCTTTAGACCCAGTTGAAGTGGATGAGACTCTGCTTAAACTTATCGTATCCGATGAGCGTATTCTTCCTCATATTCATATTAGCCTCCAAGCGGGGAATGATCTTATCCTTAAGCGCATGAAAAGGCGCCACCTTCGGCAAGATGTGATTGATTTTTGCCATACTGTTCGCGCCGCCCGGCCTGATGTGGTTTTCGGGGCAGACATTATTGCGGGGTTCCCGACAGAAAGCGAGGATATGTTCCTTGACTCTTTGCGAATAGTTGATGAATGCGATTTGACATTCCTCCACATCTTCCCTTTTTCAGCACATAAAGAAACTCCTGCCTCGCGCATGCCGCAAGTGAGCTCTCACGCCATTAAAGAGCGCGCCAAGCGTCTTCGGGACAAAGGCACTCAAAAACTATCTGCCTATCTTGATACACAAATTGGCAAATCTATTGAGGTTTTGCTAGAGAAAGATAACAGTGGCCATACGAGAACTTTTGCCCAGGCTCAGGTTGAAGGACCAAGCTTTAGCCGGGGGCAAATTGTTACTGGCACAGGACAATCGCATAATGGCAAAACAATAAAGGTTCACGTTTCATGAGCGAAAAAAAAGGTTGGTTTTCAAAAATAACCAGCGGCCTTAAAAAATCCACCGACAAACTCTCCCACGGAATTGGGGCAATTTTTACTAAAAAGAAGCTCGATAATGAAACTTTATCAGACCTAGAGGATCTTCTCATCACCTGTGATATCGGAGTTGAGGTAACAGGTAAAATTTTGGCGTCTTTAAAGAAAACTCGATTCGGCGAAGATGTAACAGACCAGGAAATCAAAGAGTTTTTAGCCAGTGACATTGTTAAAATCATGGAACCTTATGAGCAGGAAATCCATATTGAATCCGGCATCACAAATGTTATCCCCATCATTGGTGTCAATGGCAGTGGAAAGACCACAACCATCAGCAAGCTCGCCCAGCTATGGCGGGATCAAGGGCTAACATTGTCGTTAGTTGCTGGCGATACATTCCGCGCTGCTGCCGTATCCCAGCTAAAAATATGGGGTGATAGGCTTGGTATCGAGGTCGTATCTGGCGAAGAAAATGCTGACACAGCGGCTCTTGCGTTCGAAGCTCTCCAAAATGCACAAAAGAAGCATGTTGATATCCTCCTTATTGATACAGCTGGAAGACTCCATAATCGCGCAGACCTAATGGCGGAATTGGACAAAACTCAAAGAGCATTGCAAAAACTAGATCCAGCAGCACCTCACCAATGTATTATGATTTTAGATGCCACAACTGGGCAAAATTTATATGCTCAAGTTGAAACATTTAAAAAGTATATTAACGTTTCTGGCTTCATAATGACAAAACTCGATGGCACAGCCAAAGGTGGCGTACTCATCGGCTTGGTTGATCATTTTAAACTCCCTGTTTTTGCAATTGGGGTTGGCGAAAAAGCAGAGGACCTTAAAATGTTCAATGCAAATGAATTTGCGGCAACATTATTGGGATTAGCAAGTGATGACGGAACATCCTGAAGTCTTAACACAAGGTGGCATCAGGAACGTTACTGTTTGCCGAACAGCTGACCATGCCGTTCAAACAATCCACAGCATCTATGATGATAATGTCCTTCGAATCAAAAATAAGTTAGCCAGCCTTATTTCATCTTCTCAAGATTCAGAGCCACTCGAAGAAAATCTCGAAGGTGAGGGTTATTATCCGTTCGTTGGGATTAATGTTGAAGAACTTAACAAAAATTTGGACACCAAATTATCCTTCGGAGCTATCCAAGAAACTGGATTTTACGGCACTACAATCACCCGCCCCCAGTTGTTTGATTCATATTTAAAAGGGCAACTATCCCTGCTTATTAAATATCATAAAGCCCCCCTTTATGTAGGAGAAAGTAACACCCCTATCCCTCTACCGTTCGCCATTGATCATGAGCCGGGGATAGCTAAAAAAGGTCCATTATGGTTTGTCAGTCAAAATTTTGTGTTGCCAGACTTGAGCACCATTGACGACAATATTGCCAACGCCACGCCTATATCTACAACAGGCATCAATCCTCTTTCATTATTCACAGCTCCACGGGTCGATATTTCCCTCCATAGGCTTGAGCATTACACGGGAACATCAGCTGAGCATTTTCAACAGTTTATTCTCCTGACAAACTATCAAAGATATGTGGATGCTTTTGTTACGTATAGCCAAGAAATGCTTCTAACAAACCCTGAGTACACTTCATTAATTGAGCCTGGCAATAGGACAACTTTCCATGCCGATGGAAAATTGATATGTGAAGGTGAACTTAATAGCCATACCCAAATGCCCGCCTACCATTTAAAGTGCGCCGATGGGAATGGGGTAACATTTATCAACATTGGGGTTGGACCAAGTAATGCTAAAACCATTACAGACCATTTAGCCGTTCTTAGGCCGCACTGTTGGTTGATGTTAGGCCATTGCGCTGGATTAAGGCGCAGCCAACTTTTGGGCGATTACGTTTTGGCCCATGCCTATGTTCGCGAAGATCATGTTTTAGATAGCGATTTGCCTGGATGGATACCTATCCCTCCTATTGCTGAGGTCCAGGTAGCGCTGCAACAAGCTGTTGCAAAAGTCACCGGAATTAGCGGGCCTGAGCTCAAAAGCCGCATGCGGACAGGGACAGTTTTCACAACCGATAACCGCAATTGGGAATTTCGCTCCAACGAACTCTTCCAGCAATTCCAGCAAAGCCGTGCTATGGCTTTGGATATGGAGTCCGCAACAGTCGCCGCCAATGGGTTTCGCTTTCGAGTACCCTATGGAACTCTCCTATGTGTGTCTGACAAGCCAGTCCATGGTGAGATTAAACTCAAGGGCATGGCCAACGAGTTTTATCGCAAGCGTGTGGTCCAACATTTGGAAATCGGTTTAGAAACCATGCGCATTTTGCGCGAATCAGACCCCGACTCACTCCATTCGCGAAAACTGCGTGGCTTCGACGACCCACCATTTCGTTGAGAGTTACTTCAAACCCCATTTGTGCATGATGAGATCTACCTTTTCTTCAGCTTTCATGAAAGCAGGAGCAGTTCTGGGAAATCTAGTCTTAAGTTTCCTGATAAGCCTTGGAATGAAAGCAATATCGTCTTTAAGCACCAGAAGACCTAATGAAATGAAAATCCAGCCTTGAATGATGGGCAAAAACCCACCTACAACCCCAAAGAACAATAAAAAGATGCCAATAATATGTCGTTTAATTTTACGACTTAGCATACGGGCTTCCCCTTAAAAATGGATGGGTGCACCAGTAACTGCCATAGCGGCTTCTTTAACTGCCTCATTAAGTGTTGGGTGAGCATGACATGTGCGGGCTATATCCTCACTGGAAGCTCCAAATTCCATGGCTACGGCAGCTTCAGCAATCATTGTTCCCGCTTGTGGGCCAATAATGTGAACCCCCATAACTCGATCGCTTTCAACGCAAGCAAGGATTTTGACAAACCCATCGGCCGAGCCCATTGCTTTAGCGCGCCCATTGGCCATAAAGGGAAACTTACCAACCTTGTACGCAATACCGGCAGCATCCAACTCTTCTTGTGTCTTACCAACAGTGGCCACTTCAGGCCATGTGTAAACCACAGCGGGGATAGCATCGTAATTTACATGCCCAGCTTGGCCAGCAATAATCTCAGCGACGGCGATACCCTCTTCTTCCGCCTTGTGGGCTAGCATAGCTCCGCGCACCACATCGCCGATCGCAAATACCCCAGGAACAGATGTTTGAAAATGATTGTCGATATCCACACGTCCACGATCATCTGTTTTCAAACCAACGGCTTCAAGCCCTAGGCCTTGTGTGTTGGGCTTGCGTCCGATGGCAACAAGGACAACATCGCAGCTCAAGGTCTCAGACTTACCACCTTGGGCGGGCTGAAGCTCCAAGTCCACGCTGGTTTTGGTTTTTTTAACACTGGATACTTTTGTCCCCAGTTTAAACTCAATACCTTGTTTGATGAGCACTTTTTGAAGCGCCTGTCCGACTTCACGATCCATCGCAGGAACAATTTTATCCATGAACTCAACAACGGTTACTTTGGCTCCAAGACGCTGCCATACAGTACCCATTTCAAGACCAATATAACCACCACCAATAACAACCAGGTGCTTCGGTACTTGCTTCAATGCCAGAGCTCCGGTTGATGAAACAATTTTCTCTTCATCAATTTCCACGCCAGGAAGCTCAGCTACGGTTGACCCTGTCGCAATAATAATATTAGGAGCCCCAAAAGCTTGGGTTGAACCATCGTCTGCCTTAACAGTGACTGTTTGAGGACCAGTAAAGGCCCCATGACCAAAAGCGCGCGTGACTTTATACTTCTTGAAAAGAAAATCGATCCCGCCTGTAAGATCGCTCACTAGTTTATCTTTACGATCCAACATCGTTTTCAGGTCCAGCTTCACTCCAGTCACCTGGATCCCATGCGCAGCCAGTTCGTGTTGAGCTTCAGAAAATTTTTCAGACGACTCAAGAAGTGCCTTTGACGGAATGCAACCCACATTCAGGCATGTGCCACCTAATGTTTTACGTTTTTCGATACAAACGACTTTAAGCCCCAATTGTGCGGCTTTAATCGCTGCTGCATACCCACCTGGCCCGCCGCCAATGACGATGACATCAAACTGTTGCATGAACCAATCACCTTTTTTCGTAAATCAATATAATTTTTATATACTGGATCTTGTTCTAAAAGTCGACGTCTTTCCTGATAACTACCTGAACACCCCTCCCGATCCACCATTGCTACCATCAGGAAAATCAGGAAACCAAGATCCACGAAGACGAGAGGAGCTACTACTTCTTATAACGCCAGCTGTTAGCGGGCGTGCCACCCTTCGTCCCCCACTTGCCGCCGCTCCACCTCCACGTCCAATGCCATGGCCTGGCGCAACAGCTCTCACCATCAGAGCATCAATAGCATCCTCAACTCTAGGCAGGGGAGCAGGTGGTGGAAGCCCCTCTTCCATGACAGCGCCCTCTCTATTGTGTGCACGCACAGCGGGGAAATGAACCTCATCTGAATGACTCTCATCTGTGACCATATCAGCTACAACATCCGTTACAATTACGACAGTTCCTGACGATGCACCAGCGCTTTCTTCCATTGTATGCGCCCTGGCTGCTCCTGAAGCCACTGGTAAGCGTAATCTCGAAACAGCTACTCTGTGATCTAAGGCTGCTACTCTTCGATTAACAGCAAGCATCAAGGCCTCATCATTTTCAACCATTCCTGGCACAATAACCTCCTCACCCTCAACATCAGAATCGCCCTCACCTAGCATCACCATGCCATCTCTTGTAGGGCCACGGCGACCCGCTCCTTGAAACCCAGCATTTTCCATAGTTCGATAAAGCGGGGAGAAGCTTGTGGGCAGGAAAGGAGAAGTGCCAGCTTCAAGATCAACAGCGGTACGACCAGGTGTGGGTGCTGTTTCCATCGGGTGACCTGCCCGCCGACCATAGCGAATGGCTTGAGGCATAGCTCCTGTAAGCATCCTCTCTTCATCACTTTCTTCACTGGTTATAGCTACCCTACCCCTATGGCGAGGCGCAGGAGACTCTGCATGCCCACCCGTAGCAGTGTCCGTTACTCCATCTGTCGCAGCCAAAGGAGCTGCAATGCCTTCAAGACCTCTTCTTGCTAATAATAATGACCTTCTGAAGGTAGTATGAGCAGCGAATGAAGGAGGTTTTGGCCTAGCTCTAGCACCACCACCATTTTCACCTTTCTCATGAGCTGCCGCATCTTCCTCACCAAGAATAGGGCTTGTCGGCACACGCCATGCAGCAACACCACCTTCTCTATCACCTAAACCATCTTCAACATCTTCATCAGATAAACCACGCGGCCCTTGTTTTGCACCGCCGCCGCCGCCATTACAGATCACAACACGAAACCCTAAGCTTGCTAGATAAGAACTGCCATGCCTAGGTGCTTCTGCCCCATCATATGCCCTTAACGGCAAAGGTGAGCTCAGTACTGGCCGTGGCCTTAAGGCTTGCGGGTGAGTCGGCCGTGTTGCCGCAAACATGGCTGCAGGATCTCCTAAAGTATATGAGTAACTTCCATCTCGATTGTGCTCCAGATGGCTCATCCGATTATGTCGAGCTGCGTCCGTTTCTATGGCACCCAAAGCCCCACCGCCACCTCCTGCATGGGCACCCTCAAAGCCAAGTTCTCTTTCTTGAGGTGGTGCTGCTACCTCGGGTATTTCAAAGGCCCTATCCCTATGTCCAAGTGCCTTATGATGTTCACTTAAAAGCAACACTTGAGCGGCTTTCGCTGTTGCTGGAGCTCTAGAAAGAGGAGCCAAAAGTGTTTGGCCAGCAGCCATTCCTTGCCCTAAACGTATTCGCAAAGCTTGCATATTTAGCGGAGGTATAATCCCTGGTGGAGGCATCGACAATCTTTCCTCTACACGTACGGCTATATCCGTGGTGACTGTTGGAGGAAGTTGAGCGTGCCCCCTCTCACCATCACTATCTGTGACATCACCTTCTTCTGTACTATCAATTGATCCACCAGGGGCTAAAAGAAGTAGTAAAGCAGAAGGGCTGTCACTGTGCGACATGTGTCCAGCATTATTGTGTCGCTCCATCAAGTCTGCCCTCAATACACCGATCGTATCGGCTCTGTCTTCAGCCACGGCAGCAGCCTCACCACCTTGAGTGCCACGCGTTGCACCTTCAATCCGCCTATCTAAAATATCTGGCGCGATAGCATGCGTTGCAGTTCTTCTGATTCTATCTGCAACAGCCACATGACCTTCTGCTGGCGTGGAACCCCTGTAAGCAAGAACTCCCGCTGGCCTAGAAACAAAGAGCCTGTCTGGTCTAGCTGAGTCTATAACCGTGACGCCTGTGGTATCAGTAATCACAATACGCCCATCTGTGTTACGCCTCATTCGGTCAGCCAGAGCCGGGTGCACACCTTCTGGCAAATTATCCTCACCTAGCGCCTCTTCTAGCCTTGCTGAATTAAGGCTCTCCTCTATTTCACCTTCGGTGCCCAAATCATGATCGCTCTCACCGTCACTGCCTATGACGCCTGCTTCGTCAGCTTCTGCGGCAGCAACAGCTTCAGCTTTTTCGTGACGGTCGGCTTCTCTCATATGAGCAGCCGCAACTACCGCTGCTGCAACCGCCTCTTCTTCATCGCCAAAAACAGCATTTGCACGCGCTCTTTGATGCATACCAGATAAGGGCCTTGAATCACTGATATCATCTGATAGGGGGGCCAAAGCATCCTCGTCTCTTACACGAATTTCAGGGCTTAGTTGCCTAATTATTTCTAATAACATAGGACGAACGGCTTCTTTAGTCTCACTATCCACAATACCATCAAAAAAAAGCTGTATGTTATTTCTAAATCTCAGCTCTAAAGCATCTCGCTCTGCTTCTTTTTTGCTTCTGCTTAATACTTCAAATTCCCCCAAAAACACTCTATGAAGCTCTTGTAAGCGCGCTTTGGCTTCCTCCAAAGTTTCACCTAAAGCCATGTTAGTGTTTGATATAAGGAATACCAAGCCAAAGAACCCAAGAAAAATAGTGAGGATAGATCGTTGCAAGTACATGGCACCTTCTCCTTCTAGCAGCATGAGGCGCGCTACTTAAAGTCAATAACAAACACATTAATATTTGATTAAGATGGCAAGAAAAATTTTATTTTTCAAAGAATTAATCACCATAGATGTCATGATAATTTCGCATAGACCAAACACCCATGAAACTCGTGCTCAACCAACCTTTGCTGATTTAAGCATAGACGCCCCTTTGATTAACATTGTTAAGCACCGCTCCTGATATGATATCCAATCAATGTTGTATTCTCTAAAAAATAAGAGTACAAAATAACATGTTTTTATCTTTCAGAGGATCGTTTTATGTCATCTAAGACAATTATCGCCAGCATTATCATCGGCATTGCCATCATTGCCGGTGGCATCCTTCTCACCAAACTACCATCTTCAGATGCCGCAAAAGCCACTGCGCAACCAACAGGTCAGGTCTTTGATAACTGGGTTCTCAATTGCAATGAGGAAGCCAGAAAGTGCAGCATCACACAATTTTTATCGGACGCAAAAAGCGGCCAGAAGATTGCCAGCCTTGTCATTGGTAATTTAGGCCCTAAAGGTGAAACAATGGTATTTGCAAATACACCATTAGGCATCTTCCTACCAGCAGGTATTGCCATTAAAATTGATGAACAGAAGCAAATTGCGCATCCACTTCAACACTGCACCGTCGAAGGTTGCCATGCGCCCTTTCTCCTTGATGCAAAGCTTTCCCAAAGCATGTCTGAAGGCAAGGAGATTCGCTTAGGTGTTATGGCTTTGAACCAGCAAAGCATCACCATCACATTTAACCTCAAAGGCTTTAAAGAAGCCTTAACTGCTTTTCATGAAAAACTATCTGCATTTGGGCCCACTCCTTCAGTCAGCATTGACGAACCAGCGAGAGAAGAAACACCTTCGGTCCAACAAGAAGAACAGACTGCTAAAGCTGGTGCCAGTAAGTAGCAATACGCATAATGGATAAGGAGGAAGGAGGGTAAAATCTCCCCTCCTTTTTTATAATCCAACATCACATTGAAATCAGAGAATCAAGCCTTCTTCGCAGAAAATTGAATACGCTTGCAACAAAAGTACGCATCTACCTACAATAGTATTCGCATTTTTTTAGCCTACTGATTTCTATACACTCAGGCCAATCAAGCAGAATCTTACCTATATCCGGCCCAATTTATTCTTTCGTCAAATTAGACAACACACGACTTAAAATATCAATATTTGCCATACCAATTTCAGGGGATATCTGTATCTCTCTTACTAACGACATCGTCCTCTCAATTTCAGGAGCATAACTTTGTTGCCATGATTCCAGCGGCGTAGCATACGCACCTTTTTCTTTGAGCAAGATCTTCTTGACCAACGCAGCTTGATGCTTCAGGAGGTCTGCGTACAAGAATGACCGTGAAAGTTTCTGCCAACTGTTCTGCAGAACCAACTGATCCAATGTTTCTCTAGCCCATCTCAAACCCAAAGTATCGCTCAAGTAGAAATGCACTTTCGCTGTTTCTAAAACCTTATGACCAGTTTCAATTGTGGTTTCAATGATATCAAAAATACTATCCGCAATAGTGTTAATCACCACGATTTTTTGAGCCACTTTCTCTGGCACATGCCCATGCATTAAGCCACGTACTTCCGATTCAAATATATTGGCATCCTTACCACCCAAAACTTTATTGAGGGAGTTCAAAATTTCCTTGAACAAGCTCTCATATCGCTGCTCAATGATCCCAACGGACTCAAAAATGATATCGCTTTGAAGGATCCACATAACTGCTTTTTCAATCGAACGATTGATTTTATCTAAAATAGCAATGAGCCGATCCGTTTGAATGACTGAGTCAAGAGCCTCAAGCTCAGACCAAAGGGCGCGCAAATTAAACAGACGCGTGACAATATACAGCGCTTTAATGACATCAACAACCCCGTGCCCTGTCGCTGAATCGAGCCTCGACAAAATAACACATCCAAATCGGTTGATGATTTCGTTTGCTATAACAGTAGCAATGATTTCACGCCGCAATTGGTGTCTGGCTATTTCTTCTGGGCATTTTTCCTGTAAAGCTACCGGGAAGTAGTTTAGCAAATCTTCACTTAAAGCTGAATCTTCTAAGAAAGATGACCTCAATAAATGATTGTAAGCCCAAATTTTTCCATGGGAGATGAGGACAACAAGCTCGGGCCTTGTGAGCCCTTGGAGAGTCGCCATACGTTCCGCTAAAATGCTTTCATTTGGAAGGGTACTTTGACTTCGGTTTAAGGCCCCTTCATCTTCAAGCCGCTTAATAAGCAACGCATGACTATCAATTTGCAATGGCGCAAAATGCTGCTTGAGGCTGATGAGCAAATTCTGCAAATAATTATCGCGCAAAACCAACTGCGCAACGACATCTGTCATGCCGGCTAGCAAAACATTTCTTTCTTTAAGGGTTAACCTGCCTTGCTCCATAAGGTCACTGAGCAAAATTTTAATATTAACCTCATGATCTGAACAATCCACACCACCAGAATTATCCAAAGAATCAGTATTAATGCGCCCTCCTTTGAGAGCAAAATCAATGCGAGCTTGCTGAGTCATACCCAAGTTTGCGCCCTCAACAATAACCTTGCAGAGCATTTCATCCGCATTAACCCGAACCAAATCATTCGCACGATCACCAACATCAGCATGCGTTTCATTAGCGGCTTTGATAAAAGTCCCAATGCCACCAAACCACATTAGATCCACTGGGCTTGTGAGAATGTAGCGAATCAAATCATTTGGGGATATTCTTGTTACCTCCGCATCGATTGGCATAATGCTGCGCATGGCATCAGTCACCATGACCCATTTGTCTTGACGAGAGTATACCCCACCCCCCACAGATATCGCCTCGGCCTTGTAATCAAGCCATGTTGAGGAAGGCAAGGCGAAAAGACGTTTGCGTTCTTGATAGCTCAATTCCAAATCTGGGTTTGGGTCGATGAAAATATGTTGATGATTAAATGCAGCCAGCAAACGAATATGCTGCGAAAGCAACATTCCATTTCCGAAAATATCCCCCGACATATCACCAACACCCACCACGGTAAATGGATCAACATCTAAGCTTAAATTCATTTCTCTAAAATGTCTTCTAACTGACTCCCAGGCTCCACGAGCTGTAATACCCATCTTTTTATGGTCATACCCCGAAGAACCGCCCGACGCAAATGCATCCGAAAGCCAGAATCCATAATCCATGGCGATGCCATTAGCAATATCGGAGAAAGTAGCTGTACCTTTATCAGCCGCCACAACTAGGTAGGGATCTTCCCCGTCATAAGCAACAACATTGACAGGCGCTATCACCTTGCCTTGGATGATGTTATCCGTCAAATCAAGCATCGATGAAATCATCATCTTATAGCAGGTAATAACCTCGCGCTTCTGATCTTCAACAGAACCTATTGGCAAACCCTTGACATAAAAACCACCTTTAGAGCCAACAGGAACAATAACTGCGTTTTTGATCATCTGAGCTTTAACAAGGTTTAATACTTCTGTTCTGAAGTCTTCCCTACGATCTGACCACCTTATTCCACCTCTTGCCACCTTACCACCACGCAGATGAACGGCTTCCATACGCGGAGAATAGGTAAAAATCTCATACATTGGCCTTGGCAAGGGAAGCTCTTCAATGAGGCTGCAATCAAATTTAAAGGATATATATGGTTTGTAACTACCATCTGGATAGGTCTGATAAGCGGTTGTTCGAACGGTAGACAAAATAAGGTTATAAAATTTTCGGATGATTCTATCTTGATCCAGAGTTGTGACAAACTCAAAGCGCCCCTCTAATGCTTCAATGAGAGTAGCAACTTCGTTATTCCTTTCAATGTCACTGAGCGCAGGGTCAAACCGTGCTTCGAAAAGCAAAACTAAATCTTCTGCAATTTTTGGATAAGTAGCCAGCGTCTCTTCAATCAAATATTGGCTAAGATTAAAGCCAATTTGCTTGATATATTTGCAATATGCTCTCAGAAGCTGAATTTGCCATATACTTAAATTTGTTCTAAACAGCAAACGATTAAAGCCATCGTTTTCAATATGGTTATTCCAAACCAAGTTAATGGCTTCTTGAAAGCGATCTTGAACAACTTCTGGAGAAATAGTCCCAAGGCTATTCATGGGCTCTAAATCTTGAACATAAATCCCCCCTTCAACGCCTTTCAGTTGAATTTTATAAGGCATATCTTTTGCGATATCAAAATCCAAATTTTTAAAAATTGGCAACACTACAGCTAGGGGAACTGGGGTCCCTTTGTTATACAACTTAACCTTAATCCCCGGAGAACCTCCATGAGAAGAGCTAGAGTAAACTAACGTTTGAAGGCCGGAATCATGGCAAGCCTCAATCTTTTTCAGATCAAAAAGAGACTCCTCAACACTAAAACGCTCTTGGTAACTGAGAGGAAATGCATTGGCATAACGCGTGGCGTATAAATGGCTTTCCTCTTCACTGTAATGAACGGCGATCTGATTCAAAAAACGATCCGTCCATGACAAGCTGGTTTCCTCAATTTTTTGCTTCAAAGCATCAATGTTTAATTCCTGCCCTGGCTCTACTGCGAGCAAGAAGTGAAACCTAGCATGCAAAAAGCCCCCCAGATAACTTTCAGATGAAACAACGGCCCCCTTTAACCACTGAGATAACACATTTTCAAAAGCATCTTTCAGATCTGGTGTATACCGATCTTTCGCCAAAAAAATGAGGCATGACAGCATACCTGAGAACACATCTGGCCTGACAAATACCGCAATTTTTCTGTTAGCATCAATATCCAGAACCTCAGTCACAATCTTTAAAAGTTCAGATTCTGAGGCCTGAAAAAGTTCATCACGAGGGAAGTGTTCCAAAACCTGGATAAGGTTTTTGCCAGAATATCCTTGCGGGTTAAATCCTGACGTTTTGAGTATATTGGAAACTTTTTGGCGCAAAATAGGAATATCACGTGGACTACGGTTATACGAAACAGAAGATGATAACCCAACAAACTGATGCAAACCCTCTACTTCACCTTTTGAGTTCAGCTTTTTGATAGTTAAAATATGCATAGGTATAGCTCTATGCACGCTAGCAATCTGACGCGTTTGACTAAACCAAAGAAACTTATTAGAAGTGATAAACTTCTCATTAAACTTAATAAGAGGGTCTTTTTCGACAATGGATTGCCACCTGGCAAATTTACAGATCCCCAAAGGCTCTTGAGAAAAATCATCCAACCGCTTTGAATCAAGCCATCGATACCCGAGATAGGTAAAATGGTGATCATCCACCCAAGCTAGAAACTCTTGTATTTCTTTCGTATTTGCATCATGCACGGACCTAGAAAAATCATCGATAACCTGCTGCATAACTTGTCGCATAGAGGGCCAATCATCCACCACAACCTCGACATCCTCTAAGACTTCTTTGACTTGTTGTGTAAGGACAGCGATTTCTTCCTCAGAAGAGAATCCTCGTAGCTCAATACGGAAAAAAGCTTCTCGAACTGCCTTTTCTGAATGATCTTGCGCATTCAAAATATCAAGAAGCTGACCTGTCTTATCCCTAAGGACAGGAGTATCAGTTTCCATGAAGTATTGAATTTTCTTATCCAGTCGACTAAGCATCGCTAACGTAGAGTCCACAATAAACGGACGATCTTTCATGAGGATGTGTATGATGGTTCGGTTGTAAGCCACACTTTCGACATGCGCTTGCTTTGTGTAGATATCGATCTTAGGAGACTTGCCATCCCAATTTTGAATAAATGCACAATAGCTTTCTAGATGAACCGCTAGGTTAAAATTGATCTTCTCTTGAAGTGTGACATCTGACTCATCCTTAAGAAATGCCTTCAACAAATTCCGCAAAGCATGTGGCGATTTAAATTGGCATGTTTTGGAAAGGTGATCCATTAAGGATGAAAACACAACGCCTTGTTCCGCATCTCCAATCATGTCATCCAGACCTATTTGGTGAAAAGTTTTCCGATTTTAGCATTCATAAGATAAGAAGACAATGAACTGCAATCATTAAAGGGCTCAACTTGGAGCGGGCGAAGGGATTTGAACCCTCGACCCCAACCTTGGCAAGGTTGTGCTCTACCCCTGAGCTACGCCCGCTTTTATCTTCCGACCTCATGGAGATAATACAATGGCAAGCTTTTTGCAAGCCAGAAAAAAGCATTTTTAAAAAAAACTTTTGCTTCCCTGACAAAGTTAGCATTATAGTGAAGCAAGATTCAAAGATTGATGGAATAATTGCTGAACCATGTTGCTTTCAAACTCTTCCTCTACTGAGGCGCCAAATCAATCCTCATGGATCAAAGATGGCAATCTGCAAACCTTTATGCAAGACGTTGTTCTTGCCTCAGACAAACAGCCAGTGCTCCTCGATTTTTGGGCCCCTTGGTGCGGCCCTTGCAAACAACTCACCCCTATTTTAGAAAAACTGGTGATTGAGTACCAAGGCAAATTTCATCTTGTCAAAATTAACATCGATCAAAACCAACAACTGGCCCAGAAGCTTCATGTTCAATCGGTTCCAACAGTCTATGCTTTTTTTAAGCGGCAACCTGTGGACGCATTCACAGGAGCTCTCCCTGAAAGCCAGATTCGTCAATTTTTGACAAAGCTAGTGAGCCTATCCATAGGAGCCTCTGAATTGCTGGAAGAAGCCACCACTCTCCTCCATGCCAACCAAACTGCCGAAGCCCAAGCGCTATTTATCCACATTCTGGAAGAAGAACCAAACCACATCAAAGCCTTGATCGGCTTAGCCAGATGCTATCTTAACTTAGGCCAGATTGAGCCAGCACAAGGAATTTTTGGGCAATTGCCTGAAGAAGGCCTCGATGCAGCCGATGAAAGCGAGAAAAAGGCCTTAGCCTCTGCACTTAAATTAGCGTCTTCATCGAACGCAAATACAGATACTTCCCACCTTGTTCAGCGCATTGAAAAAAATGCAAACGACTTTGGCGCCATATTTGACCTCAGCCTAGCCCAATTTCAAACGCAAAACCATGAAGATGCTATTGCCGGCCTTTTGCACATCATGAAATGTGATCGCAATTGGGAAGAAGGCAAAGCCAAAAATCAATTGTTAGAGTTTTTTGAAAGCTTAGGATTTAGTCATCCCTTAAGCGCCTTTGGCCGCAAAGAGCTTTCCAAAATTATTTTCTCGTAAAGGAACTTCTTATGACCGTACCGCGTTCGGAAAACACTCAGCCAATTGATCGCAAGCTTCTTGAGCTTTTGGTTTGCCCCGTTACCCGAAAGCCGTTGGTTTATGATCAAACAGCTGGGGAGCTTATCAGCGAATCAGCAGGCCTTGCCTACCCAATTCGCCACGGCATCCCCATCATGTTGGCGGATGAAGCACGAAAGATTGAGGCCCAAAAACCCAGCAAATCAAATTTAGAAACGGCGAGTTAGCCAGCTAAAACTTCCACGTAAACTAGCCATCCACATATGGCTGTTATACCCTTCATAACCAACAGGAAAGTTATCCTACATTGATCCCAAGCCCAAAATTTTAATAAAAACTTAGCAGTATTTTAGGCTTGGGAATCTCAAAAATTATTTAATGATATGTGATCTTAGGCCTTCGACAAAGGTACGTACTTTTTAGCACATCTAAATCAAGTAAATCTTCAAACGCTGGCGGTGATTGCATATCGCTTTTCACAAGTTCCAGCCGAGATTCTTGCTGAATTTTTTGCAACCGCAATAAATTTTTTTTATCATCTTCACTTACATCATTCATTTTTTTCTATCTCCCATGTGTTTATTATATAGTTTATTATAACAGCTGCAGCATAATTTGTTATGCGTAGTAATTACGCTAATCGTTAATTTATTATTTTATTGACAAAGTTAATTTTTTACGCCGCCCAAAAATAAGTTTCTTATTCAGATTAATTTATCAGTAAAACTTACATGACTCCTTCAAATAAAATCAAGAACAATTAGCCAGAAAAAACTATATTTTTTCCTTAGCAAACTTAATACTATGGAAACATTCATACTTATTTTGATAAAGGTGTCGCAAGGCCAGGGTAAGTGAAGAAAATAAGATGAATAAGATTAACAAGAAAATGCGATATAATGCTCGCTTCTAACCTACCACTAAGAATATAGTGCGCACCATAAAAAAGCGATGCCATACTTGTCATAAATAAATAACGATAATCATTAGAGAAAATGCCATGAATTCCCCCAAAAGCAGCGCTCGTCAAAAACAATGCCACCCATGGATTCACAAACTTAGAAAGGTTTTTCTGAATAAAGCCCCTGTAAAAAGCTTCTTCTACAGCGCTTACCAAAAATAAATTAACGAAAATCCATGGCACCAAAAAGTATGGATTTTTTATATCTAAATATATCCACCCACAGCCATAGGCGATACCCAATAAAACCCCAACAGTCATGGGGAAAAGAGTAAAAATTGTTTTTAAGGTTGGCTTCCAATCATTCCAAGTAACCGCTGGTTTAATGAGAAAAATAAGAAGCAAAAAACCCAAAGTTCCCTTATCAAAATTAACATAAAAATCATACAATTGAGCATTTTTGCTTACTTGAACTGGAGGTTGAATTTGCCAATTATAAAAACCAGGCATTTTATGCGCAAAAGCAAAAACGGTGCCGGTTAAGATCAGAAAAGCTAAAACAGGCGCAGAAAATCGTGGCATCCATTTTTTTTGATACAAAGATACAACAACCCCAAATGCCACTACGCACACGAGCCCTATAGGCGTAATGCGTTCAGCATAAACAGCAGCCGCAACCGAAATAACAAATAATGTGAACGGGACTTCTTTGTGGGTTGTTAACCACTGGCTCATCATAGCAAGAATAAGAAACAACGAAGCAGAAGTTAAAATTGGATCCGAAAATAAATATGTCACGTTGAACCAACCCTCAGTATTAACAACAAAAAAATTATCAGCACCACAAAGATCTGTACAGGGCTTATTGTTCTTTTGGCATATCAATAATATAGCTAAGCAGCTTTTTAACCACTGGCAAAACCACCAACACAGTTGGAAATGCAATTGCCCACGAGACCATCCAACCAACAAGCCATTTGTTCAAAAACCCCTCACTGAAGCCAGCTAGCCTGGCCGTATTAATAAAACCAATAAGACCCGACATCATCATTGACAGAGCAAACGGCAACAAAACTGATAAGTATCTTACTGGCAATTTTTTCTTAAGCTTCATCACGCCTCACTTTTAGATTTATTGTCCTTAAATTCCCCCACTTTGACAAATGATTTTCCAGCTTTTCTCATCCACTGGCATAACAGAAAGCCGCGATTGTTTAACCAAGGCCAAATGACTAAGAGTTGGATTATTCTTGATATCATCCAACGGAACCGGATTTGTGAAAGCTTTAACTGTCTTCAAATCAACCATGACAAATCGTCCTGTTGTATCACTTGGATCAGGATACGATTCTTTAACCACTTCTACAATTCCTTGGATCGATTTATCCGTCACAGAATGATAGAAAAAAACTTGGTCGCCAATTTTCATCTGCTTCAAATTGTTTGCCGCCTGATAATTTCTCACGCCATCCCAATGGGTCACACCTTTTTTGACCTGATCACGCCATGACCAAGAGCTTGGTTCTGTTTTAACCAGCCAATAACGATTCACCATATTTTCCTCCAGAATATTACCTTGTTGGTGCACGCGAAAATTCCTTTTGCAGAGGCCTCGACATTAACGTGATTAGCTCTGTTGGGATGTCAGACGCCCCTGATATCACTTTGTAAACAGAAGAGCAAATTGGCATTTCAACCGCATATTTCTGACTTAAATCAACTATAGTTTGAGCCGTAAACACGCCCTCCTTAAGGTGATCACTCAACTGCTTACCTTGGCTTAAGGAATAACCAAATGACATGTTTCTCGACTGCAAACTTGTGCACGTCAACAATACATCCCCATATCCTGATAACCCCAAGAAAGTATCCATTTGACCGCCTTTCGCAAGCCCTAGGCGAATCAGCTCAGCCATACCACGTGTGATCAATGCAGCACGGGCATTCTCACCTAGTCCCGCACCTGTCACCATTCCAGATGCAATGGCTAGAACATTTTTTACGGCTCCTGCCACTTGTACGCCTATGATGTCATAACTTAAATATGGCCTAAAGTTATTCGTTGCAAAAATATTCATGAGATCTTCGCGGCCTGGCATAACAGCCAACGTAGCAGCAGCTGGCAACGATTGAGCAATTTCGCCTGAAAAATTTGGCCCAGACAAAACCGCAAATGGCTGACCAGACAATTCACTTTCCAACACTTCGCTCATAAAAAATAATGTGGATTGCTCAATCCCTTTCGATGTTAAAACAATTGGACTTGTGGCTGGCACAACTGAAGCAAGATTTTGGAGCGCCGCACGATTTTGTTGCGCTGGCACAGCTAAAACATAGGCATCCTTTTCAGCTGTATCTTCCATTCGTGTTGTAGCCTTGATCGCAACATCAAATATAAGCTGCGGAAGAAATTTCTGATTGCTTTGACAGTGGTTGATTTCATCAACCACAAGCGGGTCTCGCGCAAAGATTGTCACATTATTACCTGCCCTCGCACACAAAAGGGCCAGGGCAGTTCCCCATGCACCGGCGCCAATAACTGCAATTTCTCTTGTCATAATCTCACCATTGAATCAATCGATAGGGTATCCAAAGGCCACCTAGGCTTAGATGGTGTATCAAGCGGGCTAGCCAGCCCTTTGTTCAAATATTCAACCCCTGCCCAGGCCACCATGGCCCCATTGTCTGTGCACAATGAGCGATCGGCAGCAGCAAAGATCACGCCATACTCTCCTGCAAGTCTCTCCAGTCTTTCACGCAAATACTGATTGGACGCAACACCTCCCGCCACCACCAAATGACCTGGCATCTCTTTTGACAGCATTGATTCTAATGCAAAGGTTAGCTTTTGAACCAGGCTATCTCCCACCGTTTTTTGAAATGAGGCACTTAAATCACAGACAAACTCTTCCGTCAACTCCAATTGCTTTTCAATGATCAAACGAGCGGCTGTTTTGAGGCCTGAAAATGAAAAATCACAAGCTTTCTTTCCCACTAACGGTCTAGGCAAAGAATACGCTAATGGGTCCCCCTTTTTGGCTTTCATTTCAATAGCTGGTCCGCCTGGGTAACCTAAACCCAGCAATTTTGCAGTTTTATCAAATGCTTCACCAACGGCATCATCAATAGTCGAACCCAAAATTTGATAATCACCCACTCTTTTCGCAAGAATGATCTGACAATGCCCACCTGACACAAGGAGGAGAACAAATGGAAATGGCACATCATGAGTTAACCGCACAGTTAGCGCATGAGCTTCAAGATGATTAATGGCGATAAAGGGCTTTCCCAAGCCAAAGGCAATCCCTTTAGCAAAGGTAGCTCCCACCATAACACCGCCAATCAAACCTGGCCCTGTTGTTGCGGCAATGGCAGACATATTCTTAAGGGGAACGCCCGCTTGCTCCAGGCATGCTTCCAGGCAGGGTGCGAGCAAATCAAGGTGAGCCCTGGCGGCAATCTCTGGAACAACACCACCAAATGCCTTATGATCCTTGATCTGCGATTGCACAACATGCCCAAGGATTTTCCCATCATCCCTTACAATTGCACAAGCGGTTTCATCACAACTTGTCTCGATGCCCAATACCAACTTCACTCGCACTTCTCCTCTAACTACATAAGTGGAGCAAATATTATTCTGGCAAGCAATGGTTTTTTTGATTAAATACTAAGAAGGCCAATAGTGAGAACGGTTTCATGAAAGAAAATTTACCCTTAAAAGCGCTACGGATTGGGACACGTAAAAGCCCGCTAGCCCAAGCCCAAACAAGCCTTGTCATTGATGCATTAAAACACTCAAACTGTTTTAAAACCTGTGATATCAACATAGTCACCTTTACCACAACTGGGGACAAGATTTCGAACAAGCCTTTATACACTGAAGGAGGCAAAGGTCTGTTTGTCAAAGAATTGGAAGCGGCTCTTCTTTCCAATGAAATTGATATGGCCGTTCATTCTCTGAAGGATATGGAAACCACCCTCCCGCCAGGCTTATCTTTGGCTGCCTTTTTACCAAGAGGTGATGTGGAAGATGTCCTTTTAAGCACTCAAGGCTTTAGCCTTGATGAATTACCTATAGCCTGCACAGTGGGCACCGTTTCTCCCAGACGCAAAGCTCAGCTCCTCCATCACCGACTTGACCTTAACGTTGTCCCTCTACGTGGCAATGTTGGAACACGCATTGCCAAGCTTAACAATGGCGAGGTGGATGCTATTGTTTTGGCCAGGGCTGGATTGACACGGTTAGGTTTAATGGGCCCTAAAGCCACAGTGTTACCTACATCTTTAATGCTACCTGCAGCTGGGCAAGGCATTATTGCCCTTCAATGCCGTCAATCTGACGAGCCACTCTTGCTGGCCTTGCAACAGCTCTCAGATACGCCTACGACCCTTTGTGCTATGGCAGAAAGGTCCATGCTGCAACATCTTGGTGGGTCCTGCCAAACCCCAATTGCCGCTCACGCTACCGTAAAGCAAAATAACCTTATAACATTAAAAGGCATGCTAGCCTTTGAAGACTCTCACACTCCAGCCTATGCTTTTGAAGAGGGCGTTGATCCAAATGTTGTTGGGAAGAGCCTTGCGGAAAAGTTACAGCAAATGATGAAAAAATAATGAGCCAAGCTGTCTATCTTAATAGGAACTTGCCTGATAACCTTGAGTTAACACGTAGACTCGTTGCTCACAAACTACCTGTTATTGTAGAGCCTCTCATTACCATTGATTACTTACCCTTTGAACAGCCCATTGTGGATAAAAATACGGCCATCATTGCCACCAGCCGCTATGGCCTTTTTGGTTTGCTCAAAACATGCCCAACCATCAACCGGAAAACCAGGGTTTTTTGTGTCGGAGGAGCAACGGCTGAAGCAGCTAAAAATCTTGGTTTTAAAAACATTATAACGGGGCCTGGCAACGCGTTTGAGCTCACGGCGCAAATTAAGGCACTTGGCAATAATGAAGATCGGTTTGTCTATGCTCGCGGTGAAGACATTTCATTTCCACTTGAGGAAAGTTTAAGCGATTTACCACAAAGTTTTTTGGCCATTATCACATACGTAGCCAAAGCACGTCTTTCTTTCACTAAGAGGCTTGTGGATAAACTGAAAAATCAGGAAATAGGAGCAAGCGTTTTCTATTCAGCACGAACAGCCAAGATTTTTCTCAATCTTATTTTACAACATGAACTATTGAGTATCCTGGAAGAAATGACCCTGGTTTGTATCAGTAACAATGTGGCTGAGGCATTTGAGAAGCACTCTTTAAAAAAAATAATTCCGCAAGATTTTTCCTCAGAAACTGTTGCCCAGGCTATAAATAATTTATTTTCCAGTGATTCTTCATAGACTTTAAACTGTTAGATGATATGCTCCTTGAGATATATGAAAGAGCAATCGATATGTCTTCAAAGCGCGGCCAAAATCAAACTGAGTCCCAGCCAGAAAACTCTGCTGCCCAGCAAGTAGATTCTGACACGAGCACATCTGCCAGCAAAAATTGCCTTGGCACTCGTAAAGTTTCAAGTTTCGTGTGGCTATATGCACTCACTGGGTTCTTAGTGTGCACAGCTCTAGCGGAACTATGGACAGCCCGCGCCGCACTTAAACTGAAAATCTCTATCAATGAAATTCAGGGCCAAGTAACAGCTCTCGAAGAGCGTCATCATTCCCACACCACAACACATGAAAATGCCACCGAGAACAAGCTTGAGCAAATCCATACCGAACAAGCTTCCTTGTCATCACGCATCGAGGCTATCGAAAATCGCTTGAAAGGTTTGTCAAAGTCCTCTGAGACAGCGTTTCAGAAAATGGAAGAGTTGTCTGAAGCCGTCTCTAAAGCTGAAGCTAGTGTGTCGGAACATCAGGCACGCCATGCCGCTGAAATTAAAAATCACCATTTTAACCTGGCTACAATATCAACATTAATTCAAGCCCTTGAGTCAGATTCGCCTATTAATCTAGCCGAGTATGATACGCTCATTCCTGAAGAGTTACTAGCAAAGCTAAAGGACAAGCAACACTTGCCACAGATTTCTAAGAGCGCACTTTTGCAAAACTTAAATAACCTCGCATCAAAGCTTCAACCAGCTGTGGTGGTTACCCCTGAAGATAGTTTCATCAAGAAATTTGGCAACTTTATTACTATCCGAAAAATAAGCCCAGCTGAGCTAGACCATCAGTCATTGGTAGCAACGAATGCTCTTGTTGGCAAAATTGAAACCGCCATCAACCATGACGACTATTCTGAGGCCTTGGAACATTTCAATAAATTACCCAAAGAAGCCCAGGATGTTTTAGCACCTCTTCACACTCCTCTGGAAAATATGCACAAAAAGCAGATACTTATTAGAAGACTTAAGACGCTACTATCCTCATCTTCTTTGCACCACACTGAACCAGGCCTTAATAAACCATGATTTTGATTTTTCTTGCCCTTATCACCGGATTAAGTATTTGGATTTCCCAATACCCTGGCACTTTTGAAGTAACCTGGTTTGGCTACCAGATTGTCCTCCCAGCTTATTCATTTATGATGCTCCTAATATTTCTTGTTGGCGTTATTTACTTCCTTTTAAGTCTTAAATTCCGCTGGAAGATTTTCCGCATAAAAAGGTGTTTTAAATCGCAAGAAAGACAAAGCTTAAAAGCCGAAAATCTCATGCTGGAAGGCCTTGCAGCCATTGCCTCTCGAGATGTAAGTCGCGCACAAAAGATTTTTACTAAGCTTTCTAACGTTCAAACATCTTCACCTTTAGGCCTCCTCTTTTCCGCACAAATGGCCATGCTCAAAAAAGATGACGCTCAAGTCGATATTGTCTTCCAAAAAATGTTGAGCTTACCCCAAACACAATTTATTGGCCTACGTGGTCTTGCCTCTCAGCATGTAGCCCGGGGTGAATTCCAAGCTGCTCGCGAAATGGTGATGTCTATTTTAAAACAGAATCCGCGAAGCCTTTGGGCCTTGGAAGCAGCCTTTGATCTCAATGTTCGCATGAAAGCATGGGCAGACGCTCGCCAGTCTCTCAAGCAATTGGCCAAATACCACCCCATACCAGACATTGCCCACAAGGAGGCACTTGTTTTATTTGAGCTGGCAGACCTGTCCAAAATTACAAACCCGGAACAAGCTGAGCAGCTGATCGCTAAGGCCTATCGGCTTGACCCAGGCGTTCCTACCATTGCACTTTCTTATGCCTCATTGCTTCAGGATCAAGGCGCCCTAAGAAAAGCCAGCAAGATTCTGGAAAAAGCATGGAAACATAATCAGCACCCTGAGCTTGCTATTGCCTTTATGAATACCGAAGATGAACCATTGAAGAAATTTCAGCTTATGCAACATCTTTTTGATCTAGCCTCTTCTTCATGGGAAGCCAAACGGCTCTATGCGCAAGCGGCTATGGATGCTGAACTTTGGGGCATGGCTCGCCCTCATTTGGAACAGTTGCTGGAAGAGCATCCCACACACAAAGTTTTCCAAGTTTTTGCCTCTTTAGAAGAAAAGCTGGGAAACGTGAAAGAAATGCGCAAACTTCTTGCGCGCGCTGCTCAAGAGGCCTTACCAGACCCAGAATGGGTTTGCCAAGCTTGCGGAAAGCGGTCACATCAATGGAGCACAACCTGCAACTATTGCTTTGCGTTTGATACCTATGAATGGACTATTCTTCAACATAAAGGCAGCGCGCTGATGTCAGATCAAGAGTTAATCCTTCCAGACTCAAGCCCGCTATATGCAATGCCCTCAAAAGAATGACTGCCATCTTGAATAGGCCACCATCGATTTTTGCTAAATATTTTTCTTTTGCTACAAGGGGGCTGACTTATTTTACTTTAATAAGAATACGATAATACCCAATAAAAATGATTTAAAAACTTCTGATATAATATAAAACAAATGAAAATGGCCAGGTTCTGGCGTAATACCCGCAACAATAGAATCAATACGCAAATCCAATATTGGAATAAGCCAGAAATTCTGCACAAGGAGGATTGCCACCAAAATTAGGATGCCTAGGTATGTTTTTTTAGAAATTTGTGTCAAGTATGCCATAATGACCGCAAGAGCAAACAATCCCCATTCTACTTTGTGTAATAAATGAAAAGTGACCTTCCCCACCTCAAGAGCAACAGGGAGCGTTAAATGTGGCGCTTGAAATTTTACTGGCGTAGCTAAAAAAGACATCCCTAAAACTATTCCAAGCCAAATAAGGAATAGCGCAACTAGCCCTTTTCGCAAAATATCGTTTAAATCATCTCTCATTACAAAGTTCATAATCGACCTTCTATTTATAATTAATCTGAATTATTGCGTTTTTCCATTTTAGAAAGCATGGGCATATTTTTAACCAATTCTATAAATGTATGGTTATTCATGGTTAAAATAAAACTTTGGCGAGCTTCCATCAGGTAACGTTTTAACTGGCAAAATTCTGTTATCTTACATTGATTTGTTTTTGAGTTAAAACATTCAACCATCGTCATATTCGGTTCAAAGTTAATAATTAACTCTCCCAACCGTAAGTGATAGACTTTTTCATTTATTTTGATTCCACCATTGCGACCTCTCACAGAATCTACATATTCGAGCTGATTTAGACGATGGGTCACTTTGGCTAAATGGTTTTGCGATATTTTATAATAATCTGCAATTTCCTTAATAGTTGCGGTTTTAGGTGAGGATCCCGCAAGATAAATAAGGCTACGTAAACAATAGTCTGTAAATGTCGTTAATTGCATCAAATAGTCTTGATAAAATCATTGAGGGATTATGCATATAGCCAATCAAAATAAAGACGTTGATCTCCAGTGCTCTGTCTTTAGGATATACCAACTAGGTTAATCGCATTACACCAAGTAGGAATTCACGTCTTTATCTTGAATTAGCCTTATTATACATCTCTAATTATCATTTAGCCCCAATACCTAGGCGTGCTCGACACTTATCTGAGATTAGGCCATTTATTACTTGTAAAATAACAATGCCTCCACCAACGATAAAAATAACATCGCCGAAAGTTCTGACCCAACGTAGCGTCTGTAAAATATCGGATTGCATAAATGTTTCACTACGCGCATACCAGAATCCTTTGCTGGCATTTGCAAGCAGCTGCAAAATTCCAATGGGTAACAAACTCGTGAGCAGCATCAATACTAACCCACCATTTAACCACCAGAATCCTGTCTTCATCCACTTATCATTAAGCCTATAATCGGGCCTAATATACCGTAAAACAAAAAGCGTGAATCCTAGGGCTAAAAATCCATAGACACCAAATAATGCCGCATGAGCATGTGTCGCTGTGGTATTTAAACCCTGCACATAATAGAGTGAGATGGGTGGGTTAATCATAAACCCGAAAACGCCTGCACCAATCATATTCCAGAATGCAACAGCAACAAAAAACATCAAAGGCCAACAAAGTTGTTGCATCCATGTTGATCGCGCTTTCAAACGCCAGTGTTCCCAAGCCTCATGCCCCAAAACAACAAGCGGCACAACTTCTAGCGCACTAAATGATGCTCCAACAGCCATAACGGGAGTCGTTGTTCCAGAAAAATACATGTGATGGAAGGTACCAGGTATTCCTCCGAGTAAAAACAACGATGCAGAGGCCAAACTGGCTGCTGTTGCCATTCGTTGAGAGACTAATCCCATACTGGAAAAAATAAAGGCCAGGGCGGTAGTTGCAAAAACTTCGAAAAAACCTTCTACCCAAAGATGGACAATCCACCAGCGCCAGTATTCCATAACGGATAGATTGGTTCGCTCCCCATAGAAAAATCCAGCACCATAAAATAAGCCAATCGCAACAATCGATGTCGTTAACAATGCTAATAAGTTCTTATCTCCACCTGGTTTACGCAATGCTGGCAAAACCCCGCGCATCATCAGTACTAACCAGAAGACGATTCCAAGGAATTTGCCAATTTGCCATAGGCGTCCTAATTCAACAAACTCATACCCTTGATGCCCAACCCAAAAATTCCATTCTTGGGGAAGAATCTGAGCAATTGTTAAAAAGTTCCCGGTGAAAGATCCGACAACAACGGCGATAAGCGCCCAAAACAGAATATCAACACCTAATTTTTGATACTTAGGATCTTTGCCACCATTAATAATGGGAACTAAAAATAAGCCCGCAGCTAGGAATCCTGTTGCAATCCAGAATAATGCTGATTGGATATGCCAGGTTCGAGATAAGGCATACGGTATCCATTGAGAAAGATCTATTCCGTAAAATCCTTGACCTTCAACAGTATAGTGAGCTGTTAACCCTCCCAAAAGGATCTGCGCACCGAATAAGACCACAACAATCAATAAATATTTGCTTAGTGCCAATTGAGATGGCGTCAGTTTAAATAAAGTGAGTGGATCCCGAGCTGGAGCTGGCATTTCTGGTTCATGTCGATTTAGGAATGACCATGCCCAAATTAAGCCGCCAACTCCTGCGATCAATAAAACAATGCTGATAATTGACCACATAATATTTTCAGGCGTTGGAGCGTTGCCAATTAAAGGTTCATGGGGCCAGTTATTTGTATAAGTAGCCTCGCTACCAGGCCTTTCCGTTGCGGCAGCCCATGCTGTCCAAAAGAAGAAATTAGATAACTTAGCCCGGCGCTCAACACTTGGTAAAGTTTTTTCCTTCATTGCATAGTGTTTTCGGGTCTCATGAAGCTCAGACGCGTCACCAAATAATTTATCATAGTAGGCGGCGGTTTCTTTAATTGCCAAAACGCGACGCGGAGAAAGTGTGGCCGTGTCTGTTTCTTTATTAAAAGTATTAGCTCGGTATTCCTGCTTTAATTCAAACTGCAGTGCGTTTTTCTCACCGCTCGATAAGCTATCGTAGGGTTTATGATAACGTTCCTTAGCTGCTAGCTCTAACCAGCATAACAATTCACGATGAAGCCAATCGGCTGTCCAGTCTGGAGCTTGATAAGCACCATGCCCCCAAATTGATCCTAGTTGCATGCCACCAACAGACTGCCAGGCTGATTGTCCATCCAGCACATCATCAGACGTCATAACTGCGTCGCCGTTTACGCTGACAAATTTAAGTGGAATCGGGGGGGCTTGGCGATAAACCTCAGCTCCAAAAAATCCCAACATTGCAAACGTTACGCCAACAATTGTGATAAGAGTATACCAAAACTTACGATACTTAGACATTTTAAAAGCCTTCCGTTTTTATCCGATCAAAGAGGATATTATTTTCTAAATGAATATGTTGCATCAAGTCAACCTTAAAGGTACGCAACCCAAGATACAGGGCGCTCCATGTATTACAAGCGCCTTCTGGAGCTGAGATATTATGGGTTATTTCCTCAATTGCTTCCAACTGCCTACCGTAATTTTCGTGCTCATCTACCAGCTGTTCAATAATGGGACGAGCTTTAGAAATTTCGCCAGCCATAATTAAAGGAAACAAGTTCTTTTCTTCATCTAACATATGAAGTCCAAGCTCTTCGTACATTTTTTCCAAATGCTCGGTTAATCCAGTTGGGCAAGCAGGGTGATCAGCATGGACTTTTTCAACGCGCGCTGACAATCGGATAAGCTCCGGGAGCTGCTCACGGTAAATACTGTGATAACGATCCTTGATGTAGGCAACCAAATCGCTAAGCGGGGCAACATTCCAACTCAAAGATGGCTCGCCAAGATCAATTAACTTTTGCAGGTCAAAGACCAACAAACTTGCATTGGCCCCCTTGTCTTCAATCATAACGCTTAGTTTTTTAGACCCTCCACAACAAAAATCTAAACCATACTTATGGAATACAGACGTAGCTCCTGGAATATCCCGCGCAATTTTTCCGATTGGTTGTTCAAGTAGATCCATATACATACCTAACTAATGTGGTTATTTAAATTAATTTTTGGCCAAGAAAATAAAAATATTTACTAAATTTTTGTTAAAAAGTGAGCATCGCAAATTCGTTAAAGATGTATTTAAAACACACCTTTAACCTCTATACAATCATACAAATTTCGTCAAGTTAAAAAAACCCAGGCCTGGCCCAAATAGGGCATTGAATAACTTAGCGGATAACCATTGGGGCAGCCCTAGCCTGAGGCTCGCTTGAAGAAAAGCCGCTGGCTCTCAGCTCCTGTAGAACCATGCTCTTCACGTCAAACCATATATACGCCAGCATAGATCTCATAAAACTGCGGACCACCGGTTCAAAGCCAGCCCCCCTCCCCCACAATGCATCACTCAGAAATTCCGACATTTTCTTGAGGCGCGGATAGTAAATGACAGGAAGCATTTTTCCTTCTGAACCAACAAATTGATGAGCCTCAGCAAGCGCCACATCCAATCCACCCAAGCGATCCACCAATTTCTTCTCCAGCGCCTGCTCACCTGTCCATACGCGACCGCGAGCCACACGATCCACTTCCTCAGCAGACATTTGCCTTGACTGCATCACCTGCTCGGTGAAGCGCTTATAAGTTATATCCAAACTACGATTGACTCGCTTCAAAGCAGCTTGAGAAAATGGTTTAGCAGAAGAATTATCCAAAGCGCTTTCGTGAGTTGCAAATTCAGCCCAATTAATTCCTACAATTTTAGAGAAATTTTCGATATCAAACTTTCCACCATAGGTTCCGATGGATCCTGTAATTGTCACAGGATGTGCCACAATAACATCGGCCGCTGATGCAAGCCAGTAGCCACCACTGGCCGCCACATCAGACATGGATGCAACAATTTTCTTATCTTTCTGTCCGCAATATTTGAGCGCACGAAAAATAGGGTCTGTTCCTAAAACCGAACCTCCAGGGCTATCAATACGAATAACAAACGCTTTGACATTTGGATTATTAGCTATTTTACGAATAGCGCGCTCCATCCGAAAGCTTAGGATTGCTGAGGCTTCACGATCAGCCTCATACTCACCTGTATCACGCTCAATATCGCCACTCATATAAAGCACGGCAATATGCGGTTGGGTGGTATCATGGGCATCTTCAAAATGGTCAAGATAGTCCAGATAGGCAATCCCCTCGATATCTTCGCCAAATTTCTCCTGCATCATTTGGCTTATAGATCCTAAAGAAGTAATATGATCAACAAACCCCATTTGAAGGGCGTCTTCATCTGTCAATGAACCCATCTGTAGAGCTTTCTCTAAAAGATGTTCATCTATGTTCCGATCTATGCATATGCTTGCTTTAATGGTCTTCATCATATGATCCAGAAGTGATACCCATTCTTGTTGGTATTCAGCCGATGGTTTTTCTAGAGTCAAATGCTCTGGCGCGCCTTTATACTCATGGCGCCGATACATATTGGCTCTCACACCAATGTGATCTAGCAGCCTCTTAAAAAATGGCACTGAAATACCAAGGCCGGAAAGATTCACTTCACCAAAGTTTTGCAGCCAAATCTCATCAGCAACGGCAGACAAATAATAGTTCTGCGTTGCACCAGAATTTTCTCCAAATGAATCCGCGTAGATATAAACTTTCTTTCCACTAACCTTAAATTTCTTCAACGCTCCACGTAACGTATCAATTTTACCAAGCCCCATATCATGATCGTCAAGGCGCAGTACGGCAGCTTTAATTCTTGGGTCAGCCGCTGCTTCCTCCAATGACTTTAGCATATGGTGTAATGAGTGCTTTTGTGGCTCAAAGATACGACTGAGGCTATCTTCGGCATGAAACTCCTGGACATGACCACTCACGACTAATGAAAGATACGCATTATTTGGAACAGGAACGCTGGCAGAATTACCAGAAAAAATCAGCCATGCAAAAAGGGACAACAGAAAAACAAAAATAGCCCCCAGAGTAATAAAGGTAATTTTTATAAAGCGGCGGATCTTGTTTTTCATGAGTCAACGTTAAGCTATAGAATCACTATCAGAGTTAGGCAAAGTCAAATCAGGAGCGTCCAAAGCTTTCATGCCAATAATATTATACCCACAATCGACATAATGAACTTCGCCTGTAACAGCCAACGACAAGTCGCTCAACAAATACATGGATGATTGCCCGACCTCATCAATGGTCACATTCCTCTTAAGTGGGGCATTGTATTGATTCCACTTAAGCAGGTATCTAAAATCGCCAACACCTGAGGCTGCTAATGTCTTAATTGGCCCCGCTGAAAGAGCATTAACACGAATGTCTTCGCCACCTAAGTCCACGGCTAAGTAACGCACACTGGCTTCCAAAGCGGCTTTTGCTACACCCATAACATTATAGTGTGGCATCACTCTTTCTGCCCCGAAATAGGTGAGGGTCAAAATGCTCCCACCCTTTTCCTTCATAAGAGGGCGAGCGTGTTTGCAAACAGATGTGAACGAGAAGCAGGAGATGTCCATGGTTTTCAGGAAATTTGCACGACTTGTATCTACATACTGCCCGCGCAATTCCTCTTTATCAGAAAAAGCAATAGCATGAACAAGAAAATCAATCGCACCCCATTCCTTTTCAAGAGCTTCAAAAACAGACGCGACACTTGCCTCATCAGTTACGTCACACGGAAGAATGATCTTACTGCCGACAGATTCCGCTAATGGTCTAATTCTTTTTTCAAGGACTTCCCCTTGATATGTAAATGCGATTTCAGCACCTTGGGCAAATAAGGATTTGGCAATCCCCCAAGCTATTGAGTGGTCATTCGCAACCCCCATTATAAGGCCACGTTTTCCAGACATTAACTGCGCCATCTCAAACACTCCTGTTCATGAATGAAAAACTTATATCCTTTATCAGGCAAGAATACCAGACCTTATCGCAAGACACTCTTACTCTTTTGCTTTAAGCGGCTGATAAGAATCATAAGAGTTCACAATTTTCCCCACCAGTGGGTGACGAACGACATCTTGCGCATTGAAATAGATAAAGGCGATGTCATCAACTTTTCCCAAAACATCAACCGCATCCTGAAGACCCGATTTTGTTCCCTTCGGCAAATCTATTTGAGACAGATCACCTGTGACCACCATTCTTGAGCGATTACCCAAACGGGTGAGAAACATTTTCATTTGTTCTGGTGTTGTGTTTTGCGCTTCATCTAGAATAACAAAAGCGTTTGCTAAAGTACGACCACGCATAAAAGCAAGAGGAGCAACTTCGATATCGCCAGAACTTAGCCGCTTAGCAATTTGTTCACCTGAGAGCATATCATGCAGCGCATCATAGAGTGGCCGAAGATATGGGTCGACCTTCTCTCGCAAATCGCCCGGGAGAAATCCGAGCCGCTCGCCCGCCTCTACAGCAGGCCTTGAGAGGATGATACGATCCACCTGACCTGAGATCATCATAGCCACACCTGTTGCCACAGCTAAATATGTCTTTCCTGTGCCTGCGGGGCCAACTCCAAAAACTAGCTCATGATTTTGCAATGCCTGCAAATACTTTTTTTGATTTAAGGAACGCGAAGAAATGACCCGACGATGTGTCGAAATGACTATCTCTTCTTGATCTAATGAAATCCTCAGACCTTGAGATGATTGCGCTGCAATCCGCATAGCCGCTTCAAACTCAAGCGCATCAAGGCTTAACCCGCGCTCCAATCGCGTATAGCAATGCCGCAAGACGGATTGCGCACTATGGATACCTTCAGGAGAACCAGTTATCTGCACACGATTGCCACGATTGTTCACTTTGATGTGAAACTGCTTTTCCAACTTATGGAGAAATTCATCATGCTCTCCAAAAAGAAAGGGCAATAAACGGTTATTGGAAAATTCAACGGTAATTGTGACTTGATCGACCATTTTGCCTCGTGTGTTATAGTTTGTTATTTCTTAAACGATAACACCAGCAAGGCTATTTGCAAAGCCATCGGTAACATGAACCGATTGAATAGTCCCCATAACTTCCTGATTGGCTTCAACATAAACAGACTGCAAGAACGGAGTTTTACCAATCAGCTGCCCTGGTTTTTTACCCGTGCGTTCAAACAAGGCCGATACGGTTTGCCCCACTTTTGATTGATTAAATTCAAACTGCAACTGAACAATGAGAGCCTGAAGACGCGCCAAGCGCTCCTCTTTCACACTTTCAGGAATTTGGTCTTCATAAGCACCCGCCGGTGTACCTGGGCGAATACTATATTTGAAAGAGTAGGCCTGAGCGTAGCGTACCTGGGCTACTAGATCCATTGTGTCTTGAAAATCTTGTTCGGTCTCACCAGGAAACCCCACAATAAAATCTGACGATAAAGCTAGGTCTGACCTTGCTGCACGCAGCTTATCAATGATGTTAAAATAAAATTCTCGGGTATGCTGACGATTCATTTGATCCAAAGTTTTATTGGATCCAGACTGCACAGGCAAATGCAAATAAGGCATAAGAGCCGGAATATCCCGATGCGCGTCAATAAGATCCTGTGTCATGTCTTTCGGATGGGAGGTAATATAGCGAATCCGTTCAATTTGGGGCAAATCCTGAGCCAACTGCTCAATTAATTTAGCCAAACGCCACTCGCTCTGGCCACTTAAACCTTCGCCATGATAGGCATTCACATTCTGCCCCAAAAGGTAGATTTCTTTAACACCCTTATCCGCTAGATTTTTAGCCTCTTCAATGATCGCTTTAGCCGGCCTTGAATATTCCGCACCACGCGTATAAGGCACTACACAAAAGGTACAAAATCGATCGCATCCTTCTTGAATACTCACATATGCCGAGGCGCCTTGTGGCCCAGTTGCTTCAGGTAAAAAATCAAATTTGGCCTCCACCGGAAAGTCCGTATCCACAAGGCGAAACCTTTTTCCCAATTTTTCCTGACGCGCTCTTTCTGCGCGGGCCACCATCTCTGGAAGACGATGGTAAGTTTGAGGGCCCAACACAATGTCCACAAAAGGAGCGCGCTGGATGATGGCATCCCCTTCCGCTTGCGCAACGCAACCCGCAACGGCAATAATCGCACCATCCTTTTTGGCATCTTTAATACGGCCCAAATCAGAAAACACTTTCTCCTCAGCTTTTTCTCGGATATGGCAGGTATTGAGAATCACCATATCTGCATCACCAGGCGTATCAACAGTTGCATACCCAAGAGGAGCTAATAAATCCACCATCTTACCTGAATCATACACATTCATCTGACATCCATATGTTTTCACATAAAGTTTTTTTGCTGGCTTCATAACTTAAAACCCTTAGAGAAATAGTGATTAATAATTCCATCTTATTATAGGACAGCGCTGCCAAAAGCAAGAGCCTCACTCGATCAGCAAAAATCAAGCAATAATTAACACAAAATTTATAATCAGAAGATATATCTTAATCATCAGACTCTTTGGAGAATTGCAATGCCTATAAAAAAACTTAAGATGATCATGGTAGCCTTTGTTTCATTGAATGCGATTTCTTTATCCTTATATGCTCAACCCTCGGATAACCCTGCGGCAGCAGCACTCACTGCTCAGGCTCGTGATTTGTACGCGGCTGGGGATCATACTGGAGCAGCGGTGGCTCATGAAAAGGCTGCTGAAGCTCATGCGGCGGCTGGAAGTAATTCTAAGATTATTGCGTTATCTCACTCATCTGCCGCTGCTGCATATAAGATGGCGGGTAATCCCTCAAAAGCGGCAGAAGCATATACAGCAGAAGCGGCAGTTCATACAGCAGCTGGTAATCCTGTGGGAGCGACAGCAGCGCACAGAGATGCAGCGCGCTTTTATGCCGCAGCGGGTAATCCCTCAAAAGCGGCAGCAGCTTATACAGCAGAAGCGGCAGTTCATGCAGCAGCTGGTGACCATATGGGAGCCGTAATAGCGCACAAAGATGCAGCTCACTCTTATACAGAAGCTGATGACCATGCGGCAGCGGCAGCAGCTTATACAGCAGCAGCTGAGGCTCATACAACAGCTGGTGACCATACGGGAGCCGCAAAAGCGCGCTCTCTTGCAGCTCGCTCTTATACAGAAGCTGGTGACCATGCGACAGCGGCGGCAGCTCATACGGCAGCAGCTGAGGCTCATACAACAGCTGGCGATCATACGGCAGCCGCAAAAGCGCATACAGCCGCAGCGGCAGCTCATACAACAGCTGGTGACCATGCAGCAGCGGATGCTTCCCGTGCGGCAGCAGCAGCTTCTGCAGCTGCGGCGCACCATTAAAAATGTGAGTAACTAATTTTATTAAGGCTTACTAAAAGGAGGGGATTTTCCCTCCTTTTTTCCATAACCAAAACCCCCCACCTTAGGTGGAGGTTTTTGGTTTTGATAAAAATCAGTTTGGTTACCAAGTTTCTAAAGGAGCTTTAATTGCTAGAGACTTCTTATCTGTATCTGTATCGGCATCTTCTTGGATGCCGGTTAGAGCTGCAACTGCCAGTGCGGCGGTAGCCTCTGCAGCCTCCACTACACCCTCAGCATCACGATCGCCTCCTACCATAGCATTGCTTCTGACAAGAGCCCCACCATGAGGCGCCGGGGCAACTGCAAAACCGTCATGAGCAACGGCGACTGGAGGTGTGGCAGCAGCAGCGGCATGACCAACAACAGTGGCCTCGACATCACCCCCATACTCGCCCTCATCATCATCCTCTTCAAAGCGAATTCACTCTGTTGGGGTCAAAGCTGCTTGTCCTTCAGCAGTTACAGAATCCTCAACCTCCTGCGTGTCTAAACCTCGTGCAAGCAGCATAACCGCAGCCACAAATTCAGGAGTGCCAAATAAAAAGGCGCTGCTTCCATCAGCAAAGCCTGCGCCCTCTGCCCCGCTTATATCAGGATCGACCCTATGGGCAGCAGCAAGGAATGCACGGCCTGCACCACCACCCGCCCCCATTGGAGCTATACCCACTGCAAATGCTGGCGGAGCCGGAGGCGCCCCTCCCCCAAGTTGGTCAGCTGTAGCAGCGGCAGTGGCAGCAGCAGCTGCAGCAAATCCATCTCCCACATGAACAGCATTTAGATGCCGTTGGCGACGTTGGAATGCTCCAGTGATCGTTCTAAATGCATTAGCAGCCACTCGTGGTTTAAAAACTAATATTGCCGCTACCGTTGCTGCCAGCGTGGTCCCTGTAATGCTCAACGCATTGTCATGCCCCCATCGGCTTAATGTGCATTGTGAGTTTGATCTTGCCACAGCCGTCCAAAGACCACATTGTTCTTCCTCCAAAGCTCCTTTACCGGCAATGGCATAAACATCAAAGCTGCCGACCACCAACGATCCACACACTACACTCGCCAACATCAGTTTTCGTATCATTCAATTCTTCTCCTTTTAAAACTAGCTTTTAATCAATTATTCTGTAAAATCTACCTCAAGTTTTGACAGCAAATTTAACAATGTCAATGGGTTGATCGCCGTTTTGCTCTTGGGGTTTGATTATGATCCTGCGCTACTGGCTTTTTGGCAGACCCAACCAGACAATTAGCCAAAAGAGTGTGCGCGTGATAAAAGCTAACGCACACAATTTGTAACCATTGGCTCAAAGGAGCTCCCCACTTATGTGCCATATTTTTTCTTAATTTTTATGAAGAGTGATTTTCATAATGCCTCTTGTCAAGGCCTTAGGATTCAGCAAGAATACTAACATTGGCAACAGGGTTGGTTTATTCTACTATGATGGCTTATTTTATAAAAGTTTTTGTCTCCTTTCTTGTGATTATGAACCCGGCCTCAATTGTTCCTGTTTTTATCGAACTAACCAGCAATGATACACTTGATGACCAACGGAAAACTGCTATCAAGTCAACTCTTACTGCCGCCATCATTCTTCTAGCATTTGCTGCCATTGGAGATTGGTTGCTGAGCCAGCTTCAAATCTCGTCCAGCGCATTGCTTGTTGCTGGCGGCATTCTATTACTTATTTTTGCTATTCAAAGAGTTTTTGGTGGCGAAAGCAGTCGAAAACCCACACCAGATGAAAAAGTTGAAGCGCAGCATAAGCGTGACCTTTTTGTCTTCCCTCTTGCTGTACCTTTGATTGCAGGGCCTGGCGCTTTGACTGTTGTAATGTTCCAAATGAAACAAGCTGCTGGGAATATCCCACATCAGACTATTCTTATTTTCTCCATGGTTTTGGTCCTCGGCATCAATGGCATTATTCTCTGGAATGGCAAATACATTGCCCGCATTTTGGGTGTGACAGGGACAAACGTAATCACGCGCGTGTTCGGTATTATCCTTGCAGCCATTGCTGTCCAGCTCATTTTGAACGGCTTTAAGTCATTTTTTAACCTTGTTGGCTAACCTTTTGATTGTATGCTGATGCGTACTCATCCAGAGGCCCAGTGTTATGGTTTTGCATTGTTAGTAGCGGGGATCATAAAGTTATGGCTGCCTCTGACTATTCTTCAAAGCTTGACCATCATGTTTTTATCGATACTTACTTGCCAGGATACGCAAAAAACAATGGTGTCAGCTAAGGATGCCATCTTAACCTCCTTATTATTAACCTTTCACATTCCACATGATCGCATCGGTAATACCATATGGATTGGGATAGCCTTGATACTACTCATGCTAACTTTTAAAGATCGCTTCACGCGGTTTATAGGCAACGTCGATGTCATACTTTTTGGATTATGCCTGAGCACACTACCCATCCATCACTTCCCGAGTTTTTTTGTTGCGACAGGCGTGGGTATGTTAGCTATTTTTGTTATGACACGAGAACGGAGGATTCCTTTTATCCTGCCATTGTGGGCAAGTTATGTTGGGCATCTTAGCTTGTGCTAGAAATCTTCAGCTTTTACAGCATCCAGGATAGAATCCTCACTCATTTATCCTTAGCTTGCGCCCTTATGTATCCCGTGCTGGATTGAAGAGCATTGGATTACTTGACATAAATTCAGCCATCTCGCCAGAAAAATCACCTCTAACGCTCTCATCTAAATTAGCTCTCGAAACATCTGAAACATCCCCGATAGAACGCTTCATAAATTGCTTGAACTGAACATAAGGACGAATAAATCCTAACGCATCCCCATGTTCAGAGCCAATGCTTTGCGCAAACGATTCAACCCTTGGTTGTAGCACTTCGAGAACATTTGCCGCAATCATACCCTTCGAAGCCCAAGCGCCCAGACTTGGATGAAGCAGCCCAGTCATCGCGGAAACTCCCCATGTCAAATTCGTCATAATAAAGGACATAGGGATAGCCTTAGTCATTAAATCATAGGAGTTCATTTGCCCTGCCGCTAATAAGATAGGGACTGCCGGAAAAACACTTCCTGCTGCAACATACGTCCCATAAATAATACCAGCCTTTAAGAGTCGATCTACGTTTGCATGCTTTTTAGCGTATTGATCATATGCTACTGAACCATTAGCTAATGTGCTGCGCACCGTTCCTAAAGCAGTGCTCGCGTGGGAGATAATACCACCTAAGCCTTCTTGAGCAGCTTTTGAATCTAGGGTAGCAACCCCTTTAGCCATGGCAAATGAAGATTTTGCCATCCCCAACCAACTATTGGCAGCTGTTTGAGCGATACCTAACTGGCGAGTCACACCAGCACGCGCGCAAGCAGCAGCATCAGAAAAAACATCAAAAACACCAGCTTTTGCTTCTGGGGCTGCCCCACTCAGCAATGCCGCTGCCGTAGTTGTCGCTAAAATTAGGTTTTTCCTATATTTTCCAATCATAATAGATACCTTAAAAGCACTCATATATTTTAATGCAAGATGGTTAAGAAACGATGAACCACCATCTAAATGGCTGCACCGGAAAGAACGAATACCTCCTTTTGCCTTTCCGCACACCCTCTTCGTCATTCCCGCACACCCTCTTCGTCATTCCCGCACTCCCCTTTGTCAATCCCGGGCACCTCCTTTTGGCCACCCCACAACCCTCCCTTTGTCTTCCCCGCACACCCCTCTTTGTCTTTCCCGCACTTGATGTGGGAGCCCAGGCATTTATATGGCCCCCCGCTTTCGCGAGGGTGACAAGGGAGAAGTACGAGGGGGACAGGGAAAAGTGCGAGGGCGACAGGGAAAAGTGCGAGGGTGACAAGAAAAAGAGCGAGGGTGACAGCAGTGAAGAAGTGCGGGGATGACAGGGAAACCGGGGACCTACTCTTGTCACAAAACGTAATAATAAAGAATTCAAACCATTAACTTAGGTAAATCAGATAGTTAATTATTGCTTTAAAAAAGTTTATATTTAATTCAGATAATTAATAAGAAAAAATCACCAATTTGCAAATAATTCTCATTTTCTCTATTGCTATAGATAAAATTTTAGATAAGTTTTATTGTAATTTAGATGACACATAAAACCACAGTGTCTAAATAACAAAAATGAAATAATGTCGGATTGTTTTACGTCCGCATTTAAAAAAATAAAGTGATGTTCACAACCAAAGTTCACATAAGAAATAAAAACTCAAACCATAGGCCATAAGAAACAACAAAAACAGCACCTACTCTTTAAAGAAGAGTGAGGCTGGTGAAATGTAAGCTTGACTTTGGAGATATGAAACAATGCTCGTCTTAGGTTTGAAGAATTGCAACTTTTCTTTAAAACATGACCACTTCCTTCGCCAACAAGCAAACCCATTGGCCTTTAGGCGGCGTCTTTTGAGAGGGGCATCCTGCCTGGTTTCTATCTGCATGGGCGTTATGGCGAGCCAACAGGCGTTAGCTTCTGTCATTAACATCAACACAGCTATTGAACAGCCAGCATACACAATCAATCCTGGGGATAAAGTTAATATCAACACAGGAGGGAGCATTACGGCAGGTGCAGTTACGGTGGGGCCGGCTGCGAGTATCGTCATGAATGCACCTTTGGCTACAATCAATGCGGGCAGCATTAATATTAATGATGGCTCTGTCATAGATTTTAGTATGGGAGGAGGGCTCAACGGAAATATTGTTTTGGGCTCGAACGATATTATTCACCTTCATAATGCGGGAGCTTTTTTTAGAGGAGATGTGAGTGGCCAATTGTCAGGCCAAGGCAGCATTATTATTGAGAGCCCTTTTGTTTTGGGCTCACTCGGAACGATTGGGGCTAAGGCTCCGGTGGCAGAAGTAAACATTACCAATGGTAACCTATACATAATCAATTCAAAGACCCACAAGAGCTTAGCAACAAACCTTGGTTATAATGCCACACTCTTGGTTTCGAGTGGTAACATCCCAGGCCCTTTGGATTCTCAAGATGTTCCCGTCTGTCATTTGATTATTGCGGGCACAAAAAGTTCATTTGCACAGACCACAGGCTCGATTGGCCAAAGAAAGCCTATTGGCCAGATTACGCTTGGGCCAAATATCACGCTGACATTGCAACATCCAACGCAAACTAAATTCATGACAATGGGGTTGGGTAGTTCGCTTAATATGGTTGGGGGGAGCCTAGCTGGCACTGTAGGCAGCGCCTACACACTCTCCCCTAACAATGATGTCAGCTTGATTTCCACGCAAGCTGATAACATGGTCTTAGAAAAAACTTTCGCATTAAGATCCTTGTCATTATTAAACTCGCAACTTACCCTTTATCAATCCATTAACGTTCCAACTTTATCAGTTGCGACAATAGGCAACCCAACATCTCGACTGCAGATTTTAGGGGGCTACGCGGGTAATACGGTTGTTAATGCAGCTGCCGCTATTATTTCAGCTGGGCAACTTGTTATTGCCCAAGGTGGAACTTTTAATGTGGGGCAAGTTCAAGGTTACCTTAGTGGTATTTTTCTCGACAATGGCACCTTCAATGCACAATTTATCCAAATGAAGGGGGCTTACCCGATAAACATTCAAGGTGCATCTAAAGCCAGCATTGGGCAACTATTGTTGTCAAGTTCAACCTCATCCCGCACTAATGGGCCAACGCTTACCATTGACGCTAGTTCGAGCTTTAGCGGAGATACCCTTTTGGTTGACGCGTCAACGATTAATCTTTTCGGGGCTATCCATGTTGGAAAGTTGCTCGCCACTAAAGCAAACCCCTCCAATGGTTTTTCAATGATTAACCTTTATAGCTCAGATCTTACTCCCAGCATTAATGGGGATACTGATATCCAGTTACTCAAATCGATGCCAATAGGGTTCCCAATCGGTGACCAAGCAGCAGTCAATGATATAACGATAGGACATGCACCGATCCAATTAACATTTAATAATATTGTTAAAGGCCGAAAGATTCAAATTGGAATAGGTGCCTCGTTGCTTGTTAATGCGCCTCTAAAAGGTTTCGATATCACACTAAACCAAGGCTCAACTTTATCGCTTAACTCAACAGTTGATTTTGCAAATAAAGAGCTTACTTTTTACAATAGTTATGATTGTACGGTTAATATACTTCCATCCGTGTCTGAATTAAATGCAAGTATAGTTTATAGAGATCCTTGGCCCTATTACTTTTTGACTAGTGGGATTTTAAACATTTTAGACAGGAAGGAACCCTTGCGTCAAATCACCCTAAATGGCGGCGTGAGAGCTTCTTCTGGTTTTTCCGAATCGGATTTTTATGTTGATCAAGCCAATATTGGTAATCATACGGACTTAATATGGAGAGGAGATTTAAGGCTGAACTCCCTCGCATTGGCCTCAGACGCAACAATAACCATGGCTCAAGCTCATAGCGAATATCGTGTCTGGAGTGGGACACTCTTAGGGCCATACAACAAGCTTGTTTTGGATGGCGATGGTGTTGTTCTCAAAAGTTGGGTTTATGGGTATGGAGAAAAAGCCGCGCAAGGAATGATTGAGGTTCGCTCCTCTGCGACCTCTGAAGGGGGGATTGGACCTTACAATAATTATGGCAAATCACCTCTTGAATCGCTTACGATATGGCCAGGGGCTACATTATTTGTGTCGAATGATTATCTTGTTTCACAAACAAAACTCCTTAACCCTTCAAATTCATTAGGGCAGCCTGAAATTGATTTTAATGCAGGCTTTTTTTTCCCCGGATCTCCCGCTAATTTTTACTGCCCTTACCCAGGCCTTGGTTGTAATACGCTTGGAAGCATTGGCGCGGTTGAATTTGCTCCTGGAGGCATTGGAAGCGTTGTTATTTCGACAATTTTGGATACAGCAGGCGCTTTAAATTTAGGATGGAATAATTCGAGGCCATCACCTTTGAAAAGTATCACCGTCTCACACAGTAATGGCTTAGTGATATCTGATCGTGCCTACGCCAATACTACATTTGTTTACCCTCACTCAGTTTTAGGCATCAACCTAAACGGTTACCTTTATGGGGGGATTGATGGAAGCGAGCCCAATGTTGGAGAGCTGCGTATCAAGAACCCGAATTTTCTCAAAGAAATGCAGGCTGGTGGTTTTAGCATAGGGCAAAACAACCCTTTGAAAAGTGTGTTTTTATACCCAGGTGTTTCAATCCCAGTGGGTTTCAACATTCACGCTGAAACCATCTGGCCTATTCAAGGATGGGAAGACTTTGTTCCTAATCGAAGCCTCACTATTAGTGAAACGCTTTCGTCGGAATCAGGGCGTTTAAATGCCCTAATCCAAAATGCGCTCTGTTATGAAACACTAGATCCTTTTACTCTTTCGTTCTACCCGGGCACAGCCCCAGGTGTCGGTTCGGTGATTTTCAACGCAAGCCAAAATATCGTTAGGCATGATAATTACAATGGTGACACCGGCGAGCGTGGAGTTGGTTGGGCATGCCCTGTTTATGCCTATGTATTAAATGACTATGTTAGGGTTAGCGCCTCTTTATTGACCTTTTTTGGGGATACCTTGGTTTTAGGGCAAGGTGCGGAATTTGTGTCAGATCAGGGTTATTCATTCCGACATGTTTTTAATGGAAGAGTGGATGGTGTTACGGATTACCAAGGCATATGGAAAATAAGCTCAGCTCAGGGAAATCTAGGGTCAACCAATGTATTTGATGCTAATTCAAGCATAGGAAGCACCCACCCCCTTAAAGAAATTTGGCTTTTGAATGCTCTTAATTTTAGAGCTTTTGCCTCAGTATCAGCTCAAACAATTATTTTAACGCCCTCGACCCATTTTAGAATTTACCTTGACCAACAAAGCTTTATTTCGTCATTTCGGTCAGAAAGCGATTGGCAGGGTGAGATTGATATTTATGGCAAAAATACGACCTTTTACGGGGCTTTGGGAAACAAAGGCGGCCTTGGCAACATAGCCATGGACGGGGTAAGCGCTGACATTTACTCAGATACTATTAACGCAACAAATATCATTATTCGAAACTCGGGAAAATTAACATCCCATCAGCCTTTAACCATATCTGCTAACCAAATTTTACTTGGTAGTTCTAGCCGCCTGGATTTAAAAGCGCCCACAGTTTTAAATGGGCTAGTGCAACCGGTGCCAGAAGAAGTTACTGGTGGGGTAATTACCTTCAACGATACCCTTTCTATCGGCCAAAGTGTGTTTGGTGTAAGCATCGATAGTGTTCAAGATTGTAAAGGCGTGTTGTATGTGAACGCAACCACGCCTTCATCTATTGTTGATCTATCAACCTCGTCTATTGGTGACACTTATTCCATTGGCCAACTTAATCTTCTCCGTGGGACAATGTATCTTGGTAAAAGTCGCTATTGCGCCCTCAATATTTCCCCGAGAAGCAACCTTGTTCTTATGCCTGGCTCAAATATTTCCTACCAAGTACTCAAGCCTGAAAATTGCCTTCCAGATGGCTCAGAAAACCTGGGGTTAAATGGGATTTATGTTCTTGGCGCACAAATTGGAGATATAGACTGCCCATACAATAGCATAACTGTGTATGGTAACACAACTTTAGATAACACCCGAGTTTATGCCAATGTCGTCCAACTTTCATGGTGGGGGTGGTATACTCCTGCGACTCTTACCTTACAGGAGGGGGCGAAGCTGTACGCGAGCCATATCACAAATCCAGAGCCAGGTAACAAACTTATTCTCAAAAACGCTTTTATGAATGTTAGCCAAATTGGAGATAGCGGCTATTTTGCCCCCCCTTTGACCGCGCTTAATTCAATAATTGTAACGAACACTATCGGTATGGGTGATGTGAGTCATTTACTAACTAACAGCACTCTGCTCGTTCAAAACGATGTGACATGCACATCTTCTACGATGCTACATTTAGAGCAGAACTCCTTTATTAGCGCAGCTAACATATTTGGTCCCAGTATTTATTCTTCAGATTCTCAACTAGCCATAAATAAAACATTTGCGGGTAGTTTGCAGTTAACTCATAGCACAGTAACAGCTAACGTTTCTATTATAGATATTTTGGCTCTTGATTCAGGGTCTCAAGCTAAGATGAACCAGCTCTTGATTCTTAACCCTAACTCTCCCCTTTTGATTTATAACTCAGAGCTTGATGTTGCCCACCCGTTTGCTTGTAATTCTTTGTCGCTTTATTACAGCCAAGTGAATACGCCTCAAATCACGGTAGGTGGGCCGACAAGCCCTCCAATTAGGCTGGATTTTGTTGATTCTCAAATCACGGAAGGGGGCTTTTTAATGCTCCAAGACACTCAAGACCCCACTGTGAGCCTCACAATAATGCGCATCACTGAAACCCAAGACTTTGCGCTAAGGTTCCCTGTGTCTGGACCACCCCCTTCTATAGCCTCTAGCCCACAAGGGGAAATACAAATTGGGGAGCAGGCTGCGCATAGTGTAACCGTCAGATGCACTGATAACGGGGGCATTGGGGTTCCTTATCCCATCAAACGGCTTCATATTGCAGAAGGGCATTTTTATTTAAACCGAGGTTTTGTAAATGCAGATAGTGTGGAATTAGACTGGGGCGGGTACATGACTGTTGGGTCGCCCGATGGCCCTAACGGGTTAACCATTAACGCTCCACTAGTATCATCATCATGGGTTCCATGTGGATGGGTTAATATCACGCGTCATTTCGTTAATTTGAAAACGACAGGCCTCCTAGGAACAACGTCAAGACCGATAGGATTCATTAATGTCATGGCCGACCAAGAGTTCCGAGCCTTTCAGCCTGTTAGTTGTGCAAATATGATTTTAGGGAATAACGCAAAGTTTATTATCCAATATGTAAACTCGCCTTCACTACCAGATCTGTTAACCATAAACGGGGATTCAGATTACAATGGCATGATCATGTTAACCCCAGATGCAGGATTGTTTACCAAGGGTGACATTGGGGCCTCCCACCCTTTAAACACAATTTTCCTTTCATCTACCAATCAATTTTACGTATCTCACAATGTAAATGCTCAAGACATCCGCCTTGGAAATGCCTGCGATCTATTTATTGCCAAATCAGGGATGACCGTAAAGGCCGCCATATCTGGCTTTGGAAGGCTGATTGTCTTAACAGATGTTATTGGGCCCAACTCAATTATCGGCCAGACCAGCTATGGCTTAGGCGCTCCACTCAGGAAAATCGAGATTAATACCGCTAAAAGGTTAACACTTAAGGCAGATGTCAACGCAACCGAGTTTGAAACTTATGGAGGACAACTTGCATTAGGAGGCGATAATCGGGCCTGGTACTCACTTCAGTCAATGCAATTCGGGCCAGCAAGCCAGCTTGTTTTGGGGGCTAACAACGTTACAATTACCAACGGCACCCTGGAAATCAGAGAAAGCAGCATTAGCACAACATTGCACAGTGATGAAATATGGGGTGTGGGTATGATCATATATCAAGGTGCGGCTATACCTAATTTAACCAGCAGCACCATCCAGCTCGATACACAAGGATACACGATAACTTCGGGTAAGAAATTTGTATTCATGCTTAGCCCTCAAGACCCACTCATTATGGGCCTCAAAGTTGCACCTGGAACAGGTTGGAATTGGAATGTTACGGTTGAAAACGACCACAGCATCTCACTTACAGCGTCAACAGCTGAAGGAGGGAGGTTGCGGAGACTCTCTACCGATGATCGAACAATATACGAACAACGTAATGCAGAAAGTGCTGTACCCGCAGTAATACCACCTGAGCAATCAAAACGCCAATTACGGGGGGATGGGCTTGAACCCGACTCGAAAGTATCGTGGGTTTTGCAAAAACTGTTCAGTTGGCTGAAGATTACTCCATCCAGCACCGTAAAGGATGATGACCTCCTTTTGCCCCTACCTGTTCCAACACCACGCAAAACCAATTCAGAAAACATTGAAGGCAATCTTAATGTACCAGCTCATTAAACTAAAGCATCAACGATCCGGTACGGAGTGAGGAAAAAATGAAAATGATAAGTGAAAAACTCTCCAACAAAGGAATCCACCACTTGCTTAAGTGTCTAAAGATGTTTCCCCTTGGAATAATGGGCCTTTCTGGAAGTGCCGTTTGTGCCTATGCGGTTAATATGGACTTAAATCAACAAGGCGATTTTACCCCACCCACGATTAACCCATATGTCTCAAGCACTCCTGTGGGTGGTATCGGAGGAAGCTTAAGCGTGGACACAAATGGCGGTGTCTCATACAGCATTGGGATCCAAGTACCTCCAGGGACAAGTGACATAGAACCGCAGCTGGCTCTTGTTTATGATAGTCAAGGTAGCAACAGTTATGTTGGCATGGGCTTTAGTTTAAGAGGTATAAGCCAAATCTCTCGGTGCCAAAAATCGAAACGCATTGATGGCATTGCTTTATCGCCACTTTACACCAGCAATGATGCTTTTTGTATTGATGGCCAACGGATTGTCTTAGGTGATACTTCGACGTCTGGCTATTATATGGTTAGCCAAACTTGGTCTCGGTTTATTCCCGTAGGCAACTGTGTGGGAGGCCCTTGTTCGTTTACTGTTTTAGCCAATGATGGAAGTATCGTTGAGTATGGTGGAACAACTAATTCGAGATTTTTAGCTGAAGGTAAAAATGGGGCTATTATGTCTTGGGCCAATAATAAGATCAGTGATCCAAATGGCAATGAGATATATTTTAATTATATCAATTTACCTGGGCAATTTTATGTTGATTCTATTAATTATACAAGCAATAACCTCACAGGCGCTCCAGCGTTACGGCAAGTAAAGTTTTTTTATGACGATCGGATTGATCTTCAAAGGTCCTATGCGGGCGCTTCGTTTTCCGAGGTGAGGAAAAGGCTTAAAAATATTCATACGTATGTTTACGGTAATCCATTTGATAATCAAGAATTGGTCTTGAATTATACTCTTTCTTATGAGTATGCCTCTCCTTCAAATATTAGTCGCTTAGTAAGGATCGATAAGTGCGACAACCAAATTGTTTGTCTCAATCCAACTACGTTTACCTATCAAGATGCTTCGACAAATTTTTCTGCGCCGGTTGACAGTCTACCGGGCGGCGCAAACATTTACTCTATAACCAGTGCAAATGATGTCAGATTTGAAGGCGGTCTCGTTATTGATATCAACGGAGACGGTATTCCTGATTTTTCTAAGGCTACAAGAGTTTTTGGGGGTGGGGATGATTTGGGAGTGTATCTTGGTCGAGGGGATGGTACCTTTTCTTCAACACCAGCATTCAATCTACCAGGATACGTCTATATCACAATAAACTCAGTAACGTATGAAAGTGGTATTTTACAGGATCTTAATATGGACGGCATTCCTGATTTCGTCCAAGCCACACGCTTTGATGGCAACAATTCACCAACAAATATTTTTTATGGTAACGGAACAGGTTTTTACACCAATGGCAATCAATTGCCTGGGTTTGTGTTTGACGTGCTCACAACGGCTTCTAATGTTTGTGGAATGAAAAATGTACCATTTCGCATAGGAGATATCGTTGATATCAATGGCGATGGGTTTCCTGATCTTGCAACATCCGCCTATTTTTTCAAGCCTCCCTATGCTCCTGATGTTTCAAGTTGTGACTCCGGTAACTTTGATCAAATAAAATATACATATCTTGGTAGTGCTAATGGTTTCAGCACGTCATTCTACCCCTCTTTGCCTAACTATAAATATGTACTGAACCAACGCTATCTCTCAAAGACTCGCTACTGGTCGTTTGGAATGATAGCGGACTTTGATGGTGATGGTATTGCAGATTTTACTCAGGCAACAAAATTTATTGGCCCTTTTTTCGGCCCTCTAGTAAGTGAGAAAAGAGTTTATTATGGCCAACCTGGTGGGGGCTACCAAGATATTCCTACCCTGTATGATTTGCCAGATTTTTTATTTGTGGCTAGAAATACTGAGGGTCTTGATTTTTATACCCTCAAAATTGCAACCATAACAGATTTTAACGGCGATGGACGCCTTGACTACTCCAGGGCTTCTTTGTCAAATACGGGCGCAGTTGACAATGTCATTTATTTGCAAAACCAAAATAGGCAGATGTCTCCTAGTTATGCTCTTCCAGGAAGTCTGTTTTATGTGACATTGGGCCCGGAAAATTACCCTGATTCAGTTAAAACAGTCGGCTTGGTCCTTGATGTCAATTCAGATGGTATTGTTGATTTTACGATTGGGAATTCCACACACAGGGATATTTTTTTAGGAACAGGTCAAGGGTTTGAAAAACGAGGCCAGTTGCCAGCCAATAAGTACATTTTTAAAAGCCCCGGGCAGCAGTATGCTACGCTTCAAGATTTCAACGGAGATGGGTATGCTGACTTCAGCTCAGCCCGAGAAGGCGATTTGGGCGTATATCTTGGGGTTGGGGATGGAACATTTCAACCATATGCTTCCTTCGATCTGCCTACTTATATTTTTAAGGACTCAAATGATAAAGTTTCTGAATCAAGTTTGATCGAAGATTTTAATGGGGATGGGATCCAGGATTTTTGTAAGGCAACTACAGTTGAAGGCGAAAGCCAACCGTATCCTAATTATACTCAGATTTACTTAGGGCCAAACCCTTTCCCACACTTAATGAGTAAAATTAATAATGGTGGTGGAGGGACAACATCCATCTTCTACGCTACGATGTTTAATTCGACTGTCTATACCCTTGGTAAGGGAGCCATCTATCCCATTCAAGATTTACGCCGCCCCACGCTTTTGGTTTCATCAACAAGCATTCAAGATGGTCGTGGAAATGTTTATACAAACGATCATTTTTATGAGGCCGCTCGATTTGATCAAGTAAATCGTGAATGGTTGGGTTTTAATGTTAAGAAGGTTTATAACCCACAAATTAATCGAACAACTTTAACGTATTTTAATCAAACCTATCCTTACACCAGTCAACCTTACCGATCTGAGGTACGCCTTGGTAAGGGGTCAAGCGGTACGCTTCTTTCCTTAACACAAATGGCGCAAGCCAACGTTAATAATGCCCTATATTTTCCTAAAAATACGATGATTGTTCCTTCTTTTGAGGAAACTCAATTTTTTAGCGTTGATGGCGTGTATATGTACACGATGAAAAAATCTTATCACTACACAAGCCCTTCGAACCCAGTTGCCATTCCAGGATTACCCCATAGTGATACCTTCGGTAATTTAAGATATGTTCATGATTGGGGGGATGTTGCCGATGATTCTGATGATTTACATACCTATTACTTGTATTATTCAGAATTATTTCAAAAAGTTGGCATACCGTTGGCAAGGCGCATAACCAGTGTACCAACAGATACGCCGTTTCCATATGCTTCTCCAGGCTCCTCACCCTTTAATCCTAGTTTCAACCCGTTTCCATCCCAATGGGACAACTCGCTTGATCTTGAATGGTCTAAAACAACATACGATAGTAGCTCTCGTCTTCAAGTTATAACTTCTAGCACCTTTGATTCTACGAACCTAGCTTGGGTGGGCTCTTTTAACAGCTATGACGTTTACGGTAACCTAATTTCAAATTGTCGTTTAAGTGATTATACCGCTGGATCTTGCTTAGCGGGTAAGGACATCCAGTTTACGTATGACCCAATTTATCATAGTTTCCTTACAAGCATCTCTTCACCTGTCAATTCTAATGGCACCCGTTTTCTTGCGCATATGGGATTTGAGCCGCGTTTTGGAGTGAGGGTTTGGGGTGTAGACTATAATGGTTATATGTCGCATTTGGATGTGGACAATCACGGCAGAATTGCTAGCCACTATCTCACCCCTCCGTATTCTGGAGAGCCTACTAAAGTTACCACATCTAGTCTCTTTATGGCTGATGCTTTAACTTATTCTGAAGACCGTGTCAGAATAACATGGGCTGATGATAATACGGCTAACTGGCTTTATTCCCAAAATTACATTGATGGTATTGGACGCTCATATTTGCAAGTAAGACTTGCAACACTTCCAAATCAGCTAATTCAACAAAGAGTAGGCTATGATTTAGTTGGGCGTTCCAACCAAACTTACCTTCCTTATTTTTCGACAGACGACCCTTCTTCTGTTCCTTACAGCTGGGTGGATTACGATATCTTTGATCGTGTCAATAAGTCTGTTTCGACCGATGGAAGCGTTAGTTTGGCTCTTTATGATTATGATTGCGTTTCACAAAGTTTCGCGCCACGGAAGCAATGCGCCGTCGCTGCTGCGGGGACACCGCTGGTTCGAAATGATACTGTCACATTCAACAGCCGCGGAAGCCGCATTGCCCAAATTATGCCCAACAATGGTGTGATCAACTATGTTTTGAATAAGCTTCAACAAACATTGCAGATAATTGACCCCAAAGGGCTCACAACCAATATGACATATGACTCGCTAGGCCGAGTCACACAATCAGCCCAGCCTGACTCTGGCTCAACCCAAGTGACCTATGACATCCGAGGTCTCGTGGTTAAGGTTGTTGATAGTATCGGGCAATCGGTTCAAACCACCTATGATAATTTAGACCGCCCACTCCTGTATAGCGCCTTTGACTCGAATGGGGCTTGGGTTGAAAATATCACCTATGCTTATGATAAAGCGGGAGCTGAGTGGAATGGCATTGGCGCCCTCTATCAAGTTAGCAATCGCCATAAAGATTCATCTGGTGAATACAGCTATGAATTTGCCTATTACTGTGATCAATCAATCAAGAGCGTCAATACTACTATCAAAGCACTTGGCAAATCATATTGGTTTCGTTTCTTTTATGACAAGCCAGGCTTAACAACGGCGATACATTATCCGGCCAACCTTTGGCTCAATATGACGTATTACCAAGATGGCAGTCTTGAAAAAATACTTCTTACAAAACCTGGGCAGCCACCAAAAACTATTGTGACTTATAAATTGTATAACGCCCTAGGACAAGTTGGGCAAGCAGTCTTAGGCGATGGGGTTTTAACAAAAAACTACACGTATTCGTTGCCTCAAGATGAGGCGAACTATGTAACTGGAGCCCTAAAAAATACACAATTTTATAACTCTACCACGCTAAATTCCAACATGAACTATGGTTGGGACAAGCTCCATGAATTGACCGCCAAAAGTGATACAACGCCTAACCCAGATAACGCGTTTTCCCAAACATATGGTTATGACTCAACCAAAATGGGATACCTCACCCAGACTGAAGGAACGCGTTACAATATAAATTATGAATACGATAAATTAGGTAGTGTCATTAAAAGAAATGGCCTGAGTTATCTTTACAAACCCAAGTCCAATCAAGTTCAACAAACAAGTGATGGGTTTGTGGTTACCAACTGGGACTTTGATGGGGTTGGCCGCCTTGAAAGTAAAGCAGTTGGGGCTGACCTTTGGGGTTATCAGTATACCCCGGAAGGCAAATTAGCCGGTGTCTCCCGCAACGCGACGCAGATGATGTCGGCTTATTATAACCATGCTGGCACACGTTTCTTAAAAGAAGATGCGACAGGAACTCGGGTATTTTATCTTGGATGGGGATACAAACTGATCCAATATCCCAACGGGACAATCCAGACAACGCTGAATGTAGGTGGTTTGCATGGCAAAATATATTCATTAAGTTTTGTGGAAGGCCAAACAGATTTTTCCACTCAAGTAGGACGATAGTAAAAGGGAGAAGGTTTGATGATTAACTGGATCATGAGAAAGTTTTTTAAGAACGATGTGAAGGCTAAAATCACACCCACCTCTCGTAGCCGTAGCTGTTGGCTAGCATTTAAAAAAGCCCTCGCCTTTACACTCGTTATCTCCATTTTGAATGTCAACTTAACCGAAGCAGCTTTAGTACCTGGAGCTAATGGCTTTGGTTTCCCTGAAAATGGTGAGTTTTTTTATGACTCGGATGTCCATGGCAATGTTGTTGGCGTGTATGATGCCACTGGCAAGCAAGTTACCAATTATGCCTATGAACCTTATGGGGATATAGATCCCGTACATTCCTGGGGGAAGGATATTTCTCCTGAAAAATTTGAAGGGCATGAGTTTGATTATCTAAGCTTTAATCCCACTACCCTACAGCATGAAAAACTTATCTATTTTGGGGTACGCTATTATGACCCAAAACTGGGACAATTTATAACTCCAGACCCAGCCAATCAATATTTTAACCCTTATATCTATGCTGGGGCTTCTCCTGAATCCCTCAATGATCCAGACGGGGCCTTTGCGTTTCTTCTCATTGGAATAATAGTCGCTAGTGCTCTTATCAGTGGGTATATAGGTGCCGCTTCTGCGATGGGAGATTACAACCCGGCCCACTGGAACAAAGATCCCAAGAAGGCGGTAGCTAATTTCTTCATCGGGTTGGTTGCTGGTGCAGCTGGCGCGGCAGTAGGCGGAGTGGGTGGGATTATTGTGGGAGCGTTGACAGCTGGAGCTCAAGAAGCCTTGAGCGCAGTTATCAACGGGGAATCAGCAAGTGCAGCTTTAGAGGCTTTTGCGCTTGGGTCTATCCAAGGTCTTGATCTGACAGGCCTGTCATCCATAATAGGCTCATATGCCCAAGATAGCGCCGAGAGCGATGACTATGACTATGGCTCCAGCTTCGTCCGTGGGACGCAAATAGCCATAGGCAACGGCACCTATGCTTCCATCGAAAACATTCGTGCGGGGGACATTGTTTCTGCCTACCACGAAGAAACAGCCTCCATTCATGAAGCCATAGTTCTTGCTGTCACGAACAGAACAGCTGACGGTGTTTACCTGATTTATCTGCCCAATGAGCTGATCAAGGCCACCGCGGAGCACCCTTTCTGGCGCGAAGGCGAAGGCTGGACAAAAGCTCGACATTTAACCCCATCCGATTGGCTGCGCACCTCAAATAGCTCAGAACCTCTCCAAATCGAACGCATTTCGCACCTCGCTCACCCCCAAACCGTCTTCAATTTTGAAGTCGAAAACCTCCATTCCTATTTCGTCACTGAAGACGATGTGCTGGTGCATAATGCGCGCGGGCCAACGGGGGGAGGAAGAGGCGCTCCTTACAAAAAGGGTAGCCATGGGGAACGAAAAAAAGAAGGCGCATTACGCAATAAAAGAGCTAATGTTGCTGGGTCTCCCGATCAATGGGAGAGCCATGAATTCCCAGCAGGTGACGTAATGAAGGAAGCGGGAATTTCTACTAATGGAAAAGATGTTAGACGAGGAGATACTCCTGCTGTATTACTTAAAAAAAATGCGCATAAGAAAACTCTTACATATGGCGTGACTGTTAGAAGTTTGGTGGCGGGCCTTAAAAGTCTCGACAGAGCTACTCGAGTGGAAACGGCGACTAAATTGGCGAGGTATGAGCTCAGCAGACCCAGAATAACAGAATATGTTCATGCGGTTGGTAAGCATGATTGGGGGAAAGTTATACTGTACGATTTAATGTCAATCAAAAGATCAGTATCTGGAGCCACTTGGAATAAGCGTGCCTTTAAAGATGAAATAAAAGATGCTTTAGATGCTGCTTCAGGCGTTACAGTAAGAGGGGAACGTGGAAAAAGGGTACCCTTAATAAGTGGGGATAAAGCGAAGGAGTTGAAAGACTGGGTAGCAACTAATTGATTTTTGTGAGGAAGAAAGTGAATTTTATTGGAAAATACCATTTTAAGTGTATTTGGTTCATGTCTGTGCAGAGTATTAGAGCAATTTGGGCGTGGTCCAGCCCCATGTTCTTATTTTAATATCTAACTTGCCTGTAAGGCAACAGCCACTTCCACGAGTGCGCTGGTAGGCGCTAGTAAAAGAAGAGAGTGAGGCCACAACGACTACCTACAGTATTCGAAGGATAAAAAAACACAAGATTTAGAATTGGTAAGGAATTTAAATGAGAATTATACATAAAATGATGAGTTTAGATTTGAATAAGGTAATAGTGCTTCTTATCCTATTTTTTACGTCAAGCTATGCTGTATCTCAGCCTTGGGGCGAGTCAGGCATGGGTGGGGATTTTGGTTTTTTTGCGCAAAGAGTAAATAGCCAGGGTATATTTTCTGTCCCCCAAATAATCTCTGAAGAGGAGCTGATCCAAGAGAGAGGCTATCTTGCGGATGAAGTGGTGGCAACAGCAACCCCGTCAGCAACAAAGCGGCCTAGAGCTGCTGCTGCCGCCGCAGTAGAAGCTGAGGA
>MKSY01000020.1 GCA_001897475.1 Alphaproteobacteria bacterium 43-37
CAAGAAGGAGTTGCCGGAAGAAAGACTGACAGAGGCTACCCAAAGGGCGGAAGCTGAGTTTGAGCGAAAGCAACAAGAGTATCCCCAGAACCTGCCGGGGCCTCAGTTTAGGAAACAAAATGATCCTGATTTTGAAAAGGATTTCCAAAAATCATTCAAGGACGGCGCTTTTACAAATCGTAAACTTGAAAGCTCTGAGACTTTCTATCGCTATCATGCGACAAACAAAAGAACAGGCCAAGAAATAACATGGATGACCAATAAAAAATATCCCAGCGAGCATGAAATTAGAAATGATCTGGCTATAGTTGACAAGTGGAATGACTTAAAGTTTGTAACGGAGATTGAATTGCCAAAAGGAACGTGGGTTACGGAAGGGATTGCTGCGCCGCAGGGGAAATACCCAGGTGGTGGTTATCAGGCTGTCATTCACAATCGAGAAATGTCTGGTTCAAAGATTATCAGAACGGATCCTAAAAAACCATGATTGAGAGCAAAATCAAAAATGAGCTTTTCAAGCGCTTTGAAAAATTAGAAAAAAGTTTGTCTAATAATAATTTTCCTAACCAGAAAAGTTATCTCAGTACTATTAAAATCTCGCTAGCAAAATTGCTTACGAGCAAAAAAGGTGATGAAGATTTTGAAAAAATCCTAAACGAAGCTTTTTTATCTTATCGGTGTCTTGATGGGATGCATTTTGAGTCAAATAATGCAGAGTATGAAATAACAAAATTATGGCAATCTTTGAGATCAATTCTTGGGATTTTTATCGACTTTAGAGATGAATACTATGCTGATAAAAATAAATTTTTAGAGTCTTTGTTTTATAGAGTTTTGAGCAAGCTCAGACAGAACCATTTATTTGATTTTTCTGGAAAGCTGCTAGAGATAAGATCACAAATTGCAGAACTTCCATTAGCTCCTGAAAATGTGGGAACCATTAAAAGTTTGTTGAAAGAGATAAACTTACAAGGGGTAATTAGTGGGGTAGAAGGGGAGCTGATTAACTTTATGTGGACTCTCATTCATGATGTTTTAGATGAAGTTAATCATTATAAAGCCATTTAGTTATAGAAGATTATAGCTCAGCATCCGCATGAGCCACCAACACGCATCCGGTCGCCACTGGGAGGAGTGGGTATCAGCTGTCGCCT
>MKSY01000021.1 GCA_001897475.1 Alphaproteobacteria bacterium 43-37
TTCCGTCAAAAGAGAAATTAAGGATAACAAGAATTCTCTGGAAGGAGAGCTCACCGTTATTTCGTCACGGTTTGGGATTCATACGTTGGCGAAACACCTGGATGTCTTTAAAAAAGCTTATCCAGAAATTGAGCTTTATATTAATTACGACGACTACTCAAAGCTTATTCGTGGTTCTGATATACCGGGAGTTTATGTTGGGATTACAGACAGATATCCACTGAAATCAACGTCGCTAATTTGGCAAAAATTTGCAAGTTATGGATTTTATCCCTATGCTCATACATCGTATGTAAGGCAATTTGGTTTGCCAAAAACATGGGCTGACTTAGATCATCACAGAATCATAGGGTACAAATGGAGCGAGCCTTTTTCATATCTACAGCTTAAAGAAAGCAATCCCTTATTATTCTTAGGGCGGGATGAAAGTAACCCTCGTGCAGCCCATGTGATGGTCGATGATGTTGAGGTGTGCCGCGTTGTGATTGAAAATGGGCTGGGTATCGGGATGTTACCGCCATTTTTGGCTCAAGGAGATGGTTTTTTGCCGCTATTCGCAGGAGAGTATGATCCATTGTGGGGGATTATTAGCAATGTGCATTACGTAATTAAACCTGATCTCAAATCGAATATGCGCGTCAGATCCTTTGTTGAATTCATTAAAAACGCAGCTAAAACTGAAGAGAATTCGATAAGTAACATATGGGGAAAGCCAATCATCAAGATTCAAGAGGCAGATAAAAATTAGGGCTAATTGTTTCTATTGATTAACCAATACAAACACACATCCTATCTACAGCCTATGAAATAAAATTGAACTTTTAGCTGATATAAAAATTTTAGTTCTTAGCCCGGATACATGCTCATTTTTCCCTCATATCAAATAATTAATTCTAAATAATTTATTCAGCGCTTAGCATGGTATTGACATTTAAAGCTTAACGGTAGGGATTAGCTTGGAATTTTCATTTTCCAATTCCCTTTATACATTTCTATTAGAATTATTACCCCAAATCAATAGTGCTGACAATAAAGTTTAACCATTATAATAACCTTATTGGCAGTACAGCTTGATTATCCCCAAGTTGTTTAAGTGATGGCAAAGGGAGCGGTCGTGGGATTACAGACAGATACCCGCTGAAATCAATGGTACGCATTAACGCTGATATGATCTCACTTGAAGGTGGGAGTGCCTAGGGCGGATCGGCGCTTTTGTGTGAACGCTTCTTAAGCTTTTGTTTGCAAAAATACTGCATAATAAGTATGCTGGGCTGTTTCTCGTCAGTGAGGCAAATTTTCTGATCTGACTGGGGGCGGTATATAGGCAGGAAAAACAGGAGCGACAGGTGGCTTACATCAACCATGAACACCTCAAGACATTAGTATGTGTAGCGGACAATCAAAACATCAGCAAGGCAGCGGAAAAATTAAACCTGAGCCAGCCAACAGTGTCTAAGCATATCCAAACGCTAGAGGCTGTTGTTGGCGCTAAGCTTATTGCCACCAGCCCAAGGGGGGCCACGCTAACGGAAGAGGGCGAGAAATTCATCGAGTTTGCCAGAAGCGCCTTGCAAATGTACGATTCCGTCAAAAGAGAAATTAAGGATAACAAGAATTCTCTGGAAGGAGAGCTCACCGTTATTTCGTCACGGTTTGGGATTAATACTCTTGCTAAGCACTTTGAGTATTTTATGAGTTGTTATCCACAAATTGAGCTGCATATTAATTATGATGATTATCCGAAGTTAATTCGTGGTGCTGATATACCCGGAACATATGTCGGCTTAACGGATAAGGCGCCTCTTAAAACAACTCCCTTGGTTTGGAATAAGTTTGCTGGGTTTTCTTTTTATCCTTATGCGCATACAAGCTATATCCAAAAATTTGGCTTGCCAAAAACATGGGATGCCTTGGATCAACATCGAATTATCGGTTACCAATGGAGTGAGCCTTATACTTTTCTTCCACATGAAGCCAGCAACCCATTGCTATTTATTGGGCGAGATGAATTAGACCCACGGAAACCAATTGTTACGGTAGATGACATTGAAACATGTAGGCTCTTAGTGGAAAGGGGGCTGGGTATCGGCATGTTGCCGCCATTTTTGACCCAGAACCAAGGGCTTCACCCAGTTCTTCTCGGAATATATGATCAAAGCATGGGGCTAACAAGTAGTGTTTACTACGTTTATAAATCTTTACTAAAATCTAACATGCGCGTGCGAACTTTAATAGACTTTATCAAACAAGTTTCGCAACAAGACGCCTCAGTAATTTCACAGTTATGGGAAAAGTAGGCCTAGAATTAGGTTAAAATCGAAGTGTAATAATTGAATTTTAGCCAGGAATTTTTTGCATCATTAACCTCATTATAAAAAATGCTTTCTAACAGTCTGTTTTATCAACCCAAATTTAACTTTATATCTTAGCCAGGATATTTATCCATCTTGCCTCACACTCCAACGTATGTCTTTGTATGGTATTGACATTTAAAGCTTAACGGTAGGGATTAGCTTGGAATTTTCATTTTCCAATTCCCTTTATACATTTCTATTAGAATTATAACCCCAAATCAATAGTGCTGACAATAAAGTTTAACCATAATAATAACCTTATTGGCAGTACAGCTTGATTATCCCCATGTTGTTTAAGTGATGGCAAAGGGAGCGGTCGTAAAGACTTTGGAATAGTGGTTATTTCAACAGCTCTGTTTCAGGCGGTGCAAGATCTTTGTTATACACAAATCATCAGATGGACTGATGAAGACCCCTTAAGGGCCATAAGTATACCACAGCAAAACCCTCGGCTTCAAATGCTGGGGGTTTTTGTTTTTATTGTCATTCTAATTTTTACTTCCGCCCAAACAACCGCTCAATATCGCTCAAGGAGAGTACAACGTGAGTCGGTCGGCCATGGTTGCATTGTCCTGAAAGGGGAGTGGATTCCATTTGGCGCAATAGGGTATCCATCTCAGCGTGGGAGAGTGGTTTGCCTGCCCGGATGCTATGATGGCAGGCGTGTGTGGATAGCCGTTTGAGTAAAGCTTCTTCCACACGAGTGACCGAATTTTCCAAAGAAATATCTTCACAAATTTCCACAATCAGTTCTTGGATATAGGTGCCTTTGATTAGGGTCGGCACTTCACGGACAAGAATGGCGCCATCGCCAAAATTTTCAATGTGCAACCCAACATTGTGAAAGGTTTGGATATGATCCTGCAAGAGAGCAAAATGTTTCGGTGTCAATCCGACAACCTCGGGGATGAGAAGGGTTTCACGTTCAATATTTTGCGCAAATTCACTTTTAAGGCGCTCATAAACAATGCGTTCGTGAGCAGCATGCTGGTCGACAATAACCATTCCCTCACTGGATTGGGCAATGATATAGGTATTATGAATTTGTGCACGAGCTAGGCCGAGCGGAAAGTGGTTAGTATCTTCTGCTTGTGGGTTATCCACACCAACAGGTTGCGGCTGATAATGATTATTTTGAGAGAGCTGAAAAGCAGGCGTTGATTCGCGTACAAAAACATTGGCCGCTGCTTGAGGCATTGTTGTGTAGGCATGGGTATTTGCGGTATGGAAAAGAGGGCGAGTTGCTCCACTCATGTGAGGGATAATCCGATGAGATACCGTGCTGGCTGCTTTGTGTCCGGCATTAGCCAAGGCTCGTTTAATGCTACCAACACATAGGTGACGTACAAGAGCATTATCTTTAAAGCGCACCTCAGCCTTAGTCGGGTGAACATTGACATCTACTTCATCACAAGGCAGATCAATGGCTAGAACCACAACGGCATACCGATCATGAGCTAGAACATCCATGTAAGCGCCTCGGATTGCTCCCAAAAGGAGGCGATCCTTAACGGGTCTGCCGTTAACGAAAAAGTATTGATGCTGCGAATTGGATTTGTTGAATGTTGGCAGGCTTATGTATCCTGAAACGCGGATGCCTTCTCGCGTCTCATCTATCGGTAGAGCATTGGCCGCAAAGTCTTTGCCGAGGATTTCTACTAGGCGGTTAAGCCGTTGCTCAAAAAGGTCACCCGTATGTGCGGCAAAGTCTAAAACCTTTCGCTTTTCCGTTGTCAAAGTTAATCGGATATGGGGGGTGGAAATGGCAAGTCTTTCCAAAGTACCCACAATTTGCCCCAATTCAGTGGTAGGGGTTTTTAGGAATTTGAGCCGTGCTGGCGTTGCGTAAAACAAATCTTTAACTTCAACACGAGTTCCGGTGGTCATAAAGGTAGGTTGCAGCCCATTTTTCCTTCCCGCTTCTATGAGAAGTTTCCACCCTGAATCACCGTCTTTATGTCGGCTTTGGATAAGAAAGCGGCTGATAGATGCGATGGATGGCAGTGCTTCACCTCGAAACCCGAGGTAAGAAATGTTAAGTAAATCTTCGCCTACAAGCTTAGATGTTGCATGTCTTTCGATGGAGAGCTCGAGATCTTCAGCAGTCATGCCAAGCCCGTTATCAGAAACTGTGATACGGTTTATTCCGCCATTCTCGACGGTTACATCTATGTGTGTGGCACCGGCATCGATTGCGTTTTCCACAAGTTCTTTGACTACCGAAGCTGGCCTCTCAATGACTTCACCGGCCGCAATGCGGTTAACCAGTGTGGATGGAAGGAGTCGAATGGTCATGTTCTAACAACTGTTTGGTCAAAATTTTACCCTGCTCTACGGCAGGTTGATCGAATGGGTTAATATTCATCATAGCGGCAAGGCCAATGACTTCAATCATAAAATGCATCATAAGTTCACCCAACGTACGAGCATTAAGCTGGCCGATTTGGATTTGTCGAACATAACAGCCTTTTTGAGTCATGGAGGTAATTGTTGCCTGATGCTCGGCAGCCATGATGTCCCCAATAGTTTTGTTGCGAAGGTAATGCAAGCTAGAGTCGATAGCCGAGCTGGAAAGTGTCGGCCCCAGCCCGTTGTCAGCACAGGTAATAAACGTAATCCACTTATCTCTAGGACCATCAATGTAAAGCTGTAATTGGCTATGCTGATCAACGGTACCGCGTGCCGCAATAGGGGTAATCCCTTTGCCATTTTTCCCCAAACTTTCGCCGATAAGTTGGCATGCCCATTGGGAGAAAGTGAAAAGGGCATCGCTGTAAGGAAGTAGAACGTGTTGCGCGATGCCTTGGCTCAAGAGGCTATATTGCCAAGCAATACTTTGTGCGTAGGGTTCAGGATCGTTGTTCAAAAGTTTTGTCAAAACATCACGTGCGCCATGGATGAATTGATTAATATCCACACCATTCAATATTCCAGGTAAAAGGCCAACGAGGGAGAACACACAAAAACGCCCTCCAATATTTGGATCGAGCTCTAAAAAAGAGAGAGAATATTTTTCAGCAAGGGCCTTAAGTGGGGACGGTTTGTTTTGAGATAATACAAGAAGATGATGGGGCAGGGCATCGTGGCCCAAAGTTTGCAAAAAATGCTCGGTGATCACATAAGCCTGGGCAAGAGTTTCTAAGGTCATGCCAGACTTTGAAATAAAAATAGCGCCAGTTTTCTGGGGAATGCACGATGCTAACAGTTGATCGAGGACAGAAGGATCAATGTTATCCACAAATTTGACTTTGTTATTAAAGTTAAGCTGGCATAAAGCTTGTCCGCCAAGGCTTGATCCTCCAGTTCCAAAGACAAGGATAGTTTCAAAGCTAGACAATTGTGAAGCAGCAGTTCGAGCACGCTCATATTCACTATCATCCAATACTATACTTAAAGCAGGAAGATTGTTGCTTGAAATATCTTCAGCGATGAGGGCCAAAACAGATGTGGCTTGTTCTAATGCTGTTTGGGCAAAAGGAAGAGAAGGATTCAAAAAGAGATGGTTCATGTGATTTACTTTGGGTAATGAATGGTTTCAAGAATAGCTTTGGGAGGTGATTTTTCTCCTGCGACAATGAATGTTAATTTAGCTGGGTCAAAATACATTTGAATGGCATTCCAGACATCTTCCTTAGTGATCGATTCAATGATCTGGTTTCGTTTTTCAAGATAATTACTCGGGAAGTCTTCTTGCAAAAACATGGAGACGGTATTGAGTGCGCCGCTTGTGGTTTGGAACCTACGCGCAAATTCCCCCTTGAGTGCATTTTTTGTCGATGCAAGCTCTTCGTCAGAAATCGTTTCTTTCCTTAATCGATCATAGGACTCTCGAATGGCTTTAATAAGTGGGTCAACGTTATCTGTTTTGCACGAAGAGCTGCCAGCGATGGCGGGGGCATAATCATAAGACCTCAAGCCTTGACCAATTGAGTATACTAACCCTTTTTTAATGCGAATATCTTGGTAAAGTTTGGATGTAAGATCTCCGCCTCCTAGAATTTCATTGGCAAGCATGAGGGCAAAGTAATCTTTATGAAAGAGGGGGAGCCCCTTTTTATAGAAGAAGACTGATGCATGGGGGGAAGGGTGCTGAACATAATGAATCGTGCCTGGCTCATCTAATGGGGCGACGGGCAGCTTTTCATTAATTCCTGCGCCTACTTTGGGGAGAGCCTTTATGGTACGTAGGGTTAATCCCTGGAGGACTTTGTTATCAAAATCCCCACATACCAAAACTTTAACTCCTTCGGGGTTAAAAAGTGCGTGATGCATATTTTGGATGTCTTGAGCGCTGATACGCTGGATAGTCTGAGTCGTTCCGAAATGATCCTTTTCGCAAGGATGGCCATGGCAGGCCAGTTTTGCAAAAACTCGAGACATAGCATATGAAGGTGACTCACCAAGTGTTTGAATGCTCATGATGGCTAAACGCTTTAAATGCTCCAATCTTTCAGGGGCAAAAGAGGGGCAAGAAAGGATTTCTTCTAAAAGGTTCAAGGCGTGGTCCAAGTGAGCTTTGGGCACAGTAACCAAAAGGCGTGTAGCATGAAGCTCAGGACTAATAGAGATTGTAATGCCATTTTCGCGCATAAAATCCCTTAGCTTTTGAGCGGAGTAGTTGCGGGTTCCTTCGAATAACATCTCATTATGAAGAGCCACCACACTCTCAAGGCCATTGGGTTCAATATTCGTGCCTCGCGGAAAGATTAAGCAGAAACCAATAATTTGAGCACCCTGTTGGTGAAGTGCCCAAACCTTGGTTTTTCCGATAGTAGATTCTTGTATCGAAAGCCCATGTGCGAGGTCAGGTGTGAGCCAGCTAAAAAGGAGACCTAAGAGGATGAACGCTATTCTCATTGAGCTTCCATTTGGTGGTGCATGACATGCCCACTATCTTGAGGTGGGTTTAAGTGCCCTAAAGAAGGATCAGCATTGTTTGATGGTAAAATTAAAGTTGTGATTGGAAAAGGTTTTGTGAGCCAGGTTTGCGCTTCTTTTTGTAAATCTGAGGGGCGAATAGTCGCTAAGGTTTCTGGCGTATCTTCGAATAGTTGTAGCAAAAAACCAGTTGATAAGTGAATAGCAAGGGCAGCTGCTGTGCCGTGAATGTTATCATGCGCATATGAAAGGCTGCTTATGACAGTCTTTTTTAAACGCTCTGTCTGTTGATCATTAAGTTCAACTTTTGCCTGAGCAAGGAACGCTTCTAAAGTTTGTTGAAGTTTAGCTTCCATAGCTTCGATGGTAATACCTGGTGCCAGTGCTATAGATATTTCCGCTGTTACATGATCACGAAATGAAGATGAGATGCCTACATTCACGCTTTCAGCCATTTTGGCTTTTTCCACAAGCTCAAGCCAAAGATAACCTGTTCCAGGGGCGTCCAGCCGACTTGTAATCAAGTCCAGTGCTATCGTTCGTTTTAAATCCATTGGGGAGAGATTGCTTAGCCGCATAGATTTAGTTAGCACGGGCAGCTTGATCCGTGGATCCGATGCTTGCATTCGTGAGATAAGGTCGGTTGGCCTGTCAGGTTCTTGCCGCCTATTTCTCTCAGGCATGCCTCGTGTCGGAATGGGGCCAAAATGGGTCGTTGCTAATTGAAAGGCCTCTCGTTCCGATAGATCTGCGCAAACGACCACGATAGCATTGCTAGGGCTATACCAATGATGATGAAAGTCAAGAATATCCTCGCGGCTAATGGATTGAACCTCTCCAATGTCCCCGCCAACAGGCATTCGATAGGTGTGGCGTAAGAACATTTGCCCCAAGGCTTCCTGTCTTATTTTAAAATAAGGATTGCCCGAATATCGCATGGATATTTCTTCTAGGATCACTTGCTTTTCTCGGGCTACTTGGTCATCTGTTATCACCAAGTTAGCCATTCTCTTAGACTCAAGATCAAAGGCTACCGCAGCGTGTTCTTTTGGAAGAGTGATTTGATAAAGGGTATAGTCAAGCGATGTAGAGGCATTTGTTTCACCGCCAAGATTGCTGATGCGCTGGCTAAACTCACTTTCTGCAAGACCTGGAATACCTTTGAACATCATATGTTCTAGGAAATGTGCTATACCTGACCGTCGGTAGGTATCATCTGCAGAGCCAACTTGATACCCAACGTTTAAACTAACAATAGGGGTTCGATGATCTTCAATGAAGTAAACGGTTAATCCGTTAGGTAGTTTCAATACCTTTGGGCTCAGGATTTTTGCATTTGTCCATTGGGGAGCGAAGATAATGCATAAAATAACTAGCGTTATTTTGGCAATCTTTTGGATCATGGTTTTTGTTTTATATCCTATATTTATTCGTCAGCCGGTGGTGAAGATTTTTTTAGTCCTTCTAAGCGTTTTTTCTCTTTTTGAGGATCAATGGGATCGCCTTTAGGTGTTTTTTTCTGCCAAAAAAGGACATCGTCTAGGAGTTTTTTGTCAGTAGGATTTTGTTCAAGTGAAAGATCTTGATCCACCTGTTGGCGAATATTAGGGTCCATATCTTGGGTGCCTGCTTTTTCAAGAAGAGCATTTTTACCGGCTGTAGCATCAGTTGGCTTTGGCGCTGCTAAAGCACCTTTAGTCAAGATTTTTTCGGCCTGATTTGAAATGGTGCTTTCTTGTGGGCGTGCTTCACCTGGGCGAGGAGGGCGCAGCGAAAATTGTGGTGGAACACTTAAAGGTGCTCGATCGTAAACGGTGAATTCATCAGGGGCTTCCGGGTCTAAGCCAAGCTTGCTTCGAACGTTTGAGCATCCACTGACTAATAAAGCGGTTAGCAATGGGGCTGCAATCAGGAATCCTTTAAGCACTGTTTTTCTCGCTCCTATGTGTTGATAGTTGAGACCATAGCAGAAGAAAAACGCCAATGCAAATCATTGCATCAGCAAAATTAAACGCAGGCCAGTGATGGTTGTTGATGTAAAAATCAATAAAATCAACAACTTTTCCCAAGCGCAGGCGATCGATAATATTACCTATTGCCCCGCCAATAATGATGGATAACGCAATACGCTCAATACAAACAACGGTGTTCTTTAGCCAGGCTAGTAAAAAAACGACCATTGTAACTGAGAGTGCGGTTAAAATATACGGCCCCCATTTCCCTAATGACACTAACATACCAAAGCTGACACCAGGATTAAAAACCAACGTTAAATTAAAAATAGGGAGAAGTTTTAGTGAGTTACCCTCAACCCCTAAAAAGTCCATGACTAAAAGTTTCGTGACTTGGTCAATCAGCAAAATAGCAATGATCAACCAAGCAAAAGGAATAAGATTTCGAAAGTTTTTAAAGGTCATGCATTAACCACTTCGTCACACCTTGCGCACAGCTTTTCTGGGTGCTCCACGACCTCGGGTAAAATTTTCCAGCACCTTTGGCATTTATCGCCCTCAGCTTTTTGAACGAGGGCTACAGCAGAAGGAAAATCTTCCAGACAGAAGACGTCTTGGTTTTGGGCGATAGAATGGGGCTCCACAAATGATACATGGGAGGCAATGGCTAGTTCAGCCCAATCCACGTTCTCAAGTCCTTCCAAAAGCAGGGGGTTGCAACCAACAACTAATGCCGCTTGCAGGCTGGAGCCGATGAGATGATTTGCGCGGGCCACTTCAAGAGCGCCTGTCATGACTCGCCGCAAATTACGCATGCGGTTCACCACTTCGGCAATGGAGGAATTCTTCCATGATCCTGGAACATTGAGGAATAGTTGCTCGTGGACAGATGAGTGTTGTCCGTGCAAAGCCATCCAGGCTTCTTCAGCTGTAAAGCATAAAAATGGAGCCAGCCATTTGACTAAGCAATCAAAAACTTGGTTCATCACATATAAGGTGCTTTTACGCTTGATATTATTAGAGTGATCGCAATAAAGGCTGTCTTTGCGGATATCAAAATAAAAGGCCGATAAATCGCTCGAGCAAAAAGCATTCAGCTCCCCAATCAGGCGATTATATTCAAAGGATGCGAGGCATTCCTTGAGCAACTCGTCAAGGCAGGCCAGTCTATGCAAAACCCATTTTTCCAAATCCGGTAGCTCATCATAGGCAACTGTAGGTTGGTTTGGATTATCATTCAAGCTTCCCAAAAGGTATCGGAAGGTATTTCGGAAGCGACGGTAGACGTCTTCTTGTTGTTTGATGATGCTTTTGCCAATACGGATATCGTCCATATAGTCGCTAGAGGCGATCCATAGCCTTATCAAATCCACACCGTGGCTTTTTACCAAGTCCTCAAGGTTAATTGTATTACCTAAGGATTTGGACATCTTTTTCCCATGTTCATCCACAACAAAGCCGTGAGTGATGACATTTTCATAGGGGGCTTGGCCTCTGGTTCCGCATGCAATGAGCAAGGAAGACTGAAACCAGCCACGATGTTGATCAGTTCCCTCAAGATAAAGAGAAGCAGGCCACTTAAGTCCCTCCCTTTGTTCCAATACAAAGCTATGGGTAGAGCCGGCATCGAACCAAACATCTAGGATATCTGGAACTTGCTCATAGTCCTCAGGGTTATACTTAGGTGGGAGGAAGCGAGAGCCTGGGTCATTAAACCAGATATCGCTACCTTCTGTTTCAATGGCTTGGGCAATACGCTCAAAAAGTTCTGGATCTTTAAGTATTTCACGGGATTTTTTGTGAATAAAGAGCGTGATGGGTGTTCCCCAAGCTCGTTGACGGGAAATGCACCAATCTGGCCGACTTTCGACCATAGAATGGATGCGATTGATGCTGTTTTTAGGGAACCACTGCACTTTCTGAATGGCCTGAAGGGATTTTTGGCGCAGCTCAGTGGCATCCATACTGATAAACCACTGTGGTGTGGTTCGGAAAATGAGAGGTGCTTTGGATCGCCAGGAATGGGGGTAGCTGTGAATAATGTCTTCTTCAAACAGTAACAACCCTGTTTCGCGTAATTTTGGAAGCACATGATCGTTGGCTTTAAAAACATGTGTCCCAGCAAAAAGAGGAACGCCTGGAGCATAAAGACCATCGTTTTCTACGGTATATGGAATTTCTATGTGATATTTTTTACCCATAGCAAAGTCTTCCACGCCGTGACCTGGAGCGGTATGTACAAAGCCCGTGCCTGCATCAGTGGTAACATGTGTCCCAGCAAAAAGAGGAACATCAAAATCATATCCTTGCCCGCGCAAAGGATGGGCACAAATCGTGCCAGCTAATTCATTACCCCTGAATGTTGCGATCTCAGTTAATGTTTCCATCTTAGTTTTGTGAGAAAATGCTTCAACCAAAGATTGCGCAAGCAGATACCTTTGGTCACCTAGTTCAACAAGGCTATAGGTGACATCGTCATGAAATGCGATAGCCCGGTTTCCGGGGATGGTCCAGGGTGTGGTCGTCCATATGACGACAATGGCGTTTTGAAGGGCCTCATGGGATGAAGAGGCAACCTTGAAGCCTAAATAAATTGAGCGAGATGTTTTGTCATGGTATTCAATTTCGGCTTCAGCTAAGGCCGTTTTTTCAACCACTGACCACATGATGGGCTTGGTCCCTAAAAATAATCCGCCATTGAACAAGAATTTCCCTAACTCTCGGACAATGGCCGCCTCAGAACTGAAATCCATGGTTGCATAAGGAGCGTTCCACTCTCCAAAACAACCTAAACGCTGGAACTCTTCTGATTGAATTTTGATCCACTTAGAGGCATAATCACGACATTCCTGCCTAAAAGCAATGACGGGAACTTGATCTTTGGATAGCCCTTTTTGCCTATAGTTTTCTTCAACCTTAGCTTCAATTGGCAACCCATGGCAGTCCCACCCAGGAATAAAAGGTGTGTCAAATCCAAGCATAAATTTTGATTTGCACACAATGTCTTTTAAAACCTTATTCAGGGCTGTTCCCATGTGAAGATGACCATTGGCATAAGGGGGGCCATCGTGAACAATGAAAAGGGGCTTTCCTTTTGAGTGCTGGCGAAGCTTTTGATACAGATTCATCTGCTTCCATTGGGCCAAAATTTGTGGCTCACGCTCAAGCAAATTCGCTTTCATTTGGAAAGTAGTTTGTGGAAGAAAAATTGTGCTTTTATAGTCCAACGTCATACCATGGCCTTTATCAATATAAATCATTTAACCATAGGATTTTGGTTTAAAATTGCAATATCATTTTTGTGCGAACGTTTAGAGAAAAGATGCAGATAATCGTTATAAGACGTATTCAACTGTTGCTTTGATAATTAAGCCAGCTTGAGGGGATGAGAATGTCATTTGAGTTTTCCTTCATTTTGGACTCTTGAAGTTCCAACAAGACTATTCTATAACCCTTTTATAAATATAAGCCAAGCGGGTGTAGCTCAATGGTAGAGCAGAAGCTTCCCAAGCTTACGACGAGGGTTCGATTCCCTTCACCCGCTCCAAGATTTAGAATGGCCATAGGGTATCCAAAATTTGTTGGCCATAAGGTGGCTGTTGAACATCGCTTAACTGCCCTCGGCCGCCATAAGAGATGCGTGCTTCGGCAATTTTCTCATAACGGATTGTATTGTTTGAGAGAATATCTTCTTTGCGAACGATTCCTGAGACTAAAACTTCTCTTACTTCATAATTCACCCGAATTTCTTGACGCCCTTTAATGACCAAATTCCCGTTTGGTAGGACCTGTGTCACCATGGCCGCCATTTTCAGTTCGATTTCTTCCTTACGATCTACATCACCTTGCCCTGTATGCGTGGGGTTGCTGGTCACATTTAACGGGTTGGTCTCATTAACATTTGGTCTAACCGCAAAGCGGTTTAGATAGCCCATCATAGAAGGTGTTTGAATATTCATGCCACTTGAGCGCGTCCGAATGGTTTTGTTATTTAGCTTGCCTTTGTCTTGAATGCTAATCAAAACGGTGACGATATCACCTGCCTTATGGGCTCGTTGATCTTTGAAAAAGGCTCTTGCTCCAGATTGCCATAAAGAGTTGGGTTTTTGGATATGTGGTTCTGGTTCTGGTGTTGGAGTCGTGACAGGTCTATAGTCTCTTTCTTCCGTTGGATTTTGTAATGCTGTCATGCGTGGGGGTGCGCCAACGTCCTGCAATTTTGCAAATGGGCCACACCCTGTGAGTGCATGGCAAGTGATCAAGGCAATTAAGGATGGTATACCGTGATTTTTAATAGTCATTTTATCCTCCCGTCACTAACTGAACGCGAACGGATCCATTTTTTTCCGCGATACCGGTGACGATTTTTTTGCTCTCCAAGTTCATAACACTCACATTCTCGCCAGACTTGGCGTTATTTTGAGCTTTTCCCTTCGAGGTTACAGTGATGTTTTTATGACGCAAAACCATTGTAACAATGTCACCGTTCTTGATGGCATATTGTACTTTTAAGTCGCTCTGTAGGATGGGGAGGCCAGCTTTCAAAGTTCTGTATTTAGGTTCATGTCCAACCAGGTCTTCCTTTTGAGTGATAGCTTGAGGTGTGACTTGGTGTGAAAATAGGCCTTGAAAAGCAACGTCTGATTCTTGAATGACTTCACCCATGCGAATATCTCTGGTTAGAACCGGCACATCCACTTTGCGGATAATCTTGCCTGTCATCGAAAAGTTTTGTCCTGAATTTGAAGTGTTGGTATTGATCCGAAATGCGATATGAACTTTTTCAAAGTTGGGATCTAAAGTGCAGTGTGTCAGTTGAATTTGCGCTAAAGACAGATCAGAGACGACGATAGGGTTTATGTAAGGGTCTAGTTTAAGGTCGCCATTGTGCAAGGATAGCTTTTCTCGAACCAAGGGCGTTAGCTGCTCTTCCAGCCAGGTCAAGTCAATAGCCGTTCCCTTGCGTTCAACTGTAAAAGTTTCAAGCCCAGAACTTGAGGGCCAGTCGACCTGATATTGCCGAGCAATATTTTTTAGCCATATGGAATCAAAAATTTTCTTTTGGCCAGGGCCAGGCGTGGGGGCGATAATGACATCCCCATATTTTTCCAACCCTTGAAAGATATCTGACAGACGTAGTGTGTCATTTTCTGTTATTAAGTATGGCTTTAGGACCGCTGCATGGGCTGCAGAAACCATCAAGAACAAGCCTAACACTACCCTTACCAAGTCCATAAAAAACTAACTCCTCAAGCGATTCGCTGTGGCCATCATTTCACTGGAAGCTTTAACGCTCTCAGCGCACATTTCATAATGCCTTTGACATTCAACCATGGTTGTCATTTCGACCACAGGGTCAACGTTTGAACTTTCCAGAACGCCCTGCTTTACCATTCCAAACCCTGGGTTGCCTGGTGCTCCTGCCGTGGGTGAACCAGATGCTGCCGTTTCTTGGGAAAGGTTATCACCGAGTGCTTGGAGACCAGCTGGGTTGGCAAAATTTGTTAACTCAAGCTGACCAAGAGATTGCGGAGTAGGGTTATTGGCAAGTTTAGCCATAACTTCTCCTGTGTTACTAATGGAAATCTCCACAGCCTCTGGTGGTACGGTGATTTGTGGTTGCAAAAAATACCCTTCATTGGTCACAAGGGCACCATTGGGGCTCAGTTGAAAACTGCCTGCACGTGTATAAGCTGTGCCACCGTTTGGTAGTTCAACGCGAAAATATCCTTTTCCTTCGATTCCCAAATCAAGAGGGTTACCTGTTGGCTTCATCTCGCCTTGAAGCATTATACGTGAAATAGCGACAGGTTTTACACCTAAGCCAATTTGTGCACCAGTTGGCAAAACGTTCCCAGATCCAGATGTACTAGCACCCGCAGTGCGGAGATTTTGTGGCGCCATTTCAGCAAACTCGAGTCGCTGACGCTTAAATGCTGACACTTGAAGTTTTGATAAATTATCGCTGATGACCGCTATATTGAGCTGTTGTGCTAACATGCCGCTTGCGGAAATATTCAAAGATCTCATTGTGGCATTTCCTTTTTGCTATTTCTTATGTGACTTTAACGATTCGATCAATTGAGTTGCGTCGCCGCTCATTTTCAGAATCAATTAACTCTTGGCTAGCTTGATAGCTGCGCAAAATCTCAATCATATGTAGAGATTCTTCGATCATGTTGACGTTAGATCCCATGATAGTACCTTGCTGGAAGTTTGGGGTTTCTACAGCTTGTGGTGCTTGTTCCGCTATGAATAAACCATCACCAATTCGTTGAAGGGCTTTTTCGTTTTCAAAGGTCGAAAGTGTAATACGCCCGATACGCTCATTGTCGCCGTAAACATTTCCTTGAGGATCAATATGAATTTCCTTGGCGGTAACAGGAACTTGTATGGGGGAACCATCGCCCAAAACTGGGTAGCCCGTTGCGGTTGCAAGTTGACCATCACTATTGAGAGTGAATTGGCCGCTGCGCGAATAAGCGGTGCTATCAGGGGCTTGGACTGAAAAGTAGCCGTGGCTGGGGCTTGCCACATCCAAAGGGTTGCCTGTTTTTGTGAGTGGGCCTGGGTTTGATATGCGATCAACCTCTAAGATTTTTACCAAGGAAAGTGTATGCGTCATGCGTTTTTTATGAGGTTCCTCAGCTGTGCGTAACACTTCCTTTTGAAAGCCTGCGGTTGAGCCGTTAACCAAGTTATTAGAACAAACTTCCATTTGTTTACGAAGAGCTTGTTGCTGAGATAGGGAAACCATCGATGCGCTTTTCATGCCTTAACCCTTAAATTATCCTTTCAGATTTCTCACTGCATGAACTGTGCCAAGTGAGAGCCTTCAATGATTATTAGGTTTGCGGAAGTTAATAAATACTTCGTTAAAAACCTAAAAAAAATGAATGGGAAATAATTTCCATTTTTGTAGGTAAAAAATTCTCTGCTTAACGACTTGTTAGTAATCATGGGATTAGTGTGAAAAAAGTTAAGGTTGTTTTTAAGGTTAAAACAATGGTTGATGAGCAGAATGAAAGTGGCGAGTTAGAGCCAGCTACAGAGCCAGAGGCTGAAGAAGGTAGTAAAAATCCCACGTCTAAAAGAAAGCCGCTTTATAAGAGAATTGTTCTTCTAATTATAATTGGCAGCAGTATCGTGGCTGTTGGTGTGGGCTTGTTTTTCACAAAAAATATGTGGATACACTTTTTGGTAAAATCTAGTGAAGCAGAAAAATCATCAAAAAAAGAAATTCATTCAAGCAAAGCACTATATTTTGAATTAGCTAATATCGTTGTTAACTTAAGACAAACTCAGAAAAATAAAAAACCAGTCTATTTTAAGTTAAGTGTCATGATTGAGGTTGAAACGCAAAATGAGCTAGATGCTCTTGCAGCAATAAAACCAAAAATTGTTGACCAATTTCAAGTGTATCTAAGAGAGTTAACAGTAGAAGACTTGTCAGCTTCAGAGGGTGGTTTGCAGCGTCTACGCGAAGAACTGCTTATCCGTATTAATGGTATAACCAAGCCATTGGTGGTTAAAGATATGCTGTTTAAAGATGTTCTGATTCAATAATAAGGCAATGCCCATGAAAGTTATTGAAACAAATGCTCATGTTTGGACTGAAAGCGAAGCGCACTCGCTTAATATCAAATCTGTAAAACGAATTGAGGATCTTTATAGCAATACGGCAATCGCCTTACGAAGGCTTCCGTATTTGGAAATTATCAGTGATCGTTTTGTGAGGAAATTGGCTAGTAGTTTTCGAGGCTTGGCAAATGATTTTGCCGTTGTGACCGTGGAAATGATTACTTCTGAGCGTCTTGATGAAGTTATACCAAGCCTTTCTAATACGTCTTTAACAGGCATATTTCGTTTGGATCCTCAAGGTGGTCTTGGGATGATGTGTCTTGACCAGAAGTTGGTGTATTTATTTGTGGATATGCTTCTCGGGGGGCGGCACGCTTCTTTGAATGCGATTGATGAAAATAGAGGATATACCTCAATTGAAAGAAATTTGATTGAGCGTGTTTTTAAAGTTATGTTTGCTGACTTTAGTGAAGTATTTGACGTTGATAAGCCGGTAGAGTTTGTTTTTGAGCGGCTTGAAGTCAACACACGTTTTGCCATGATCGACAAGCCCACAGCTTCAGTGTTTCATATTAAAGTGAAAGTTGAGCTAGAAGATCGTTCTGGTTTTTTCGATATTGTCCTACCTTTTGGAACTATTGAGCATGTTTTCGCCAATATTATACCCTATCAGCTTCTTGAGCAGGATCCATTTTGGCAGAAAACTTTGTTGTCAGAGCTTGAAGAAACAAGCTTCACCCTGGAGGTGGTTCTTGATCAAACCGATAAGTTCTTAAGCGATGTGATGAGCTGGAAAAAAGGATCGGAAATCACGTTGTTGAAAAGCCCAGAAAGCCTTGTGACCATTTCTTGTGAGGGTAAATCTATGTTTACGGCTAAAATAGGGCATAGGGGCCCAAGGATTGCTGTGAGTATCGAGGAGATTATTCCATGATGGCCGTAAGCACTATATTTGAAGTATTGTTATGCATCCTTCTTGTGGTGATGATGGCTTATGCAATTGTCTTACGTAAACATTTAATGGTTTTAAAATCTGGGAAAGATGATTTTAAAACTGTGATGGGGACTTTCAATCAGGCAGTTAATCAAGCCTCACAAACCATTCAAGAATTAAAAAATGTCGCTCAAAAAGAGCAAACTCAAATGACAGAGAAAATCGATAGAGCATTGAGTATGTGTGAGGAGTTAGAATTTTTGATTGGGCGCTCTGAAACGTTGGTTTCTGAAATGGAAAAAATATCACAAAAAACGCCAAGCATATCCCAGAAAAAGCCCTCTATCGAGCCTGTGCAAACACAAATATCCAGTGCCAAAAAAACTATAAAAAAAGAATTAGCGCCTCATAAGGAAGAAAAACTCAAACCTGAACTTAAAGCAACGATAGATGATATTCACGATGAGCTTAAAATTTTTAAGATGCTTCAAAATATACGTTGAAGACTTCGAAAGGCGTTTTGTTCATTTTTTTGTCTTACGCTCTGTAGGTATGACGTCATTATTTACGGTTCTGAGTCTTCTTTGCATGGCTGTTGTGTTTTGCAAAATCTTGATGTTTGGCCAAGGGAATGTGGCTGTTGCTCAGGAAAAGGGGGCTGGAGAAAGTGGTATGGTAAGTTCAAAATCACAGTCTAGAGACACTCCAACATCTGTGCCGGAAAAAAATCCCTATGGCCCTGAGGACATGGGCCAAGTTAAACTTGAGGATAAACCTCAAGATGTTAAAGTTGCAAATGACAAATCAAAAGATGAAACAAAGGATAAGAAAGTAGAGTCTGAAAAATCGACTCAGGCAGAAGAGAGTAAGGTCAATACAACTTTTAATCCAATGAAACTCACATCAAATGAGATTAAGGTTCTCGAAACTTTATCTGAAAGACGCCAAGAAATTGATGAAAAAGATAAAAAAATTGGATTGAGAATGGCTCTTTTGCAGGCGTCCGAACAAAGGATGGATCAAAAAATTGAAGTGCTTCAAAACCTTCGATTGGTAATTGAAGGGCTATTAAAGAAATACGATTCACAAGAAAAAGAAAACTTTAAAACATTGGCAAAAATTTATGAAAAAATGAAGCCTAAAGAAGCTGCAAGAATTTTTTCCGAGCTGGATATGCCCATCCTACTAAATGTTATTACCTATATTAAGGACGTTAAGGCATCTCAAATTATCTCTTACATGGAAACGAAGCGGGCTCGTGATCTCACATTAGCCTTAGCTAAAGAGCGCCAAAAGAAAGACGAAGCTCAACAGCAGCTGAACAATACGAATGCTAATGAGAGGGCGGCTCAAGGCCAATGAGACTATGTGTTTTAAAGTTTGATTCGCCTATTAAACAAAGGCTAATCTTTGGTGGTACAAAGTGGTTATTCGCCATTTTTTGGGTAAGCTTGCTATTCTTTTTTAATGCGTTGCTCTGTGCTGAAACAATTGTTGTCAAGGCAGGAGATCATAAAGATTTTACACGGTTTGTTTTCCAAACTAAAACTCCATTTGATATGAGCCATACATTTTCCAATGGTCAGATTCATTTACATCTTAAAACAAAAGATACAATTGATCTAAGCCAAATTGGAAACAAAACCAAAGTCAAACCTCACATCGAGATTGTTGCGCAAGAGCAAGGGCAAACGATGTCTATTCTTGTTCAAAACAATGTTGAGATTAAAACGTCTAAAAGTCGGGGTATGGTTATTGTAGATGTGTATGGCAAGTTAGCTAAACAGCCATCCAGTCACTCTGAAAAGGAAAGCTCTCCCGAATCAAATCCAAATGGCGCACAAAAAAATCCTCTTGCAAAACTGGCAGCAGTTGAAGAAGGAAGGTCTGATATTCCTAAAAAATCTGGCGAGGTTCATATTGATGCCAGTTTTAAAGAAGTTGGTAATAAAGATAACATCGAAACTTTGAAAGATGTGTTAGATTATTTAGAAGGGCATAAACTGCCTGTGACAGGGAAAAATCAAGCAGGTAAATCTGACGGTGTATCGTCTGTGCCCCCTGAAAAAGTGATCCTCAAAATTACTAAGCAGCATGGGAAAGATGTTATGGTTTTATCCACGGTGCATCAATTTCCGTTAGCGATGATACAACGAGGTGGGGCATCATGGCTGTTTTTGGATGTAACGGATAGGCCTATCCAACTTGTTGTTGCACCAAGTCCTAAAGATGCTCCCAGAGTGGATGTTAGAACGCAAGATGGCTTGTTGGGAATCCGCATAGATGGTTCTTATGCGATTAATTTATCCAAAATTTATGACGAAACCATCTATACACTTCAGGAATTGCCTGTGTTTCCAGACAAAATCATTCGTTACGAAAAAAATACTACTGAGGGTGGGACGCAATACAAATTCAGCGTTGGTTCAAAAAGGGTGCTGACTTGGAGTGACCCAGATGTGGGTGACGCTCTATTTATTGCGCCAACCACTGAAAGAAGTTTAGGTTTTGACCATCTAGCAAAGTGGGTTGACCTTGATATTTTGCCAAGCGAACAAGGGCTCGTCATTAAGAAAAACGTGGATGATTTGGTTGTGAAAATCGAAGACGATGGCGTAATGGTCTCCAGACCTGGTGGACTAAGGATCACGAGCCAAGAAAAGGATGAATTCCACAAAAAGGTAGAGCTTGTCGATAAATCAATCTTTCAACTAGATGAACTGAAAGTGCTCCAGAATCAAACGCTTGCAGAGTTAAAGGCTGAGATTCAGTCAAAGCTTTTGCGATCTGAAGAAGAGAGGGCCATGTTATACTATAACTATGGTCGAGCTTTAATTATGAGTGGCTACTATAAAGAGGCTCAAGGGGCTTTTAAGTCTGCATTGATTAGCAATGAAGCCTATGACAGAGAGTGGAAGATTCAGGCCCATTATGCGCTAGCCTCTATTTTGGCAAGAGATTATATCACCGCTCGAAAGGCTCTCTTGCAGTCGAAGTTAAGACGGATGCCAGAGTCAATTTTCTTAATGGGGATTATTGATGCGGAGTTTTGGAATGAGGAGCGGGCACGAAAGGGCCTAGCACAGGCTGTGCATTTTCTTAAACAGTATCCAGATAATATACGCGCCTATCTTGGGTTGGTGATTTTAAGAACTTTCATCCATATCAATGAGCTTGAAATGGCCAGTAAAATCCTAGAGCTTCTTCAGCAAACAAAAATTCCAAATCAATACTTAAGAGAAAAAATAACGTATTACCAAGGACACTTGTATATAGCACAAAAATTGACAGTTGATGGTCGTAAAATAATAGAGTCTTTGGAGGACTCTCAAAACCCACGGATTAGAGTTAAAGCGCGCTTTATAAAAATGGTGGCAGAATGGGAAGGTCGCAAGATAACTGATGAAGAAGCCTTAGCAAAGTTGGATCGTTTAAGGCTAGAATGGCGTCATGGTGCTGAGTACCGTGAAATCATCAGTATGATCTCACAGCTGCTAATTAAACAAGGCAACTACACTCGCGCGTTGAGCATTTTAAGGCAAGCTTATAGCAAATCTAACATAGAGGCGGACAAAGAACATTATGGGCAAAAAATTGCCAATACTGTGGTTGAAGCCTTTACAACAGAAGCCTTTGCCAAAATACCTGTCTTGTCTGCGCTTGCTATTTTTGCTGAATATAAATCTTTTATTGCTCCAGCAACAGATTTCCAAAAGGTTTTATATCCGCTATTGGGTAGGCTTGAAAAATTTGATCTGTTTGCTCCAGCTGTTGAAATATTGGAACAACGGTTAAAAGTTCATAATTACAAATCCAAAGAAGATAAGCTGAAAGATGAATTGCATCTGGTACGTTTTTACATCAATGATGAGAAAACTGATAAGGCTCAAGCTCAATTAGATAAGATTGAGCTTCAAGATTTGATGCCACCTTTGAATGACGAATATGAAAGTTTGAAATTTAGAGCTTTCGTTTTGGAACAAAAGTTTTCAGATGCATTAAGGTTGCTAGAAGGAAGAGATACTTTGGATACGTCTATTAAAAGAGTGATGGTTTACTGGCATATGAATGACTGGATGAATGCCTCAAAGATCCTTGAAGATATTGTTGAGCATCCTGAGAAGCTAGAAGAAAACAAAACTATTAAGCTTGAAGAGCTGCTTGTTATGTTAGCCACAGCCTATAATTTGACAGAACAGAGCGATAAGATTTTAAGCTTAAAAGATAAGTTTCAAGAAAAAATGAAAAGCTCATCCTTGCGGGATGAATTTAATCTTCTCACTGTTCCTGAGTCTAAAAAACATTTTGCTACCGTTAATGATATTCGAAGCACTCTCGCCCAGCTTGACATTTACCGACAATATATGCAGAACAAAGCAAATAGTTTGCAAAAGAAATAGATGTTTGTTTTGTTAAGATCATGGAAAAAAACGTTTGGGTTGTTGGTTATCATGCTGACAAGTGCGCTATGTCATGCACAAGATGCGCAGCCGCTTCCGAGATTTGTCAGTCTGGCCTCGTCAAAGGTTTATGTTCGTGTTGGGCCAGACAAAACATATCGTGTTGCCTGGGAGTTCAAGAGGGAGTCAATCCCAGTTGAGATCATTCTGGAGTATGACAGTTGGCGTAAAATCCGTGATTATGAAGGCGCTGAAGGCTGGGTACACAAAAGTATGCTCACAGGTGTGCGTCATGTTATTTTTCTAAGTGGACGTCATCCAGTCTATGATAAACCAAGAGAAGGCGCCCAAATTAAAGCATATGCAGAAGGCGATGTGACTGCTCGTCTTAAATCATATACTGAAAGCTGGTGTGAGGTTGAAATTAAGGGCATCAAAGGATGGGTGTCCAGGCAAAATGTTTGGGGGCTTTATCCCCAAGAAGAAAGATCACCAAAAAAATGCTTCTTAGGTCTTTCGTTTTTGTGCCGAAATGCTGCTACCAAGTAATTGATATCAAGATTGTCACTTAAAATCCATTGTCTAGAGAGCGGCTTAAAGCTTAAGCCTTTATAAACTTGCTGTTCAAATTTATGCTTAAACAACAGTTGTTGCAGATGGCGAGGGCGTATAAACTTTGACCATGAGTGTGTGCCCTTTGGTACCCAACCCAAAATATTTTCTGCCGCAAAAATGCCAAGTGCGGCTGAAAATATGGTTTGGTTAAGGGTGGACAAAATTAAGCACCCATCCGGTTGCGTTAGGCGGTCGCAATGCTCCAGAAACAATGCAGGGTTATCGACATGTTCAATGATCTCCATGGCAATGACCACATCAAAAGGATCTTTTTGAAATGACTCTATCGTGCTTGTTTGATAGTCAATGCTTAAGCCATTGTCTAAAGCATGTTTTTGTGCGGTTGTAATATTTTCTGAGACCGCATCGATGCCAACAACTGTGGCTCCTAAACGCGCTAATGGTTCACAAAGAAGTCCGCCTCCGCATCCAACATCCAGAATACGGAATCCTTTAAGGGGAAGCAAATCATTCAGCTCATGCTCAGATCTGATGGCCTCTAAAATAAAAGAAAGGCGCGTTGGATTAATCTTATGAAGGATAGAAAATGGGCCAGACTCTTCCCACCAGGCGTGAGCATACTGCTGAAAGTGCATGGATTCGTTAGGGTCAAGGGTCGTTTCTGATGCTAGTCGAGGAGGCGCAGTGTCCATTTAACAACCATTTGGGTTTCTTTAAACCGGACTTTGATGACGGCTTGTGGGCAAAAAAGTTCCTGATTATCTATACCATAGTAATAGCCTCTGTGAAGCCCTAATTCATAGCCTTTGCCTGAATTTAAACGCCATTTGCGACCGTCATCTTGGCATAGTATGATAGTGGAACTATCCTTATTTAGAGAGCCTTTTAATGAAGGGTGGAAGTTCAACCGGATAAGAGCTGATCCATTTTCAGCCCCACGCAGGTGCTCTTCACATCGGATTTCAGTGCCATTATTAATGAGAGTCAAGGCTCGCTGGTGTCTTAATCTATTGCTTCCAATTTTTTGACTCCACTCTGACGAAAGAACCGCCTGCTTATCCTCAACAAGTGTCCATAGCGACGAATCAATGGTGGATGGCGCTTGTAAATCTTGAATGATCCGATTGCGAGCGTCAAAGAAAAGAACAGTGGAGGACAAAGAAGTTGTTGCAATGGGCTGCGACATTTGGCTTGTGACCTGAAACGGCTTTGTACCGTTTGTGATGATACGCTTATCACCATAGCTGAACTCAAAACTCAGGCGATCATCCATCAGTTTGGGTTGCACTAGAGGGGAGCCAATATCAAAGACAAGCATAGTTTTGCCTTGGTTAATCTTAAAGAAACCACCTTCATCCAGGTGCTCGATAGTCTGTTTTGAGAAATCAGATTGCGACAAAATGAGATCAATGAGGCTTGGAGATCCTTCGAAACTATTTTGAAAAACAGCTAGGCCTCCATCGCCCAGCCTAAAAAACCTGACAATATCGGCTAGTTGAGAAAGGGCTTGAGAGAGTTTGTTGGAAGGAACAATCCCTCTCGCTTTTAAGCACATGCGAATGTCTATTAAGTCTCTCAAAATCATGAGTTGCGCCATGGGAGAGCGATTCTTATGAGATCCATCAGCATATAAGTTTAAACTCAAATATGTTTCAAGACTGCGCAACGTTACAAAGATAGGCTGCCCTAAAGCAATCTTGGAGATAATAAGTCCCTTAAAGACTTGAATATCAAGCATGTGGGGCGGTCGAAATAAACAAATTAGATCTAGGTAACGTAATTGCCGGCTGAAGCTAGTTTGAAATAGTTCAAGAAAATCATCATCTGCACTTGAACCAAAGAAATCAAAAAGAGATGCCCATGATGATAATCTTTGGCCAACAATATCGGGCGACCAAACGATAGGATGCCACCCATGGTTATTATGAATCCAATCTTTGATGTAAGTTCTAGCTATGCCTCTGGCTTCAGGAAAAGTCAATGACCTAAGAGCCCTTAACCACTCGAAGCTATGCAAGATCCCCATGAACGGCTGAGTAAGGCCCTGATGCCGCCAAAAATTGTGGCTGTTAAATTCGATTTCTTCGCCCCAATAGGCAAAGCGACCGTTATAAAGCTGTTGCCCTTCTTTGTAATTTCCTGGCCAAGCATCTTGAAAAAGGCTTCCGCTCCACTTGTGCGTTTTACCAAGTGAGCTAACAGCAAATAAAAAATGGGTTTGAGCTGCTTTGATAAAACTTCTCAATGGCAAGGTATCCCTAAGGATTGTTGGAGGGATTTAAGATTTCCAGAAATGTCACGGTTATTGTATTCAAAAATTGAAGCGCCAGCAACAAATGTATCTGCGCCAGATTCAGCGCACAACTGAATGGTCTGTTGATTAATGCCACCGTCAACTTCCAAGCGGATCTTATGGCCTGAGGTATGGCCTGAGGTATCGATTGCTTTTCTTAAGAATTCTATCTTGTTAAGTTGGTCTGGCATAAATGCTTGCCCGCCAAACCCTGGTTCAACAGTCATCACTAAAATCATGTCCAATATATCTAAAAATGGGAGAATGGATTCAGGTGGGGTAGATGGCCTTAAGGATAGACCAACACCACAGCCATTTGCTTTTATCAGTTCAAGCTTATCTTTTAAAGAAACTGAGGTTTCCACATGGAGCGTGATGTGGTGTGCGCCTGCGTGGACAAATGCTTCAAAAAGCCTACTTTCCAAAGTAATCATCAGATGTGCGTCAATCCAAAAGGAAGTTTGGGTCCGCAAAGCCTTGATCATATGAGGGCCGAAAGTTAGGTTAGGGACAAAATGCCCATCCATTACGTCGACATGCAATCCCGTAATGCCTCCCGCGCTTAAAGGTGTAAGCTCGCTTTCAAGGCGTAAAGGATTAGCCGATAACAATGAAGGTAGTATTCTAGGGCCCAAGAGTTGTGGTCTTTCTTTATTCATGCTAAAAACACCTAACTATACAAAATTTGTGTCTTTTAGTGTAGTTGTTTTATAGATGATAGGATTTTAAATAAAATGGAACGAGTGCCTTCTTCCAAAAATCCGCTTAGCCACTGTCAGACAAGTGAGTCAAAGCCAGAGCCTGTTAAAAAAGAGATAGAGCTGAATGGCCCTAAAGGGTTAGAACCAACGCGCTATGGGGATTGGGAGCAAAAAGGGCGTTGTACGGATTTTTAAGGGTGCTTAGTCTTACCAACGCAATTTGCTATCGAAACAACCTGGCCATAGTTAAGGACGTTAGTTTTTCTCTTAAACCTGGTGAACTGATCATGGTTAAAGGGAAAAATGGTTCTGGAAAAACAACATTGCTCAAAGCCATATGTGGCCTGTTAACAGCTGAAGGTATTAACTGGCAAGCGGCATATACTTGCGGCTATATCCCATCAGAACCTGTATTTGCGGCCCCCATTAAAGTGGGATTATGGCTTAAGTCATTTGCCTTGGTATTGGGTGTTTCTATCGATAGGGTGGAACAGGCCTTAAATGAGTTTGGGCTACAATCCCTTCAAGAACACGTGGTGACAGCTTTGTCTTCTGGGCAAGCCAAACGTCTTCAGCTGGCTAAGCTGTGGCTTATACAACGCGATCTCTGGCTTTTGGATGAGCCGTTTAACTTCTTAGATGGTGAAGGGCAACAATTGCTTGTAACGAAGCTTGCAGCATATATGGCGCAAGGTGGGAGTGTGATTGCTGCGAGCCATAATGACCATATGCTAGGTGATATTCAACGCCAAACAATATGGTTGGGGCAATCATGACCGGGTTTTTGTTTCGTGAGATAGCTATTGCTTGGCAGAAGATAGATGATTTTTTGATGGATCAAACGGTCATCATTCTTGCTTGCTTAGTGGTGGTTTTGGCGATTGGCAGCGAAGCGTCTATTTTGCAGCGGGTGGGGTTTGGCATTGTGATGGCGTTATTCTACATTGTGTCTATTCTCCAAGCGCCACGGGCTATGGAAGTGGATTACAGAGAAAATTTCATTGAAGATTTAGTGATTTATGATGCGCCTGTGTACTTTTACTTAGTGTCTAAAATCCTTGTGTTTTGGTTATTTTTTGCGGCTCCAAGTGTGATTGCTTTTCCCATCTTGATGATATTTTTTCATTTACCAGAGCATGTTACTGGTGAAATGGTTTTGCGCTTTTTTGCTTTTACATTTCATATATCCATGGTGGTTGTTTTTGTTTCATGTTTGATGTTGGCTATACGCAAAAACCAATTGCTAAGTTTAGCGTTGGCGTTGCCTTTGTATGTGCCCTTTTTGATAGGGATCAATGCTCATGAGCCATTCATCGCCTGGACTTTTATGGGTATCGCGATTTGTTTGACTTTGCCAGTCGTGCTCATAGGTGGGCAGAAGCTTCTTAGGGCGCAGGTTCAAGATGTGTAGGACATTAAATGGTGTATGAAAAAAAGCTATCTTTAGCTCATCCTTCCAGATTATTGAGGCTTGTAAAGCCCTTTGGTTTGCCATTCGTGTTGCTCTCTGGCGTGTTATTGGGAGTAGGGTTTGTATGGGGATGGTTTTTTTCGCCGGCTGATTATCAACAAGGTGATGCTGTGCGGATTATGTATGTCCATGTTCCAGCTTCGTGGATGGCTCTGTTTGTCTACGCTATGCAGGCGAGCCTTTCAGCAGTGTTCCTCATCTGGCGGCATCAAGTGGCCATTATCTTGATGAAGCTTTCTCTGCGTTTTGGTTTTTCATTTGCTACCATTAGCTTGTTGACTGGCGCAATATGGGGTAAGCCGATGTGGGGTACTTGGTGGGCATGGGATGCTAGGCTAACTTCAATGCTTATATTATGGTTTATTTATCTGGGGCTTATCGGTATGAAAGATGCTTTTGGTGGGCAAACCAAGGGCGATAAAATTATGGCCATTGCATCTATAGTTGGTGCTATTAATTTGCCCATTATTAAATGGTCAGTCTACTGGTGGAACACATTGCATCAGCCGGCCAGTATCATGAGGATAGGTAGGCCAGCCATTCATTCTGTATTTTTGGGCCCATTGTTTTGTATGTCTTTAGCCTATGTTGCTTTTTTCATAGGGGTACTTATTTTATCGTTTGAAACAGAGCTCTTAATCAAAAAGAGACTTGCAAAGCTTTAAGTTGAATTTTTCATTTTATCATTATAAGGTGGGCCATGAGTTGTGATTGTGGTGTGTAAGTGCCCGTCGATGATGGCTAAATGAGGATGATATGACATACGTAGTAACCGACGCTTGTATCCGGTGTAAGTACATGGACTGCGTAGAGGTATGCCCGGTCGATTGTTTTTATGAGGGCGAGAATATGCTGGTGATCCATCCTGATGAATGCATAGATTGCGGTGTGTGCGAGCCTGAGTGTCCTGCTGAAGCAATTATTCCAGATACCGCTGATGGTGCAGCACAATGGTTGGAGCATAACCGAGAATTTTCTGCTTCTTGGCCAAACATAACCCGCAAGAAGGCACCCCCTGCGGATGCCGATGAGTGGAAAGGTGTTCCCAACAAGTTTCCAGATCATTTTAGTAAAAAGCCAGGCTCTTAGCTTAAAAGCGCAGGATTGCTAGAAAAAACAGCGCTTTGAATTTGGTTAAAAAAGTGTTAACATACTTATATAGTTAAGGGTATAGGCACGAACACTTTTTTGGTCAATCAAATTGAATTTGACCCTTAAAGTTAAATCAAGGGTAAAAAAATGACAGTTTTTAGATCTTTTTCAAATGGTGATTACGTTGTTTATCCAGCCCACGGTGTGGGGAGGATTACTGGCGTAGAGACGCAGCAAGTTGCTGGGACAGAGTTGCAGGTATATGTCATTGCTTTTGATAAAGATCGTATGACTTTGCGTCTTCCTATCGCTAAGTCACATGCTGCAGGATTAAGGTCCTTAAGCTCTCAAAAACAAATGGAACAAGCGTTAAAAGTTTTAAAGACCCGGACCCGTATTCGTCGCACTATGTGGAGCCGTCGTGCGCAAGAATATGAAAACAAAATTAACTCGGGGGACCCGACATCCATTGCTGAAGTGATTCGTGATCTTCACCGTAACAGTAGCCAGCAAGACCAATCTTATAGTGAGCGGCAGATTTATAAAGCTGCTTTGGACCGTTTTACCAGAGAACTTGCTGTCATTGAGGATATCGATGAAGCTGCTGCTGCCCTCAAGATTGAAGAAGTTTTGTCTGCAGCTTAAGCCGTTTTTTTCAATTTGGTGTGGATAGTAAAACGGTTTGATTGGCGTAATCATCTGTCCATAAAACGCGTGAGGCTTCTTCTTTAACTTTAACTTCATGCCAGAAACGGGTTTTTTTAAGCGAGTTAACCAGCTTGGTATTATGGGTTAATACAAACCATCTTGAAATATATAGCAGATCTTTTTCACGACCACTGTTAATTTCATAGTCAGTTCCAGTCATAATTTTCATGTTTAATGCTTCAGCTAGGCCAACCATTAATGGCCTAAAGTCATAATAACGGCTTGTGGTTTGAATGATGATCGCGCCATCGTCTTGAAGAGCGTTGCTGTATGCCTGAACTGCCTCTAAGGTTAAAAGATGAGCCGGAACAACGTCCGAGCTAAAGGCATCCATCACAATGAGGCCATAGCTTTTCTTTGGGGCTTCTTGTAACAAAGCTCTGCCATCACCTATGAGTACCGAGATATCACCTTCAGATGAGGATAAATAAGTGAAATGCTTGTAAGCAATTTTCTTGACCAATGGGTCAATTTCTAAAAAATCAATTTTCTGATGGGGTTTCGCAAAAGCGGCAATAGTACCAACACCGAGCCCCATAACAGCAATAGGTCTGGGGGTTTGATTGAAAATATGGATGAATTCGGCGAACGGTCCTTCAGGGTGAAAATATGAAATGGGTGCTCGCACGTAATCTGGATGCGTGGACTGAATACCATGCAAGGTATTGCCATTTGTGTAATAACGATAGTCACCGCTTTGCATGACATGGGATGGGCCAAAAAAGCTACGATCGACGCAAACAAGGCCATCGGTCAATTTTTGCCACTGAGTAAAAGCCAAGATGGCACATAAGAACAAAGCCATTTGTGGTGGAAAGTTGCGTAAGTATGCCAATGTTAAGGCTGCGCCACTGGCAAGCAGGACAACGATCGGTGTTTGGCTGGCTACATTTAAGGAATTTAGCGTTAGGGTGCCAGCGGTAATGGCGACGATGCTAACTACCCAGGGTAGAATCTGGCGTGTAATGTTACAATTAACTCGTACACCGACTAAGCATGCGGCAATGATAAAGATATTGTATTCAATCGGGATTTTTAAGAAGAGTGGTGCAATAACGGCTGTCAACGAAGCTCCAATAAGATTGCCAGCGCCCATGGTGATATAGAAAGAAGGTAAGTGATCGCTAGATGGCCTTAAGGATGCCAAATGGCCGTGGATGAGTATCATTGAGGTGGTGAAGAACCCAGAGTGGATAATGAAGTTGATAGTAGTGCCAACAGTTTTACCAAAGAGGGTGAGTCCCATGATGGCTACCAAAAATATCAACTGCAATGCTAGTACAACACGGTCACTAATCCAGTGGAAATATTTGCGAGCAAAAGTGATCACAAAGCTTAATGAGTAGAACACCATAGGAGCTACCCAAAGCAAGGGGAATGAGGACAAATCAATGGCGATATAGTTGGTATAGCTAATCAGCAATCCCATGGAAATAAGTGGGTAGAAAAACCACCAGATTTTGTCTGATAAAGATGCTGGTTTATAGGAAGATGTGATGACATTTTTCCTGTCTGGTAAATGTTTCCGAAAGCCCAACAAGACAAGGGATAGCGCAACGGTAAATGCGATGAATAAAATTGACCATCCAGCCTTGAAAGCTTTGAGTCCAAAATGTGGCTCAAGGATAGCGTATGCAATGAATCCTAATATAATGCCCAAATGGCTAATGCTAAAGAGAGCATATGGGTCTTTATTGAAAGCTTTTAGGTCAGAAATGGCGCACCATGTTTGCAATAACACGCTGTTGCAAGCAATTAGGAATATGGGTAAGCCAGCGCAAGCGATCAATGTGACAAATAAGCTGAATACAGGTGAGTGAGTTGCGTTACCATATAGTACGATGGTTAATGGCAAAAATAGGAAAGATAGTCCGAGCAAAACAAGGTGGCTCAATAATTGTTTTCGCGGAGAAAACAGCTTTTGCTTGATGTATGCATACACAGCGCCTAGAAAAAACGCTCCTTGGAAGAAGAGGAGGGTGCCATTCCAGACAGTGGGTGTTCCGCCAAAAATGGGAAGCAAAATTTTTCCTAACAAGGGTTGGACGATTGCAAAAAGTGATGCATCCAAAAGCAGCGCAAGAACGATGATGACATAGAGCATTTGTGTAACCAAAAAATTGAAAGTTATACAAGTTTCTTTCGCCAAAAGTTAATAAATAGTTAACTTTTTTAGGTTTCGTTGAATCTTCAAGAAGAAGTGTGGTATCTTTAATGATTTCATGTGTCCCAAACAAAAAATGGATGACTCGGAAGTGGTGTTCGCGCATACTACTCAAAAGAAAAAATTTTCAGAAAGTTTTATCAAAGATGACGGAAGAGCTGGCATTTGATGTAGTCATTGTGGGTGCCGGGCCTGCGGGCCTTTCGACGGCAATACAGATAAAGACGCAAGCAAAACTTAAGAACCAAGATCTATCTGTGTGTGTTTTAGAAAAGGCAGCGCAGGTTGGTGATCATTGTTTATCTGGGGCTGTTCTCGATCCCAGTACGCTGAATGAAATGTTTCCTCATTGGCAGGATGATCCTGCGTTTCCAAAGTATCAACCGGTAACTTCTGACGAATTTTTATACCTCACCCAAACTCGATCTTTTAAGTTGCCTACACCTGCACCACTTAAAAACCAGGGTAACATAATCATCAGCCTTTCCCAGTTAGCCCGATGGCTGGCTGTACAGGCGCAAGCCGTTGGGGTGGATATCTTTGTCGGGTTTCCCGTAGCCGATGTGGTGGTGGAAAATAACCGAGTGGTGGGTGTTAAAACAGTGGATCAGGGGCGCTTGAAAGATGGTTCTCAGGGGCCAAATTTTGAGCCAGGGGTTTTTATACGGGCGTCATGTGTTGTTTTGGCAGAAGGGACAAGGGGCTCAGTCACGCAGGCGGTTAAGAAACGTTATAATCTTCAACATAGCCCGCAAACCTATGGGTTGGGTCTTAAAGAAATATGGCGCACTCCGTCATCACTTCACAAGCTTGGCAAGGTTACCCACACTATTGGTTGGCCATTGGATAAGGACGTATACGGAGGATCATTCGTGTATCATCTGTTTGACCAAAGGGTGGCAATCGGATTTGTCGTTGGATTAGATTATGCAAACCCATATTTGGATCCTTATATGGAGTTTCAGCGCTTTAAGCATCATCCGAGCATCCGGCCTTTGTTGGAAGGCGGAGAACGGTTAGCTTATGGTGCAAGAGCGATTAATGAAGGTGGGTATCAAGCGCTCCCCTCTCTAGAATTTCCAGGTGGTGTGATCGTGGGTTGTGCTGCGGGATTCTTGAATGTCGCGCGCATCAAAGGCATTCATTTAGCAATGAAGTCGGGTATGATAGCTGGCCAAACCATCTGTGAGTCGTTGCTTTCAGGCCAACATGAGCTTCAAAAATTTGGATATGCTGAGGCCATAAAAACATCGTCTGTGATAAGTGAATTGTTTAAGGTTCGCAACATTCGACCTGGCTTTCGCAAAGGGTTGATGCGGGGGCTCATTAATGCTGCATTGGAGACCTATATCCTAAAAGGAATGGCCATTAGAACATTGTCCCATGAAACGGACCATTTGGCTACAAAGCCAGCTCAGTCAGTGCGGCCTATAGATTATCCAAAACCTGATGGAAAGATATCATTTGATCGTATGTCTTCTGTGTCGTTGACGGGAGTTATGCATAAAGAGGATGAGCTCTGCCATTTGCAGCTGCAAGATAAGCAAAAGGCCGTTGATATTAATTATGTTGTTTATGGTGGATTAGAGCAGCGATATTGCCCAGCTGGTGTCTATGAGTTTTTGAATGATGAGCAAGGGCTCAGGTTGCAGATTAATGCCCAAAACTGTATTCATTGCAAAACATGTGACATCAAGGATCCTACTCAAAATATTACTTGGACGGCGCCAGAAGGTGGTGGAGGTCCTCATTATAGTGAAATGTGAGGTGGTTTGGCGGGATGTTAATGGTTATGTCGCTCATGCGCGTTCCAAAATTAACTTGGCTTTGCATGTGGTTGGGCGCACGAGTAATGGATATCATCAACTTTCCTCGTTAGTGGCATTTTGTGATATTGCGGATGAGCTTTCAGTAAAGTTTAATGAGTCGTTAGGAAAAGATAGGTACCACATAGAAGGACCATTTGGTCAGTTGTTATCTCAAGAGCCAATGGAATCAAATTTGATTGTAAAAGCAGTTTGCCTTTTACGACAGAAAACCAAAGAAACCTTTAGCGTGGATGTGACTTTATCCAAAAACCTTCCCTTGGCTTCAGGTATAGGTGGCGGGTCGACTGACGCGGCGGCGATGCTGAATCTATTGAATAGAGGTTTGAAAAAGCCCTGTTTGCCAGAAGAGTTGGCTGAGCTAGCCCTTACATTAGGGGCGGATGTTCCCATGTGTCTTGATGCACAACCAAAATGGATCTCGGGTATTGGCGAAGTGATCGCTTTCTGCGCTAGCTTTCCAGAGTTTCCAATCCTTTTAGTTAATCCATTGATGCCATTATCTACACCGCAAGTGTTTAAGTGTTATAAGGAATCAAATGCTCCATTTGATGTGCCTTTGGAGCCTGTTAACCTAAGGCATCCAGAAGAATGGGTAGACTGGCTTAAGAGCGCTCGTAATGCATTGTACTCATCCGCTATTCAGATGTGCCCGATAGTGGCTCACGTTATCCACACTTTGGAAAATACGTCTGGAAACCTTTTGGCAAGATTATCTGGCAGTGGGGCAACCTGCTTTGGGATTTATGATTCTGTGAAGTCAGCTGCGGATGCTGCCGATAAAGTGACTGCTAAATATCCTGACTTTTGGATTAGACGGGGTTTGTTAAACGCTAAAGCTTCTTGAGGTTAGTCGTCTCGGTGGAGCTTTTCCTGACGCTCATGCCGTTCTTGGGCTTCTACACTCAATGTAGCAATGGGCCTAGCTTCTAAACGCCCAATGGTGATGGGCTCACCTGTTTCTTCGCAATAACCATAGGTGCCATTTGAGATGCGTTCTAAAGCTTCATCAATTTTATTGATGAGCTTCCGGCCGCGATCACGGGTGCGTAGTTCAATGGAAAAATCAATTTCATTTGATGCACGATCGGTGATGTCTGGTTCGTTATGGCTATCGGTTTGCAAATGATGCAGTGTTTCATTGGATTCAACTAAAAGTTCTTGCCGCCATTTCAAAAGTTTTTGACGAAAGTATTCGAGCTGCAATGGGTTCATAAACTCCTCATTATCACTCGGGCAATAATTTTCTGGAAGAATTTCGGACATCAGCACCTCCAACGAGAACCTACTTAGCAATGAGTTATGAAAACATATAGACAGTTGTGAGCAGATGCAAGCTTTTATCAACAGCCTTTAAAAAATTTTCTCAAGGGTGGTTACGTTTATTTTATGGTTATTTGGCCATGCCTCTCTTGGCAAGCTCAACGTGCCCACGCAATTCAATCATCTCAATCAAGTGATTGAGTTTTATTGATCTTTCTGCATTAGGAATGTTGAGTAGTTTTTGGTGAAGCTCCATGAGTGTTTTAACGGAGTCGCCATAGCCTAAGATGGCTAAATTGAGAAGATGCAGGTTATCTAATACTGATTCGGCATAATCAATAAGGGCATGCTCTTTGTGTTCAGGGCTTGTTTGAACAGGTAACACGTTGCCGACATGAGTAGTGGGTTGGATAGTTGAAACAGATGTTTGTGTTGCGATAGGGGCAAGATCAAAAAGCGAAAAATTATCACCGCTGGCTACCTTTCTGGTACGCTTCTTACTTGTGATTGTTTTAAATCTTACAGAATCTATTTTCATAGTTTAAGTATGAAGGTAAAGATTTAAAAAATCGTAACCAAAAAGTTAATAAGTAGTAGGTATGAATCGATAAGGTATGAGGGTTTTAGTCCATGAATCTGAAATAAAATTTTAGGGGCTGAAGTATTTAAGAGTTAATGTTTAATAGATTTGTACCAGAGTTTAAGCTGAGTTAGAAGGGATTTGTGGCTACCCCCAATGAAGCGCCGCTCACACTCTTTCTAAAACCAGTAAAAATTCTCCTTTTTAATACCGTTAAACTTTCTTAAATGCCGCTTAGCTTGGTTCCAAAAATTCTCAATGCCATTGATATGATTCTGTCTGTCAGCAAAAAGCTTGCTGTGATTGATACGCCTATGGTGAAAGGCGCTGATATATAGAGCATTGTAGGATCTAAAAGTGTCTGTATAAACAATACTATCAGGCTGAACTTTCTCTTCAATAATCGGTAATAACGTATCAGTTTTAGCATCAGCTATGATCGCTGTATAAGCCTTGCCACCACGCTTTAACAGGCCAAAAACAGCTACTTTACCACCAACACCACGACCTCGTTTGCCTTTTCTAACACCCCCAAAATAACTCTCATCAGCTTCAACCTCGCCTGAAAGTTCATAACTGAGCAGTTTGCTGGCTATAAGTTGACGTAAGCGAAGGTAGAATTTAATAGCTGCGTTGGCCTGAATGCCTATGAGTTCACTTGCCGCTCGTGCGGTTGTTCCAGCTACAAAATGCTCTATAAGTTTGCTTTGTTGTCGGGGCGTTAACCGACTTCTTCTCTCATATATCAGTAGCTATCTTACGCCTTTTTTAGGCCTTAGCTACTTCAGCCCCTTTTGTTTTTCAATGTCTTGTGGAATTGCGCCTGGCCGCCCTGCAGGCGCCATGCCATAGACAGGCATGGATACCGTTAGACATAAGGCCATCACTAAGATTGTTTTTATGTATCTAAACATGTTATACTCCAGGTTTTATTTCCATAGCCAGATCTCCATTCTCTTCAATTAAGAGATTTGTTATGGTTCTTTGCACAAAATCATAATAAGCAATGTTAATATCGCCCCGCCCAGTTGAACCTATGCCGACTGCTTTCGTGGGGTTATAATGATTGCGCTTGTGTTTGCGGCGTTTAACAAATGAGCCAGTATAATTGCAAGTTTTGTGAGATAATTTTTAATATATTTAAAAAAATTTATTAACAAAATACCATGCTCCGAATTGCGAATACAGGAAGTAGATGTATCTTTAAATATAAATTATTTCAATTTGACATTTAACTTAAAACATTGACCTGATTTGTCAACCGCGCTTTCGGAATGTCGTGTTGCATTTTTGGAATACCGCTTAAATTGTTGGCAGCGATTTTTGCAGGTTAAATCTTAAACACGTTGACTTTTAATTTGAGAGCACCTAGGATTTTAGCATTGATTCACATTATATTGCGTCATGCCAACAGAAACCATTACGCCCAACTTTAGCTCAAATATGCACCAACTAGATACGTATGTCGGAAGCCGTATTCGGTTAAGACGCATGGCGATGAGTATGAGTCAAGAAGCGGTTGCGGCTGCTCTTGGAGTTTCGTTCCAGCAAATCCAAAAATATGAGCGAGGATCTAACCGGATTAGCGCCAGTCGTCTTTATGCCTTAAGTTATATATTGTCTGTATCGATTACCTTTTTCTTTGAAGGTTATGATGAGGTATCAGCAAACCCATTAAGTATTGCAGAAGATCATAAGCTTTTCAAAGGCGAAGATACTTTGAAAATGTCTCAAAAGGAAACGCTAGAACTCATTAGGGCCTACTATCAAATCAAAGATCTTTCTGTTCGGAAAAAAGTGATTGAACTGATGAAGACTTTATCTGACCCAAAGATTGACATTCTTGGTGCCACAAACGAAAAAAACCATGGCGACTCAAGCAAATCTTAAAGAGAACAAGAGCGTGTATCAAACGTATGGTCGGCGTAAAAGCCGGGGCTGGTCAACAGAAGATGATGCGCTTTTAACTCAGCCTTTTTGCCATTTAGACACTGATTTTAAAGAGGACATTTTACCCTGCTTCTTTCCTTCTAATGATTCATCTGGACAACGATGGCTTGAGATTGGGTTTGGACATGGGGAACATCTGTGTGCTATGGCTCAAGCTCACCCGGATTGGACGTTTCTCGGTGCGGAAGTTTTTTTAAGTGGTTTGACATCTTGTGCGCAAAGCCTGGTAGAACAGGCCATCGAAAATGTTCACATTACCACAATTGATGCTCGCCGTATTCTGGATCATTTGCCTGAAAATAGCTTGGACGGTGTGTCGCTTCTTTTCCCTGACCCATGGCCAAAAACACGACATGAGAAGCGTCAAATGTTTAGCACGAACTTCGTTATGACACTTAAGAGGGTTCTTAAACCCAAGGGAATTTTTCGCTTTGCTTCCGATGCCGAACGGTATGTCGAGAAGGTGGAGTCCATTATCACTAAGCCAGCCATTGGATTTAGGCAGTTATGGAAAGTCACATCACCAGAGCGGCCTGGGCTGCCTGATTGGCCTCAAACGCGTTATGAAGCTAAAGCTCTTCAGGCGGGTCGCAAATGTTCCTATTTTCACTTCGAATCCACTAAAGAAGATCGGTAAAGGCTTGTGAGGGCCAACACCAGTGTCAACACGCCCCATCCTTGATGAAGGGCTGCCAGCCAAATGGGTACGTTTAGCAGTAACGTTGCAATGCCTAAAACAGCTTGTATCAAGACCGCATGCGCCAGGCTTAAAACCCATCTGCGATCCTGGGGCTGATAAGCTCTAAAGGCCAGTATCCCGATTATCCAAATGGCCAAGGCCGTTGCTAACCAGCGATGGATAAAATGAACGGTTACAGGGCTCCAAAACCAATCTCTCCAAAATGGCTCCAAGCTTCCTACCTCATCAGGGATGAATTGACCCCCCATGAGCGGGTATGTGTTGTAAATCAAACCCGCTTTATGGCCTGCCACAAGACCTCCGTAAATAAAGGTCAATCCTATAACCACTACCAAAATAGTCCAGCTCGAGAATTGGTCCATCTTAAGTTGCCTGTTGAGCCGGATACGAATGCCAAGCAAGGTCATTTGCCATAGGATTACGATAGCTAAAGTTAGGTGTAACACTAGTTTGATGGGGCTGACATGCGGATCATTCCCAAGGCCGCTTTTGACCATCACCCAGCCCAATGCGCCTTGCATCCCACCCAGAAGAAAAACTCCCGCAATGGCAAAGCAGCTTTTTCGCGTCAGCCATCTTTTTGTCAAAAATATGGCAAAGGGGATCGCGAGAACTAAACCAATCAAACGCGCCCAAAGGCGGTGGATGTATTCCAAGGCATAAATCCATTTGAAGTCCGAAAGCTTCATCCATGTGTTGTGTTCTTGAAACTCAGAGTGGCCCTGGTATTTTTCAAACTCCATCTCCCAAGCCGCATCAGACAAAGGTGGCAGAGTGCCGGTGACAGGCTTCCATTCCACGATGGACAAACCAGATCCGGTTAGGCGGGTTAATCCGCCGATGACTACGAGGATCATTACCATCACTGCAAGCAGCCACATCCATCGGCTTACCCACAATTTTGCTTGTGAATCCTTTACCCATTGTCCGTTTTTTCCCATCAGTCCTCTCCATTTCGCCTAAGCTGAATGGCATGACTTTAATGGGAAATTCTCAGCAACAAAAGAGCGAACTTAATAACTCATATGCACTAAATTAAGCGACATATCGCTCTCTTATTTTTGTTTTACTGACATGATCTCGGCATGTGGGTTTGCAGGCATGGTTACCAAGGACACCTCTCGCAAATCAATTTCCATAAGAACTCGTGCGCCTCCTGACCTGGGAAGCATCTGTGATCGGGTCGGGATGTATCCTATGGAAAGACCTGTGATTCGGCGGCTTTTTACTAATGTATATGCCTGAGCGCCACGTTGAATAGATGTCAGCAGCTGGCCACGAATTGCTAAGCCGTGGCTGTCTTCCTTTAAATTCAAACAATAGCCTATAGGTTCGTTTGGGTTATGTTGCCAGAGCAACAAAGGGGTCTGAAGCTTCTGATTCCATTCCTTGAGGGATTTCATAAATGCGCCACGCATAACAACATCGTGATGATAATCTAACTTGTTAAACACGCTGGCGTATCCATCAAATACACCTTCTTTTTGGATAGAGCGCTGATCAAGCTGATAGTGTTTGTATTCCATGTGAGCCTCTTTGCATTTTTTGTTATTCTGGCCACACTATGCCAGAATGATCGTATTTAATGCAAAAATTAAAATGTCTTATGTGGATATGGCGTTAATTTTTACGAATTAATAGATCAATAATTTCCTGAAGAAGTCCGTGAATTACTGAATTAGCTGTTTTTTGAGATGATGTTCCATAAAGCCTATTCAATGCTAGAAAAAGAAGGGCCGTAAAAGATCCTAAAAGACCGAGTAGGACAACTTTACCGTATGATTCTACCTCATTACAAAAAATAAACCAGCACATGTAGCCAATAAAAATCCCTGTAAAGCAAACTGCTATCACATATGTTGTATAAAAAGTCCATTTTTTGAATTTAACTTGATCCCTTAATTCATCTAAAAGGAGTGTGTCTTTATCTGCATCTGCAGGGTTGAGCTTTTCTTCTTTAAATTCGTTGGCGTTATGGTTCATTTTTTAACCTTAAAAATAATTCTAAACGATGCCTAAGTTCTTCAGTCTATAATGCAAGGCCATTTCGGATACTTGGAAAGCGTTTGCAAGGGTCGACACATCCAATTTGGGCAGCTTTTCTATAAGTTTATATATAGCTATTTCTGGCATAAGTAATGAAGCTGCAAACCGGTTGGCTGCTCTTTCATGAGCATCAAGCCCTTGTGGCTGCAAAAAAAAGCTTCTTGCATTGTCTCTATATCCACCAGGATGACCCAATGAAAAATGACCTAGCTCGTGAGCAATCGTAAACCTCTGTCTTAAAGGGTGTTCTTTTGGGTTATAACGTATAGTTGGTAAGTCCCCCTCATAGAAAAACTGGCCACTAATGTTACTGGCCAAATTTTCATCGCATATAACTATAACACCCATGCGCTCTGCAATTTTTATGGGATCAACTGGGAGCTTAAAATCCCAATGATTTTCAAGAACATTATCAACCATTTTAACCATTTTCCCTAATCCACTTAATAAAATTTAACAAAGTATAAAATAAATGTCTTTAAAAAACGTGATTCTCACGGCGATTGGAAAAGCTTATTAAACCTTTATTCATAATAACATTGCATAATAAGTATGCTTTGATGGTTCTGTTCGAGGGGGATACATTTTTGGTCAGACTGAGGCAGGCATATGGATGAAAATGAAGGCAGGCCAAAACATTGACACACATTAATCATGAACATCTGAAAACATTTGTTATTGTGGCAGAATGTCAGAACATCAGCAAAGCTGCTGAGAAGCTGAATGTTAGTCAGCCGACTGTTTCCAAACATATTCGGGCGCTTGAACATTGGGTTGGCAGCACTTTGTTTTTGACAAGCCCCAAAGGGGCCACCCTCACGGAAGAGGGGGCAAAATTTCTCGACTATGCTCGCCAATCACTGCAGCTCTCGGATACTATCCGACGAGATATCAAAGACAGCCGTAATTTGCTGGAAGGGGATTTGACGGTTATCACGGCACGTTTTGGAGTCTATACTTTGGCGCGGCATTTAGAGGAGTTTAGAAATGTTTACCCAGATATAAAATTGCATGTTGGTTACGATAACTATGCAAATTTGGTGCGTGGCAATGAAATTTCAGGAGTATACGTAGGTATTACCACGCGATCCCCTCTCAATTCAACGTCCCTCATATGGCAAAAATTTGCTAGCTACGGGTTTTATCCCTATGCCCATGCTAGTTATATGCAGCGTTTTGGCCTGCCAAAAACTTGGGAAGATTTAGATAGCCATCATCTCATTGGGTATCAATGGAGTGAGCCATTTTCCTATCTTCAGTTTAAAGAAAGCAACCCATTATTGTTTTTGGGGCGGGATGTGGATAACCCTCGTGAACCTTATGTACTGACCGATGATATTGATGCGTGCCGAGTATTCATTGAAAATGGACAGGGAATCGGAATGTTACCGCCCTTTTTAGCCCAAGGAAGCGGTCTAATGCCATTGTTTATCGGGGTCTATGATCCATCTTTTGGGATTATTAATAATGTCAATTATGTCATCAAGCCAAACTTGAAGTCTAACAGGCGCGTCAGAGCTTTTATTGACTTTATCAAAAAAGCAACCGAAATGGATACGAAAGCTGTAATTAATATTTGGGGAAACTCAGATTCTTCTTAAAAGCATTGCTTGTTAATCAGGCCAGTACATCATATCTCTCTTCTTAATGGGGAATTCCACCTTACTTTGTACCTTATTCGTTAATCAGGACAAATCATTACACCCTCGCAACTATGACATGTTCAAATACTAAACCACCCCATCATTTTTGACAAGTAAGAGCAAACCATACTTACCTTGCAGCCATCATGTCATCATTATTGCCGCATGAAAAAATGAATACCATGCTTAATATTCAGGTATAATGACTATAGTAACAAGTTTATTTCTCGGGGGTGTGTTTTTTATTATACACAAATCATCAGATTGGACTGATGTAGACCCCTTAAGGGGCATCAATATACCACAGAAAAAACCCTCGGTTCTTGCAACTGAGGGTTTTTTAATTTTACAATTTCTAAAAGAGCTGGCTCCCTGCGTCCCTGTCGCTCCTCTGGATGGCAGGGAAAAGAGGGCATTGTTGCAAAAGAGCTGACTCTACCCCAAAATTTCCTTAGCATCGGCGGGCTTACCTTGGATATGGGTGCGATGCCAAAGAGTGTAATAGAATATCACCCAAGCCGGAATCACACTTTTTTTATCATGCTGCATACGGCAAAATAACCGCTGACATTGCTCATTGGATAGGAGGGTTTGGGTGCTTTCTTGTGATCCAACCCATCGTGCAATTTGCCCCGAAGCGGCTGCCATCCACTCCCCCACCGGGACATTAAACCCTCGCTTTTTCGCATAAGGCGCACTGATGGGAAAATATTTAGCCAACCAATCGCGCAGCAGCTTCTTGCCCTGGCTCCACCCTGCTTTGTGGTGATCCGGCAAAAAGAAGCCAAATGCGGCCACCTCTTTATCAACAAAAGGCGTTCTTCCTTCCACCCCATGAGCCATTAAGCATCGGTCCAATTTCGTCAATAAATCGTTGGGAAGCCAATGTTTAAAGTCAATGTATTGAGCTTTTTGCAGCGCTGTAAATTTTCGTTTTTTCAAATCCAAGATAGTATCTTGGATCGCATCATCCCAACCATCAAGGTCTATGATTTTATTGGGAATAGCATCCAATACCCCTTTGCCTCGCCAAATACGTCCACCTAAAATTTTAGGCCGCAATGCTCTTTGATAACGACGATAACCCGCAAAAACTTCATCGCCTCCCTCCCCAGAAACCACAACTTTCACATCCTCACTTGCTACCATAGCCAACTTGAATGTGGGCAGAGCAGCAAAATCAATTACCGGATCGTCATGAGCGGCAACTACCTTTGGCAAAAGATTCCAGAAATCATCTTGAGTAAAATCCACATCATGATGATTCGCCTCCACAGAATGGGCCATCTTAGCCGCAAGCCCTCGTTCATCGTGCTGCTGCGTACCTGGAAAACCAATGCTATATGTTTTAAGGCCAGGCCCATGATGACGATGCATGAGGGCAAGCATGGCAGAAGAATCAATGCCTCCCGATAAAAAGAGCCCATATGGTACATCTGACCTTAGATGGCATTGAACACTTGAAGAGAGCACAACATCTAAATCCTCAATATGATCAGTTTCTGCCTCACCCATATGCATAGGCTTTAATGCTTCATGGCAACATCGCTTAACAATCGACCCTTCTCTCACTTGCAAAACCTCTCCAGGGAGCAATCTTTTAATATCCAAAAATGGCGTATTTTCACATGTGGAGAACCTCAATTGCAGAAGCTCATGAACTGCCTGCGGGCATAGCTCATTAGAGGCCAATTCCGCTTTGACCAAAGCCATTGGCTCTGAAGCAAAAGCAAGGTAGTCCTTAGTGAGCGTGTAATAAAGTGGCTTAATGCCAAACGGATCTCGAGCCAAAAATAAATCTTTGGTTTTCGGCTCATAAAGCGCGAAAGCATACATCCCTCGCAAATATTTAAGACTCTCTGCGCCATATCGCTGCCAATAGCTTAAGATCACCTCTGAATCTGAATGCGTTTTGTATGGATATTGGCCAAACAATTCTTTAAGTTCAAGGTGATTATAGATCTCACCATTAGCTACCAACACGCTCCCATTTTCACCGTAAAGTGGCTGCCCACCAGTACCTAAATCAATAATGGAGAGTCGGGTGTGGATGAGACCCACTGTTTCATCCATGAAGTATCCATCTCCATCTGGACCACGATGAGCCAAAGCTGCCGTAAGAGGTTTTAGCGCTTTCAGCGTGGGGCTATTCCCCTCTCGATAACTAATTCCAGCAATACCACACACGTTGTGCTAGCTCCCTATGGTTAGCGTTGTTTCCTAAATTATCTCAGGACTAAAATGGCTCATACAAGCTTGAAATACTTTTTCAACGGATAAATTTGTCATCAGCGATCCTTCGTGTTTGAAATGATGAATGCGATGAACCAGCTCATCATATGACTCATCCGTTCGAACATACGTAGCCCTAGGGCCAACTGGAGCAAAATTTTCTTCTCGGCTAGGACCGAATAAGCCCACAACAGGTATACCAGACGCGGACGCCATGTGCATCAATCCAGAGTCATTACCTACAAACAAAAGACCTTTGTATGTCATGACAGAAAAAAGTTGTTTTAGTGTAAAGCGTCCGATCAAATCAACAAATTTTCCTTTAGGTAAAGCATCACATAATGATTGGCAAGCTTCACGCTCATTCAAAGCCGCAATGATACCAACTTTAGAATTTTTGAATGTTTCTTGCTGACTTAATTTTTCAAACAACGCCGCAAAACATTCTTGTGGCCATTGTTTACCAACCCAATTGGCGGCAGGCGCAAATAGGATCATGTTTTCTGGTAAATCTTGAATGGCATCCACATCTTGAGGTTCAACCCAAATCTTTGGCTTTAAAGCCTCTTTCGCACCAACCATATTCGCCAAATCTTCGACACGGTGCTTAGATGAAGGCTTTGCCGACCAAATCAGACGCCGTTTAGTCATAAGCATAAACCCAATTGCAGAGCCGCGCATATCTATAACTAAATCCCAACGTTTCCTAGCCACTTGGCGCCATAAGTCCCACCAATGCAGGCCTCGTTTCTTTCGCTCTTCGATGAAAACCTTGCTTAATCCGGGGATCCCGTTATAAAGTTCTTGTGGAGCTGTTGGAGTAGCCACAGTCAAATCCAAATTTGGAATAGTTTCAACTAACCAATTGATAACCCCAAAGGATAAGACAGCGTCACCAATATAGCGGCAGCCAATAAACAGTACCTTCATTTAAAAATCCTACTGTGAAATACTCGAGTCAACCATAAATCAAGAAACGGGATAAGGAAATGACAATCAGCAATTTATCACCCCAACGATGTGTTTTGGAAGCCAAAGGAGTGGATTGCGACAAGTTTCTCCAGGGCTTATTAACACAAGATGTGGAAAAACAACCCCCCATGTCCTTACGTTATGGATGCTTGCTAACACCTCAAGGAAAGTTTCTCTTTGACCTAATGATATACAAAATTTCTTCTGAGCATTTTTTCCTTGAAAGTGACGGTGGTGAACGCTTGGACCTTCTAAAAACTAAGCTTAAAACTTACATTTTACGACGAAAAATTAATATTACTGAAAGACCTGATTTAGCTGTTGTCAGCTCGTTGGAGAATGCGACTGAGGTGGGAGAGTATTGCTTTCTAGACCCACGTGACCCACAAATGGGCTTTCGCGCTCTTGTGCCTGTTCAGGCTTTAAACCAGCTTCCTCTGGAGCCTAGCCTGACAACCTATTTACGCAGGCGCCTTGAGCATTTTATTCCCGAGGGCGCTTATGATATACAGCCTGAAAAAGCCATCCCACTGGAATATAACTTAGATGAGTTACATGCTTTTGACTGGGAAAAAGGCTGCTACATGGGGCAAGAGCTGATGTCACGCACAAAACATCGTGGCCTTATTCGCAAGCGGCTCATGCGCATTGTATCTGATAGCGGGAAACCAATAGCTGGCACAAAAATATTTGCGGCAGATGAGGAAATTGGGACTATTACCTCAACTTACAGCGTAGATGGTTTTGCCTTGATTCGCCTTGAGGAATACCAAAAAGCCCTTGCTCAAAAACTCTCCATCTGTGATGAGGCTAAAACAAGCCTTACCATCCACCCACCCTCCTGGGCTTTTAGCCAGTTAGAGGTGTGAGCCAAAAATCTGGGCACCAAATTTTTGATGAAAGGCCCAGGACTCTGGAGAAAACTGTAAGCCTACAAAAAACTTAAGCTGATCAAACTCTTCATCCGTATTGACCTCAACATGGCTCAATTCGATCAGATCAATCTTTCCAACATAGGTATCATTTTCGCTATCGAATTTGAGGATGATTTCTTTTTCAGTTTTACCGACAACTTCTCCAGAAGGCATGCGCGCTATTATGAAGTAAGTCGCTGAGATACTGTTTTCTTTCTCAGGAAAATCGGGGCCTTTCGTAGCAGAAATACGAACGATACCTTCAAGTGAAGCGTGACGATTTTTCAGCTTAACCACACAGTTAGAATGCGCCACTCTTTCCAATTCAATGCGAGCAACAACATTCTTTGTTGCAAAAGGATTGTTGTAATCTGCAACCACTACTTGACGAGATAAATCTCTCAAAATAACAGGCCTAGGACATCCGAAAGAATCTTCCTCTAGAGACGCTTTTTCCATTTCTTTAAGCTTCTCAGCCTCAGATTTTTGATCAGCCGCAATATTAGCGCCCCCATCTGGCTTAGGCTTGCCAGCACACCCTTCCAACATCATGATACCTAAAACACACGATATAATGACCATAGTTTGTCGATGAATGAGTCCTTGCTTCATGATCTGTCCTTTATTTTTTGTTGTGCGTGCCATCGCAAAATGGCTGTTTACCCGTTGCTTTGCAGCCACATAGCCAAATTGTCTGTGTTTTATCAGCAGTAAAGGGAAGCGATTTCATGCCTGTTCCTTTATGCTTACCATCACAAAATGGCTGTTTTTCGCTTAGCCCACATGTGCACCAAAAGTATGTCTTCCCCTCCTCAACCTCTACGGCATAAGGTGACTTTTGTGGGCAATGTGGTAAAGTCATAAGTTCCCTCATAAACAGTGCGTGCAGATGGTAATCTCTATACTCAAAATTTCACGCAAGGTAAAGTAGACTATCACGAGCGCCCATTGATCTTCAAGATAACATCTCATAATTTGATGTTTCTTTCACACAGCTAATTTGTTATAAATTCATCATGATGAAACCAGCAATCACAATTATTCTTGCAGAGCCCCGCGGTTTTTGTGCGGGTGTTGATCGTGCCATCCAAATTGTGGAGAAGGCCATTGAGAAATTTGGCCGCCCTATCTATGTGCGCCATGAAATTGTCCACAATCGCCATGTCGTTGAGAAACTCGAAGCCTTGGGCGCTGTTTTTGTGGAAGAACTAGATCAAGTTCCCGAAAATTCTCGGGTTATTTTTTCAGCGCATGGCGTTCCTAAATCTGTGCCAGCAGAAGCGAAACGTCGCGAACTATTTTATTTAGATGCAACATGCCCACTTGTGAGTAAGGTTCATCGTGAAGCTGAGCACCTATTCCAAAGCGGACATCTTATATTCCTCATCGGCCATAAAGGGCACCCGGAAGTTGTGGGCACAATGGGCCAATTACCCGAAGGCGCAGTGATTCTAATCCAAACCCTCGAAGATGTGGAAAACCTCGTTAATATTAACCCCGAAAAATGTGCGTTTGTCACACAAACAACCCTTTCAGTAGATGAGACTTTCCAGGTCTCGCAAGCTCTAAGAGCCCGCTTCCCACACATTTCAGAGCCCAAAAGGGAAGACATTTGTTATGCAACTACCAATCGCCAAACAGCGGTTAAAAAGATTGCTCCACTGGTTGAGCGTATGATTGTCATTGGCGCTCCCAATTCTTCTAACTCTGTTCGCCTTGTGGAAGTTTCAAAAGCCTATGGCTGCCCTGAATCACGGCTTTGCAGTCATGTGGATCAGGTAGATTGGGATTGGTTGAAAGGCAGTCGATCACTCGGACTTACTGCTGGAGCCTCCGCTCCTGAAGAGCTGGTAGAAGGCCTGATAGAAGCTTGCCGGTCACGCTTTGACGTTTCTATTGAAACCGTTAAAGTTGCCGAAGAAAATGTTAATTTTAACTTACCACGTGTGCTCAACGATCAACTTTATGCAGACTCAAACCGCTGATACCTTTCCATCTGTCACAATTTACACTGACGGGGCCTGCTCAGGTAATCCCGGCCCAGGCGGGTGGGCTGCATTGCTTATTTGCAACAATCAGGAAAAAATGATCTCAGGTTATGATGATCAAACCACTAACAACCGGATGGAATTGAAAGCGGCTATTGAAGGACTGTCAGCTTTAACGACACCCTGTTGTGTGGATCTTTTTACTGACAGCCAGTATGTCAAGGGTGGCATTCAAACTTGGATTCATGCTTGGAAAGCCAATAACTGGAAAAAAGCTGATCGCCAGGATGTTAAAAATATTGATCTTTGGCAGCAGCTGGATGCCCTCAACACAACACACAAGGTGCAATGGCACTGGGTCAAAGGTCATAGCGGCGATCCAAGAAACACGCGAGTTGATATTGCCGCCAGGCAAGAAATAGCACTCAACTCTGTTCTGAAAGTGATAACATCAAATGAGAGCTGATCACATAAACCCATTCTTCATTTTGACCATTTCATTAGTATTTATACTAACGTGGACGCCTTATGCAGCACCCATAATTTTAAGTATTGCAGCGCTATGGCAACTCATTACCGCTCCTACCACCTTAGCATCTTGGATGAGACATTGGCCCCCACTCAAAGTCCTCGCCATTAGCTGGGTAGCATGGGCGGCAATTTCTTGTTTTTGGCATTATGAGCCGCAATATGTTTGGCAATCCTTAAGTCATGTTTGCCCCATCCTAGTATGTGGCAGCTTATTGCTAACGCCAGCCCTAAAAAAACATTCTGTCTTTACACCCACAATAACGCCGCAAATGCCCCTCAAAATCATCCTTGTCTCCTTACTTCTCTTTACAATGAGCCTTTTGCTGTTTCCTTGGGCCAAAGAATCATTAACAACTATTTACGACCTTAAAGCCATTGATCGCTTTTCCCCTGCAGCCGCTTTATGGTGCCTGCTTTTTTGGCCCACTTTGGAGCTAGCCAAACAAAGCGTTCCTCGCTGGAATGGGTATTGGTCAGCGCTGGCTATAAGCATCTTTATGGGCGTTCTATGCCTTCAGGCTATGGCTGCGGCCATCGTTGCATTCATTGCCGCTGTTGCAACATACATTCTCATTCAAAAGTTCCCCAAGATTATGTCGGCATGGGTAAGCTTTAAAATCATCGCATTGGCCTGGGTTTCGCCTTACATAGCTTATTTTTTCATGACGCCATCCTTTTTAGGAGATTTTTTTACTAAATTACCTTTCTCTTGGCGACACCGTCTCTACATATGGCACTTTGTATCTGAAAAAATTTTTGAGAAACCATGGCTCGGCTGGGGGTATTTCAGCGCTCGATATTTTCCAGGTGGCGGAGAAGATTTTGAGGTTGGCATGGCCAAAATCCCCATGCATCCTCACAACATATTTTTGCAGCTATGGCTAGATTTTGGAATCATAGGGCCAATCCTGTTCTCAAGCCTTATGATCATACTTTATTACCAGCTAAAAAAACTTACCACCTCAAAACCCATGGCTTTTGCTTTTGTATCAACCTACATCAGCATCGAGCTATTTAGTTTTTCCATCTGGCAATCTTGGTGGCTTGCAGGCACCCTTATTGCTGTGATATTTTTGAAACATGTAGCCTCTTGGGTGGAAAATAAAAAAATATGACGCTGACATTCATCCTATTCAATTTGTTCTTAGCCATAATACTCTTTATCGATCTTGGGATTGCTCACAAGAATCCGCATAAAGTCACGGTTACAGAATCGTTAACCTGGTCAGGGATTTGGATTAGCCTGGCTTTGCTCTTTAGCTTAGGTATGTTCTTCTTCAAAGGTGTTAATGCCGGCTCTCAATTCTTAACCGGCTATATCATTGAAAAAAGCTTAAGCATTGATAATATATTCTTATTTGTCTTGATTTTCCGTAACTTCCAAGTTCCCAAACAATATCAACATCGCGTGCTCTTCTGGGGAGTTATTGGCGCCCTTCTTATGCGCTTGTCCCTTATCCTAATTGGATCTTCATTAATTGAAAAATACCACTGGATTTTGTATATTTTTGGCGCTTTCTTGTTTATCACGGGAATAAAAATGCTCTTGGTCATGGATGCTCCACCTCAAGATTTGCGAGAAAATATTATTGTACGCCTTGCTCGCAAGTTTTTTCCTTTTACTGACAACTATCAAGAAAACAGATTTCATATTATGGAAAATGGGAAAAGGGTTTTTACTCCCCTTTTCCTCGTCCTGCTTTTGATTGAGTTCACAGATCTGATTTTTGCTGTCGACTCAATCCCTGCGATTTTTGCTATCACGACGGATCCGTTTATTATTTATACATCCAACGCTTTTGCAATTATGGGCTTAAGGTCATTGTATTTTGCTTTGGCCGATATCATTGATAAGTTCCGTTACTTAAAATATGGGCTGGCCATCATTCTGATTTTCATTGGTGCCAAAATGCTTATTGAGTCTTGGATTAAGATCTCATCCCTTATCTTTCTAGGGGTTACTGTGATCATTTTAGGGGTATCAATTCTCTATTCTCTTTTCACAAAAGACAAACTAGCAAAGTAGTTTCTCATAGACGATATGAGCTATGATAATAAATAAGAGGCTTAGCTTCCTTACGGCTGAAAACATAGGACGCATTTGCCATAAATATTGTATGATCGCCAGCCTCGATAACTTTCTCAAAAACGCCAGTAAGATGAGCTACCGCACCTTTAATGATAGGTAATCTTGTATCAAGATCCGTATCATGAGGCGTTAGCTGCCAATTGTGCTGATCTAAAACAGTAAAACGTTGAGAGATTTGGGCCTGATTGGATGCCAAAATGCTTATCCACCAATGTCCTTGCTCTTTAGCTACGCTTAGGAATTCATCATGAACTTGGCTTTGATTTCCTAGACAAAATAAAAGTAAGACCGGGCTTAATGACACAGACGTGATGCTATTAATTGTCACTCCTATTGGTATTTTTTGCTCACCAAGAATTGTTGCGATAGCCACCCCAGTAGGAAAACAACTCATAGCATTGCGATAGTTATTCTTATCTGCTGGTAACATTATTTCATCCATTTTATATCTCTTTGGTCAAAATTTATTAGTTATTAATAAAAAATGCGCACACTGTGAAAAGTTATCAAGTGATTTTTTGGGGTAAATTCTAATGCAGGCACTCCTTGGCTTGGTTATCATACTTGGATGCGTCTTTGGTGGATATCTTGCCATGGGTGGCAAGATGGTTGTCTTATGGCAGCCGATGGAGTTCGTCATCATCGCTGGTGCGGCCTTTGGAGCAATGATTGTTAGCAACACAACAACCGTATTTAAAAATGCTGTCGGCTACTTTAAAGCAACATTTTCATCTACGCAGATTAGTAAGAATGATTATATTGAACTTCTGACTTTCCTTCATAAAATCATGAAAATTGCTCGAACAAAGGGTATCATTACCCTTGAAAAAGATATTGAAAACCCCTTTCAAAGCGAAACTTTTAAGCGTTATAAAAGGGTCCTCAAAAAAAAGCATGCTGTCATTTTCGTATGCGATTATTTGCGCCTGATGATGATGGGAGTAGACAAAGCAGAACCAATTTATACGGCTATGGATGAAGAGCTTAACGTTCTTAAAAAAGAAAAACACGAAGCGGTCAATGCGATCATCAATGTCGCAGATGCGCTTCCAGCTATTGGCATCGTGGCAGCCGTTTTAGGCGTTATTAAAACCATGGGCGCTATGTCTGAGCCTCCAGCCGTTTTGGGCAAAATGATTGCTGCAGCACTTGTTGGAACATTCTTGGGCGTATTCTTATCCTATGGTTTTATTGGCCCAATTGCTCGCAAGGTAGGCCTTATTCAGCATGATGAAATGATCTACTATGATTGCATCAAAGAGACACTTGTAGCTTTTGCTTCTGGGACCCAACCCACTATTGCTATTGAAATGGCACGCAAAATCATTCCAGATCATGAGCGCCCAACATTTCTTGAACTTGAATCAGCTGTTCAAAATGATATGTAATATCCTGGAACAATTTAAATGAGACGAAAAAAAAGGAACGAAGGACACGCCCATCATGGCGGAGGATGGAAAATAGCCTACGCAGATTTTATCACGACCATGATGGCTTTTTTCCTACTCTTATGGCTTCTAAGTGTCACAACGGCGGATCAACGGAAAGGCATAAGTGATTATTTCCAAGGCGTTGTTAATCTCACCGAAGCTCCAAAGTTCATGGACCAACAGCATGAAAATCTAAAGGTACCTGATCAAGTGACACAAACTGATGAAAGTCCTTACGAAAGCCCTTACGAAAACCCCGAACAACCAACTTTGAACCAAGGCGAGAGCCTCTCTTCATCTTTGCAAGGTGGCAACACGTATACGGGAAATGTTCAATCTCAAACCAATAAAAACCATGAAGCTGAGCTTTTTAAAGCCACAGAAGAAGCTCTCATCAAAGCCGTCAGGGAAAACAATGAGATTCGAGCATTTGCTGACCAGTTAATCATGGAGCAAACAGATGAGGGCTTAAAAATTCAAATTATCGATCACGAAAATCGTCCATTATTTAATAGCGGCAGTGCTGATATGCTCGAACACACGAAAAAAATCATAATGCTCGTAGCGCAGGTCGTAAAAAAGATTCCAAATAATATTTCTATTTCAGGACACACCGATGCCTCATCATTTTCAAAAGGCAATAACTATGGCAACTGGGAGCTTTCCGTAGATCGCGCAAATGCTAGTCGAAGGGTTTTCTTGTCTGCAGGATTTCCTTCTGCGAGGATTACGTCAGTCGTTGGCAAAGAAAGCAATGAGCTACTTATTCCCGATAACCCTTATTCTCCTAAAAACAGGCGTGTTTGTGTTACATTACTGAAAGCAGGAATTAAACAATAATAAAGAGGCTGACCCTAATAATGTTCTTTAGGGGTCGTTTTTGAGAAAATCAAAAACATTTACCGCTTAAAAGAAGAATCCCCCCATTGTCCAAAGATCCAAAGTTTAGACGGGGAATTCGTCATACATGCACGATTGGATCCCCACTTATTTGGAGCGCTAGCAGCCTGTTTTGCTTCATGTGCGGTTCTATCCGCATATAAAAATGATTCTCATAAAGCCCTCTCGGCCTTCTCGGTTTACTGTAAAAATTTAGTAAAATTTTTTATTATTACAAAAATGCAATCCAGCATTCCTAATGCACAATTGACTTACGTGGTGTTCGAAAATATATAAGTATTAGGCTTTTTATAGCAATATAATGAATAAATTTAGAAATGAAAAATTGAATATTACCATAAAAATTATTGTTATGATTGCAATTTCTGTTTCTGCAATGACGGAATCACTTCAGATCTTTTTAAGATTAAACAATAAAAATTTATATAATAATAAATAATTATTTGGCAGTAGAGGCAAAAGATGATTCATCAGGATTATTTTTCTGAAAATGCACCAGCTTGGGCTGAAGTTATTCAAAGCCCTGCTTCAACAGAAAACGCAAAGCTTGCAGCGATCAAACAAATGTATGATGGCCTTCAAAAAGGGCACATCCTAACAAGCTTTGTACAAAAGGCCTTAGAAGAAAGCTTAGCATGCGCTTATGATAAGCTGACATTGAGTATCCTTCATGTCCAAAATATACAAGCCCGCAGACAGAATAAGCCTTTTAGCAATAAGGTTCAAACGTGTTTTGAGGCAATGCTCTCACAATCTCCGTTTGAACATCTTTCGGCGGCGGGCTTAAGATACCAAACGGCTAACCACAAAGTAAAGCTCTCGGAAAATGTTACGTTCCAGCTAGGAACTATGATTCACAATCAAAATCTTCCCCAAGCTGCTCGAGACGAAGCTTTGTACGCAGTCTCAAATCAAGCCCTGCTTGGCACTCAGTTGCCAGAGCCATTGATCCAGGAGGTTGAAAAATGCTTCCCAGATCTGCAGCCCGCCACATCAACAATCGCTTGCTCTTCTGCCTTGCAAAACATCGCGTCACCAGGGCAGTTATCTGAAGAAGGCAAGAGACGGGTTTTTACTGCCTTGTCAACGGCCTCAGCTCAGGGCCAAAAATTGGATATATATTTGCTCGCTCTTTACGATATTCTTGGAGAAAAATACGCATTTCATACTGGTGGCTTAAGTTCACTGATCCAAATGCTTCCAAATTCTGACCTTGATGAGTCCCGGTTAATAGTTCAAATACTTGAGAACCAAATCAAGTTTCACGGCGTAAAGCTAACCAATGCGGATATGGAGGCTCTTTCGCAAATTGCCGCGGATGTGAATCACATTTTGGAGTCAACCCATAAGGTTTTAGAAATATTAAAGTTACATGAAGCCTATCACCCCTATGGTTTGAATCACAAGGTCTTGGAGAACATTTTATCTTCAGCCAGCTTGAGCTCGAGTGCTAATAATCTTGCCATTAGAATTTTATCTCAGAAAAAAAAGAACAAAAGTCATCAAACTGACCCAAGCATTATCGATTATCGAGAGGCCCTGAAAAAACAAGCTGAAAATCTTAAAAAATTTAACTGGCAATTGGATGCCGATACCCTAAATCGGCTCATTTCTCTCATAGGCTTGAGCAGCCCATTTAGTCATGAAGCTTTAGAAATGGTGGAAGCTCACGTTGCCAATGGTGGTCAATTAACTTTAGGTTTTCTTGAAAGCATTTTTAACAATGGCGACCTTTCAACTACCCTACCTTTTATGCAACAATTTATTTTGCAAAACCCATCCAGCGCACACAAAGCACTCGATGAATTAGCCCATCATTTAACGTTAGAGATTTTAAAACCTGAAGCTAGAAGAGCTATTGTTAGTATTTTTAGGGCAAATCTTTCTAGCCTAACAAAGCCCATGCTGGAACTCTTACAGCAAGAAGAAATTGCCACCCGGTTTAGTGAAAAATCATATGGCTTTTCCTTATTACATTCCCTTCATAAGGATCTGTTAACCCTTAATCAAATGGCTAAAGAAGGTCAACGATTGTCTTGGAACGCCTTAGTAAATCTACAAATTGTACTCGAGAGCAATCTAAGCGACGAACATATTGAACTGGCAACGAACTTAATCGCAAACACTATTGAAAATGGGCAGATGCCTCCCAAAGCCCTCCTTGAATTTTTGTTGAAGAGACAACCTAAAAATGGCCAAGGAACCCTATCTCTTCTCGAGGCCCTCGCTTTTAAATCTACAGGTTTTAGACAAGAAATCCGCGATTTGCTTAATGTGAGGGTAAACACATGGAGTCAAAATCCGCGAGAGATAGAAGAGGTTGGTTTATTGATCAAACACCTTATCCAAGAGGAGCAACAGGTCCCCTCTGATACATTAGATTCACTTTATCAAGCAGCCAAGAAGCTGGGTGTTTCTTTACCGATACTGAGGGAAATAGCCAACTTAATGGCGCAAAAGAAAATGGCTCTCCCAAAAGGGGTGGCCCAATCGTTTTCACCCTGCACCAGTGAGAATTTGAAACTATATCTTACCATGGCAAAGGGTGATGCACTGCCAGATGATTTAACTTTAAAGGTATTTTCCTGGATTGAGCTTGCCACGCTTCAAGACCGTCAAATGATCTTAGAAATTATTGATGCTCACCAGGCCCATGCTATGCTAACTGAGGAGCAAAAATCCACAGTTAGAACTTACAAGTTGCTAACAGACCTTGAAACTACCGAGACGATTTCATCAAAAATATCTGCAGCGCAAGAATTATCTCGTGATATTTCTTCACATAATGCAGCACTCGTCGTTCAAGCGTACAAAAGAGCGTTGTTAATTGGTCACTATAATTTATTGAGCATCTGCTTTAAGGGGTTGAGAGAGGCTTCCAAACATACCACCCTTATGCTTAACAATGATGAACTTTCTGTCCTTGTTAAAGCCACAGAAGTAGCAAAACTTAAAAAGGATTCAACCGATCTTTTGGAAATAATCCGTAAACAAGAAGACCCACCATCCCAGCGCTTATTTGACGGCACTTTGCCTCAACTGACCACTATAGAACCTAATGGCCACCAATCCCATTGGATCAATGGCGGCGGCAGCTCAACTCTTAATTCCACAAACGTTGGTCCATACCTTTTCTCTTCTCCCATTGCATTCAATAAAAATCGACCCCAAATAACAACATTCCAAATCGGCCCGGCATCTTTAACGCTTGAAGAGCCTGAGTCGTCAATGTTTGAATATTTGGGACTAGCTTCTGGCATCTCAGTATCCGATGCCACACTCAAATTGGAGCCTTTGCTCATTGATACCGCATGGGGTGATGCAGCCTTAAAAGTCTTAAGTTTTCTCGTCATTAAAGGCCTTTATGAACCCATAGAATTAGTTTGGACTTTGTTACTATCAAAGCTACCAGCCTTTTTTGAGCACCCAGCCGCACAAGAAAAATTTGAGCTCCTTAAAGGCAAAGAAAATCAAACATTAGCCTTTGCCGTGAATATACTTGGAGAGCATCCTTTACCAGCAGACTATGATTTTGAAGAACTCTTATTGCTGCCACTCGAAAACTGGCCAATTGCAGCATTGTCCGCGCATTTTTCTTCTAAAGCAAGAGGTTCTTATGAAAGTCAAGGATTTCAAAGCGTATTAAACAATCTGGTTTCAAGGCAAAGTGCCACCTTCACCCTGATTGAGCTCGGAGGACTCTTAAAATCCCTTGCGCACCTTTCCCAAAAGCATGGATGGAATTTAAACCAAATTTCCTCAATTTTGCAACTGTGCGCTTATTCAAGCAAACCCTTAAGCCTGTTTGATGCAACAACTCAGTCGCATAATGAGATAGAAGAGAAATGGATTGAGTTATGGCTTGAGGAAAAATTTCCAGAATGCATTATTTCTGATTCAACCGTTCGGAAGGTTGCAAGAAATTTGAGCCCATCTCCTATCGAGAAAAGGTATGCATTTTTATCACAATTGTCTGGGTTTGAACATGCGCAAGAACTTATATCGACGCTGTACCTTGTCGAACGCCACACCAAAAAGACAGGGGTTGTCGATTTTAAAACAGCAAACAAAATTGAACTGAAGCATGCACTACTGACTCACTCGCTCACTGCTTTGCTATCAGCTAGTGAGCCCTTAAATATTTTAAGCATATTGAGAGCTTTTGCTCAATCAACACTGGTCAAAGCACTTTCTGAATTAGCTCAAAAGGGGTGGGGTTTTGAATCCATTTTGCAACTTGCAAAGGCTCAGAATACTGACACGAATGTCGTATTTGAACAAGTTCTCAAGATCATTCAAGATTATGCCCTAACCGATCAAATGAAGAACCGGTCAGGTGAAACGATTCTACGAATTTTAAAGACTTACAAACCAGAACAATGGGTGGCCGAGGTTAATCGATTGGCGCTAGCCAATACATTTTCGAGCGAGGTTACTGAAAAAACGAAAGAGGAGATTTTTCAAAGCATATTACAATTAAATCCTAATAATCTTTCTGTTCAAGATTTAGTGAATTCTGGAAGAATTGATAAAATGCTTGGCGAAATAGCCCAAGCTGAAGATCAACCTTCCTCCCTATTGAAAGACCATGGACCCATTTCTTCGTGGATGCCAGACACCATCCAAACCTGGAAAGCTCAGGTTGTTGGCAAGCCTCTGGGTGAGAGAATGGCTGAAGCATTGGCCGTGATTAAGCGAGCGATGCATTTGGCTTTAGGAAAAACGCCCTATCCAGTCCAAATTATTTCAGCACTCATGCTCAATTTTTCAGGAAATGGAAGGCTTGCGGAGATTGCTACAGGGCAAGGCAAATCTCTGATCGTCGCTGCATTTGCTGCCATAAAAGCTCTTGAAGGGCATAAAGTTGACATTATCACCAGCTCATCAGAGCTTGCTGAACGAGACGCCCATGAAATCAGTGGGTTTTATCGTGTCCTTGGGTTTAGCTGTGATCACAACACAAGAGAAAATACGTCAAAGGATCCATCTGAACTTCAACAATTTATCCAAAACAAAAAAGCTATTTATCAAAAAGATATTGTCTATGGAACGGTTTTAAAATTTGCGGCAGATATCATTCAAGATGAGCAGCATTCTTCAGGGTATCGGGGTGACAGAGGGTTTAGTGTCATTGTTGTGGACGAAGTCGATAACATGCTTATTGATGAAAGCTCAAACATTGTTCGGCTCTCGAGCAATGATCCATCTTATGAATTTTTGGAGCCCTATTTTATCGCCATGTGGCATCAACTGCAGTTCATAAACCAACAATTTGAAAGGCTAGATGGAGAGCTTCATTGGCGGATGCCTTCAACGGAAGAAAATAAGGAAGAGGGGGCTTTTGTTAAAGTTGATAATCCCTATCAATTTTTCATCGATCAGCTAATTTCCTATGGGAATAAGATTTTTGAAGAAAACCAGATTTCCATCCCCCGACACTTAAAACCCTTTGTTAAGCAACAAATTCCTCATTGGGCTCAAAGTGCTATAAGCGCCTATAATCGGGAAGAAAATAAGGACTATGTGATTTATAACAACAAAGGAAGAATAACCATTGTGCCGAATGATCGGCAGAATACGGGTGTCACTCAGGTGAGCACCTCTTGGCAAAATGGTCTGCATCAGTTCATCCTCATCAAGCACGGCCTTCGATTATCTCCCGAATCCTTGGCTAAATCATTCATGTCCAATATGGCCCTCTTTAAAAGATACACTGGCCGGATATATGGCATGACGGGAACCCTTGGAGGCCCAGCTGAGCAACAATTTTTAAGCAGCATTTATGGTGTCGATTTTGTCACCATGCCAACACTCACCCAAAAACAATACCGTGAACTTCCCCCTCTGCTGGTACCAGATCACATATGGCTGCCCAGTATTGTTGCAAGTGCCCAACATGAAACCAGTAAAGGCCGTAGTGTATTGGTTATTTGTGACTCCATTGATTCGGCCGAAAAAGTAGTTAGTAAAGCCTTTTTAGAAGCTGGCTTTCCACCTCAAAAAATCAAACTTTATACCCGCAGTGAATCGAATGATAAATCGGCCGTCGCTAACAAGATAAAACCAGGTGAAATTATTCTTGCCACCAACTTAGCTGGCCGAGGAACCAATGTGTTAACCACCAAGGAGGTGGAGGCCAATGGCGGGCTTCATGTTTGTGTAACGTTCCTGCCAAGCAATTTGAGGGTTCAAAGGCAAGCCTTTGGGCGAACGGCACGTCTTAAAAACCGAGGGACTGCGCAAATGATCATCCCTAATCAATACGGCGTCTCCAGCATTGAGGAACTGCTCCAAATAAGAGACCAGAATGAAGCGATTCGCCTCAAAAAGGATCGCGCTTTTCGGGTGGAGCAAGTGGCCTTTAAAGATGAACTTTATCAAGAATATATTCAGCATTTCAAAAAGCTGAAATCAATCAAGCAAAACAAATTTGATGAATCAGGAAATTACTTATGTCTTCCAAGAGATTTATCCTGCTTCGCTTCTGAAACAGAATTGAATCAGCTAAACGAGGATTGGGGTTTGTGGCTCCATGAGCAAGAAGACATCATGGAACAAAATGCGCCTGACAACGCTTCTGATGAGGAGTTGGCTCAAGTTGCCGCAAAGAACCAGGAAGTTAGGGCACAAATTCGTGCCAAGCTGGAAGATTTTAAGAAAAAAACGGAAGAGAAATACTTAAGCGGAACCATTATCCAAAACCCAAGCTACTTGCTTAAAATCGCAGACATGAACCAAGATGAGTCAGCCGTTAACAAAGCCATCGAAACAGCTGGGATCTATGCCGCCCCCGCTCACTTGTTAAGGGCAAAGCTTTATGCTGGGCATTCCCATGAAGCCAAACAAACTATCCTGGATGATCTTGTGAAAGCCGAAGCGCTTATTGCCGGTGAGATTATCCCAAGTTTGGAGCGGGATCTTCTTCTTTTGGGCATGCAGAATGTGATGGTGAATCAACAAGATATTGCTCAGCAGAAGCAATTGCAAATTAATGTTTTCAAGAAACACCTTGAGCAGATCCACAAAAACATAGATGTGATCACCACTTCTTCGGCTGAAATGCACATTCGTGTTTCCGGTGGTCAATCCATCGCCAGCCTGATCAAAGCCGACGACCCGTCCTTTGATGCTCAAAAATGGAAAGATGAACTGGATGAGCTCTCTCGAATGAAATTGGATGAAGCCTATACCTTGGAAGCATTCATCCCAGAGCCGAAGAATGACGGTAATTGGTTTGGAAGCATCTTCTCCATGGTTATTGGTGTCGCCCAAATCTTTATGGGTGTTGCCGTAGCTGCCATAACAGGGCCTTTTGCAGCGTCTTTTGGTGTCGGTATGATCATCGAGGGTGTGAGCGATATTTTTACTTCCGTCAAATCATTTGTCACAGGCAAAGCCATTGAGTTTAAAAACTTCCTGCAGGAAAAAGGCATCAGCTATGCTGTCAACCTGATCTCATCTGGCATAACATCGGCTTTCAGCACCGCCTCCAAAGGCGCCACCGCCACAAAGAGCGCCACAAAAGCTGCTGAAAAAGGCTCCCAGAGCATTCTTGAGAAAGGAACGTCCACCTTCTTCAGGGAAGAGGTCAAAAATCAGTTTATCGTCCAGGGCACGGCAAAACTGATTGGGGTTACAGCCGATGCCATCACCGGAAAAGTCCTGCGTGATCGTCAGGAGGACTTTGAGGGCGGCGTTCGGGAACGTGTGGTTCATATGCTCGCGATGGTTAAATCGGATCTTGAAAAGATTCTCGTGTTTGATTCATTCGCTGGGCGTCCTGCTATTCAAAGTAAACTATCACAACTGGCCCAAGAAATCATGGCCCGTTACGCTGGAAGGTTCCATTCCCCGGCCAAATCGATTGCCAAAGGTGTAGCCTCTCGGATTCATCCCATCGGGGCTGTCCTATCCACCGGGGTGAGCGTGGGCGAAGGATTAGTCAAGGTAAACGAAGCCACCGATGATTTTTGCTCTGAATTTGCATCGGGTGTGCGTGCAATAGCGGCCCAAGTTGGCACAAGCCGAGAACTGTTTCACAACCAGCTTGTTAGCAAGGGATTTCCTGAGGCCGATGCAGCCACCATCATGCTCAAGCTGGAAGCAGCCGGTATCATCACCCCATCGGCCCTGAACGGCAACCAATGTGGGCAAATACCAGCCATTGATTTTGAGTTTCATGAGGCCAATGAGGGGCATATCGTCACCCTTTGCAACGCTCTTAGCAAAGCCATGGGGCAAGATTATGGACCTTCCGTGACCCATTGGCAAGATAGTCTCACCAACCTGCTCACAAAGCGCATCATTCAGATGGTGCGCCATGAAGTTGTGGGGCCCATCACAGGCCTTGGATCCAGCCTATTGGCCCATGAGATTTATGAGAAGCTGGAGTTGGCGAGTCGGGCCTCGAAGGAGGCTGTCTTGAAGGCTGGGCGTGCGACTGCGGCGGGCTCTGGCGTGGGGGAATCTGTTTTGCGCGAAAAGCCCGTGAGCGATGATGAGGGGGCTGAGGGCCAGAGCGCGGCGGCTAAGGGCGATGGGGGAGAGGCTTCCAAAATCACGCCCCTTGAGGCCTTTGAGCAAAGCACCCTCACCTCATATGAAAGATCACGAGTGCGTCAGTTAGCCGATGGTGTGTTGACGGATGCCGGCTCGATCAAAGACCTTCAAATCCTCTCGGAAGCCTT
>MKSY01000022.1 GCA_001897475.1 Alphaproteobacteria bacterium 43-37
AATTGCAATAACAACCCCACTCATTTTCTTCTAGCACGAGGGAAGAGCAATGTTTTTCCAACCTTCATGGGGGTAACATCCATTATCATGTGCGGTATAGGGTGTGTCGGTGCTTGTCAAGCGACTACACAACATCTTCGAGTTTCAATCCTACTCGCCTCAAATGCTGTAATCGCCGCTCTTAGCGCGTCATGGTTCAGTGATGTTATTGCGGCTGACCTTCCGGAACGCTTTTGCCCGCTTTTTTATGCGGCTTATAGTGCTAGCATAACTCTTATACCCACATATTTATTTGAGCGCATATTGAAAAATAGGGCCCCCATTAGACACTCTCACGCAAGTTAGGCACTCCCACCTTCAAGGGAGATCATATCAGCGTTAATGCCCAGCCAGAGCCAAAGTACGATCCCATTTTTCGTCAATGTGGACGTTAAACAACACATCTATTGTCCTACTGATGTATGGGTAAGTGCTTTGTTGGCCAATGTTCACCCACATCGCTCATACGGCATAAGATTTTTTCGGCATGTAATCGAATTGCAGCGCCATCAGAGCAATGTAATGTGATGGTGCCATTTTCATGGCCGCGGATTGCAAGAAGATATAGAATATGTGTCGGGTGAACAGGATCAAACCCTTTGTGTTTCACGGCGTTTATATGCCCAAAGGAAAGCTGACAATGAGTTCGATAATATGTGGGGTTCCCCTCATACTCTTCTTCATCAAGCTCCCAGCGGAAACGGTTTGCTGTAAAGTGAAACCGGCTTTTTTCCTTATGATAATCCAGTCCTGAAACAGGAATAAGCGCATCCTGCAAGTGCGCAGATAAAAAATGCAAATCTTCATGATCTTCAGCATGAAGCATTATTGGAGCGTGCTTTGGGTTAAGCAACTCGCTTATCTTCTGGCTCATGTGGCTCTCCCTTGATTCTTTCTATTTCTATACCGCATGCGGCTAACTTATTCTCTACTTGTTCATAGCCTCGGTCAAGGTGATAAACGCGATTAACAATAGTTTCACCATGAGAAACAAGGCCTGCCAGGATCAAAGAAACCGAAGCACGCAGATCTGTTGCCATAACTTGTGCGCCAGAAAGTTTTTTAGTGCCTCTCACCATAGCTGAGGCATTATGGACAATAATGTTGGCTCCTAGGCGTTGCAACTCAGGAACGTGCATAAAGCGATTTTCCCATATGGTTTCAGTGATCATGGAAGCGCCGTCAGCTGTGCACATGAGTGCCATGAATTGAGCTTGCAAATCTGTTGGAAAACCAGGGTATGGCTCGGTCATAATGTCCACCCCATTAATGCGCCCCGTGCTGCTAACGCGCAAACCATTTGGTAACTCTTCAATGATGGCTCCTGCATCTTGAAGGGTGGGAATAAAGGTGGGAAGCATATCAAGTTTTGTGTTTAGAAGAGTTACGTCGCCATGGGTCATCAAGGCGCCAATCGCATAAGTCCCAGTTTCAATGCGATCTGGAATCACAGTGTGCGTTGTGCCAGATAGGCGGTCAACACCTTCAATCACCAGGGTGTCTGTACCAATACCGTTAATTTTGGCTCCCATGGATACAAGGCAATTGGCCAAATCAATAACCTCTGGTTCACGGGCGACATTAATAAGCTTAGTTTCACCCTCAGCAAGACACGCAGCCATTAGCACATTCTCTGTGCCTGTTACGGTTATCAGCGGGAAGGTAAACGTAGTGCCTTTAAGGCCTTTGGGTGCTCTGGCATGGACATATCCTTCATCAAGGGTAATCTCTGCGCCTAGCGCCTCAAGAGCTCGCAAATGTAAATCGATTGGCCTTGTGCCAATTGCACAGCCACCAGGCATGGAAATAACAGACTGGCCCATACGTGCTAGCAACGGGCCGAGTACCAGAATAGAGGCACGCATTTTACGCACAAGGTCATAGGGCGCGGTTGTGGTTTTAATATGGTGGGCGTGGAATTTCATCAGTGGGGTGGGCACACTGAGCTGACCAGTCGTATCAATATCCATGCCTTGACCAATATCAACACCCAAATGCTCAAGCAAAATTGCCATTGATGTGATATCAGCTAAATCAGGAATGTTTCTAAAATGCACAGGCTCGTCTGTTAAAAGAGAGGCGGCCATGAGGGGAAGGGCAGCATTTTTGGCTCCACCAATGTAAATTTGGCCTTTAAGAGGCCTCCCACCAATGATACGAATTTTATCCATATTGACTCCGGTTCAGATCTTATAATTTAGGAAGAGTAACGCCTGTTTGTCCCATATACTTGCCCGCTCGATCTTTATAAGAAACATCACACGGGTTTTCAGCGCGGTAAAAAAGGAATTGGCACGCACCCTCATCGGCATAAATTTTAGCAGGCAACGGGGTTGTGTTGGAAAACTCAAGGGTTACGTGGCCCTCCCATTCTGGCTCTAAAGGGGTCACGTTCACAATGATGCCGCATCGGGCGTAGGTTGATTTACCAAGGCAAATGACCAATACATCACGAGGAATTTTAAAATATTCAACGGTCCGGCCCAAAACAAAGCTGTTGGGTGGGATGATGCAAACAGGTCCCTTGCGATCCACGAAACTATTGCGATCAAAGTTTTTGGGGTCGACTATAGAGCTGTCCAGGTTGCTGAAAATTTTAAAGTCATCGGCCACACGAGCATCGTAACCATAGGATGAGACGCCAAAGGAAATAGTGCCTTCACGTTTTTGTTGATCCACAAAAGGGCTAATCATCCCGTGTTCGAGGGACATTTGGCGGATCCAGCTGTCTGGTAAAATGGACATATAACGCGCTCATATTAAAAATTATGGTTGCCTGAAAAAATACATAATTTATAAATTTATCTCAATGAAAAATTAACCAAAATTCGAGCAAAATGAAAAACTCTTAGTTTACCTCGCATCGGAAACATATATGAGCAAACGAATGACCCTCGGTTGGGTGGCTGCCTTGACGTTGATGCTGTCGTTTTTTGATAGTGTGAAAGCTGACTATAGCGACGCCTTGTATCCTCCAGATATACCTGAAGCTCAAGCTGAAATAACATTAGATCTAAAGCCATGTCCTTCATTTGAAGAGGCTCGTTCTGCTTACAAGCGCATGGCAATGATTTGGCATCCAGATAAAAATCGTGATCCCACTCAAAGCGCCATTTTTACCGAAAGAATGGCAAATGTAACGGCTGCATATAAAGTATTACGAGATTGGCTGAGGAAAAATGGTCATCGGTTGAATCATGCGCGAGAAGAAGCAGAGGAGACGCCTCAGTCAGAAGGTAGCAAAGAGTTTGCTGATGAATCAGAGCAAGGGGGTGCCACAAAGGCCTCTACAAGAGAAGAGCCAGAGGCTAAGACGCAAGAAGCATTTGAACCATACTTGGTTTCCACTCAGGGGCTTGAGCAAGCTTTAAGAGGCGTAGAGTCAAAGATACGGTGCGAAGTGCCGAAAAATCCATCATTAATTCCGCAATGGCAAGCCTATCACCAAAACTCCTTCCGGGAAAGGATTAATGAATTATCTGAGATCCTCAGGTTTTTTCATCGAAAATATGGTGGTCATGCTTTTGGGCAAAAATATGCCCATGTGCAAAGCCTTCTGTGGTTAGGTATCTATATGCTGCCGTTTTACCGAACCTTGAAAGGGATGGGGTATCAGGGTAGTCAAGCTGATGTCGAAGAATTTTATCTAATGAACTTAGTTAACAATTTTCCATATAAAGATAATTCAAATAATGGACAGCTTGTGCTTTAGATTTGGTTATGCGGTAAACTGTCATCCAGAGCACCCTTCCTTGTCGGCCTGGTGCCTCCCTTTGTCACCCCGGGCGCTCCTCTTTTGTCTTCTCGGACGCGCAGATCCGGGATCCAGGGCTTTTATGGCCCCCCCGCACACCTCCCTTTGTCTTTCCCGCACACCTCCCTTTTGTCTTCCCGGACGCAGATCCGGGACCCAGGCTTTATATGGCCCCCCGCTTTCGCGAGGGTGACAAGAAAAAGAGCGAGGGTGACAGGGAAAAGAGCGTGGCAGTGGAAAAGTGTGAGTGTGGCTGGCGCTTCCTTTATCTTCCCACGCACTTCCCTTTGTCTTTCCCACGCACTTCCCTTTGTCTTTCCCGCACACCTCCCTTTTGTCTTCCCGGACGATAGATCCGGGATCCAGGCTTTTTATATGGCCCTCCGCTTTCGCGAGGGCGACAAGGAAAAAGAGCGAGGATTATAAAAGTTCATTAACCCGGTTCCAAAAAGTCTAGAGTAAAGAGGGCAGGAAAGGAGCAAGAGAATGGGACGGATTGATCGAAGTGCCGGGCAAGACAAAAGAGTGGGACGGCCAAGAGGGCGTCTGGGCTCTTCGTGCTCAGCAAACATAGTTGATGGCCGCATTTAGCCCGAAAACATAGTTGATGACACATTTAGTCCGAAGCAGGAATAGGCGTATTAAAACCTCTTTCAAGCCGTAATGGGGGCTTGTCCTTTGCCGTCCGTCATTTCTTGAGGCAAAAGATGGGGTTTGTCATAAAGTAGGAAGAGTTGTTGATAAGCTTCTGACAACCTAGGAGTAGGTTGTTGCGCAAGGATGTTTTGGGCTGTTTCATGAGCGAAGCTAATAAGGTGATCATGAGCGCCAATCTCAACATTTTTAAAGGTGATTTGGCCGCTTTGTTTTGTTCCCAGCACTTCACCGGAACCGCGTAGTTGCAAGTCTTTTTCTGCGATGAGAAAGCCATCATTCGTCTCTTTCATGATAGATAGCCGTTCTTCAGCAATAGGTGAAAGTGGATGACTAAAGATGAGAAGGCATGAGGAGTGTTTCTCGCCTCGCCCAACTCGGCCGCGTAACTGATGCAGCTGAGCCAGTCCAAACCTTTCAGCGTGTTCTATGATCATGATCGTGGCATCTTTCACATCCACGCCAACTTCAATCACTGTGGTGGAAACCAAACATCGGATCGCTCCATTCTTAAATTGCTCGAAGATGGTGTCTCGATCTTGCGCTTTCATTTGGCCATGGATTAACGCAACTTGAGTGCCAAGTATTCCTTTAAGGCTTTCAAACCGGATTGTGGCGGCAGCAAGATCAAGAGTGTCAGATGTTTCAATTAATGGGCAAACCCAATAGGCTTTTTCGCCATCATTGATGGCAGCCTTCAAGCGGTTTATTATGTCCTGAATTTTATTTGATGAGACAGATGACGTTCTAACGAATTGACGATGGGCTGGCTTTTCATCAAGTCTGGAAACATCTAAGTCGCCATAGGCGCTCATGACCAGAGTGCGGGGAATGGGGGTTGCTGTCATGATTAAAATATGGGTTGTTGCGCCTTTTTCAAAAAGCGCGCGACGTTGCATCACGCCAAAACGGTGTTGCTCATCGATGATCACGAATCCTAAGTCCTTAAACGTTACATCATCTTCAAGAATGGCGTGAGTGCCAATAAGAATAGAGATTTCGCCTTGGGCAAGAGCCTCTTTGAGAGCTGTTTTTTGCTTAAGGGTTGTTGCGCCAATGAGCAGGCCAATTCTTACACCTATTTGATCTGCCAGTGGTTTTAAATTGCTGTAATGTTGTCTTGCGAGAATTTCTGTTGGCGCCAAAAGGGCCGATTGCTTTTGGGCTGTTAAAAGAGCGGCCATAGCTAAAAATGCGACAATGGTTTTGCCGCTTCCGACATCTCCTTGAAGGAGACGAATCATACGGTGGCCAGATTTAAAATCCTGTATGATTTCATTCAACGTTCGCATTTGAGCGTTCGTGAGGGTAAAAGGTATGTGTTGCAATGCTTGTTCATAAAAGGACAAGGGTTCTAGAAGCGGGGAGAGGGCTTGTTTTTGCGCCTGAGATTTCAAGATTAGTAAGCCAATTTGGTGCGCAAATAATTCATCAAAAGCAAGTCGTTCTTTGCATAAGGCGATTTTTTTCCTTTCAAGCTTTGATCCTGGCATATGGACGGTATATATAGCTTCTGACCAAGATGGCCATTGTTTGTCATCTAAAATATGGGGAGGGATCCACTCCTCCAATTTGGATTTAACTTTGAGGCTTTCGGCAATGATGCGGCGCAAAGTAGGAGCCGTGAGACCTTCAGTGAGCGGGTAAACAGGTTCAACACTGCCAAAAAATTGTGCTTGGGCAGGAGATCCAACCCAATCGGGATGGATCATTTGATGATGAGTGAAGTATTTTTCTAGCTTCCCTGATACGGCTCGTTTTTCGCCTGTAGGAAATAGTTTTTGAAGATATGGGGCGCGGGCATTGAAATAGATGATCTCTAGACGATCACCATGTTCATCGTGAGCTAAGATTTTGTAGGGCTTCCCACGTTGATGACAATCAATGGTAACGGTGACCATAACGGCTTCTTTGGATGTTGAAGCCTTTAGCGCTGCTAAGAATGTTCGTGTTGAGTAATGGGTTGGTAAGTGTCGGATGAGGTCTATGACGCGTTTGCCTACAAGGGAAATCAACCGTTTTTTCGTAAAACTGGAATAATGAGGAAGGTCGTTAAGGTGTGTTAAAAGGTAGTCTGTGTAAGGGGTGGGTGTCATTTTTTTTAAATCGCCTTTTGGGTGTAAGGGGCGATACCTTCAAATGAAAAAATTGACATGCAAACCTCGCATTGTGGCTAGTCTTTGACT
>MKSY01000023.1 GCA_001897475.1 Alphaproteobacteria bacterium 43-37
TATTAATGCCGCTTAAGCACTCTCTTCCTCTCTCAACTATCTGCCCTATCGCACACCATGCAACAAGGCCCACTTGATGCGGGAACCCAAGCTTTTTTTATGGCTCCCCGCTTTCGCGAGGACGACAGGGAAAAGAACGGCAACGACAGGGAAAAGAGCGGCAACGACAGGGAGAAGAGGGAGGGTGACGTGGAAGAAGCTCTAATCGATTTTGCCGTGACAGTGCTTGAATTTAAGGCCTGAGCCGCATGGGCATAATTCATTCCTGCGTGATGAGGTTGCTTCTTGTAGCTCTTGTGAAGCGTTATTTGTGTTTTCTGTCGAATCAATGTCCTTGGGCTTTTTGCCACGTAAGGCGCCTTTTGGTTTGATCGGCAGGACATTTGCATCAGTTGATTCAGCTGCATTCAGGGCGGCTTGCTCTTCATCATAGAGCTTTAAAAAGTGCTGTTTGAGTTCATCAAGAGAAGACGATGATGAGTCATGATATGCTGGATTAATCCCATAATGAGGGTTTATTTCGATATGAGAAAGGGCCGTGGTTACGTTTTCTCTTAGCGTTCCCATCATGAGTTTAAATAGATTAAAAGCTTCACTTTTGTATTCATTTAACGGATCACGTTGGCCATATGCTCGTAAGTTGATGCCTTGCCTGAGGTGGTCAAGGGCCAGCAAATGTTCTTTCCATGCTTGATCTAAAAACTGTAACAATACGGATTGTTCCGCGTGACGCATGGCATGGGTGCCAAATTGTTCTTCTTTATTTCGCATATGTTCTTCGCTGGCTTCTAAAATACGATCCCGAAGCGCGATGGGTGATAGATCTTCATCAGTCACCCATTTTTGAATGGGTAGATCAACATTCAGAACACGGATACATTCTTGATGAAGGGCATGAATATCCCACTGTTCGCTTGTGCTGTCTTCATGAGCGAAGCGTGAAATAATGAGTTCAGCCATTTCATGGCGCATATCCGATACGGCTTCTTGCAGATGCTCCATGGACATAATTTCACGACGTTGTTCATAAATAACCTTACGTTGATCATTCATCACGTCGTCAAACTTTAAGAGCTGCTTGCGAATATCATAATTTCGAGCTTCCACTTTGCGTTGGGCTCGTTCTAAGGCTTTGTTGATCCATGCGTGAGCAATGGCTTCACCTTCCTGTAGGCCTAGTCTTTGCAGCATTGAATCAAGTCGTTCTGATCCAAAAATCCTCATAAGGTCATCTTCTAATGAAAGGAAGAATTTTGAAGCTCCTGGGTCGCCTTGGCGCCCAGCTCTTCCTCTTAGCTGGTTATCGATACGTCGACTTTCATGGCGCTCTGTCCCAATAACATATAAGCCTCCAGCATTTTTAACAATTTCGGCAGCTGTACGTATCTCATCTTTTGTTTTGGTAAGCAGTGCTTCGTACTGTTTAGCGTTTTCAGCCGTGGCTGGGTTTTTCGCTAACTCCATGGCGACGCGCATTTCCAGGTTGCCACCTAATTGAATATCCGTACCACGGCCAGCCATATTGGTTGCGATGGTAACCGCGCCGGGGTAACCTGCCTCGGCAATGATGAGTGCTTCTTGTTCATGATAGCGTGCATTGAGGACTTGGTGAGGTAGCTTTTTCTTTGTTAAAAGCTGTGAAAGATACTCTGACTTTTCAATGCTGACTGTTCCAACTAGAACGGGTTGCTTACGAGCGTGGCATTCTTCGATTAGTTTAATAATGGCATCGTATTTTTCCCGTGATGTTCGATAAACCTCGTCATCTTTATCCAAGCGGACGCATGGGACATTTGTCGGGATCTCAACCACTTCAAGTTTGTAGATATCGTTGAACTCTGTCGCCTCTGTCATTGCTGTGCCGGTCATTCCAGCCAATTTATGATACAGTCTGAAGTAGTTCTGGAATGTTATAGAAGCAAGAGTTTGGTTTTCGACTTGGATTTTTACACGCTCCTTGGCTTCTAAAGCTTGATGGAGGCCGTCTGAGTAGCGTCTTCCATCCATCATGCGGCCCGTAAACTCATCAATGATGATGACTTTATTATCTTTGACAATGTAATCGGTGTCTTTGCTGAATAATTTATGGGCTCTTAAAGCTTGGTTCATATGATGAACAAGAGCAATATTAGCGGGATCATAGAGATTATCAGCCTGTAAAAGGTTCATTCCTCTTAGGAGTGTTTCAACTTTTTCTGTGCCTGCTTCAGTTAAGAGAACAGTGCGGCTTTTTTCGTCTTTGTCATAATCTTCAGACGTTAAGTGTGGAATAACATGGTCTACAGCTGTATAAAGATCTGATGAGTCTTCCGCAGGGCCAGAAATAATGAGTGGCGTCCTGGCTTCATCAATAAGGATGCTGTCAACTTCATCAACAATCGCATAATTAAAAGATCGCTGAACCATTTCAATAAGCGAGAATTTCATGTTATCGCGAAGATAATCGAAGCCAAATTCGTTGTTTGTGCCATATGTTATATCGCAATTATAAGCTTCTTTGCGTTCATGGTCATCCATTTCATGTGTGATGCACCCAACGGTTAGCCCTAAGAATGTGTGGAGCCTGCCCATGTTAGAGGAGTCACGCTGGGCTAGATAATCGTTTACTGTAACGATGTGGACACCTTTGCCAGTCAATCCATTTAAATAGGCGGGAAGCGTTGAGACAAGGGTTTTGCCTTCGCCAGTTTTCATTTCAGGGATCATGCCTCGATGGAGGATCATGCCGCCCATGAGCTGAACGTCGAAAGGTCTCATGCCTAGGACCCGTTTTGATGCCTCTCTGACAACGGCAAAGGCCTCAGGCAAAAGATCATCAACACTCGCCCCGTTACTGAGACGCTGTTTAAACTCATGTGTCTTTGATTTGAGTTGTTCATCACTCAAAGATACCATGGCAGGTTCTAGGGCATTGATGGCATCAACAGCTTTCTTTAATTTTCTAACAAGGCGGTCGTTTGCGGTACCAAATATACGGCGGGCAATTGTCGAGAACATATTTTCCTCAAAATGTCACAAATTATAGTAAAATTTGGCAGTATGTTACCTGGATCGGTCGGTCCATACAATCTTTCTTTTATAGCAAAGAAAATTTAAAATTTAATGAATAAGGAATAATCGTTCTAGAAAAATGGGGTTGCTAAACTCCAATACATTAGGCAAATTAAAGCATTATTTTATCTATGCATGAGGATTTAAGCGATGAAATGGGTTTATACAACGACAGCCTTGTTGGCGCTGGGTTTAGTCTCCAGCGATGCGCTCGCTGCTAAGAAGAAAACAGCGGATTCTGCTGAAAATGCAGTGGAGGCTTCTGAGAGTAAGAAAGAAAAAGTAGAAGGGGCTCAACCTCAAATTGACCCAAACAAAGTGGTGGGTAAAGTAGGGGGGCAGAGCATTCGCCTCTTGGATGTTATGGAGCGTATACAGCTTCTTCCTCCACAGCTGAAGCAGGCGCCGCTTGAGCAGATTTATCCAAATGTTCTGCAGCAAATGGCTATGCGTATGGCGACGGTTAAAAGGGCGCGTGATAAAGGCGTTGAAAAATCAGTAGAGTATAAAAAAGCTCAGCAAGAGATGCAGTTGAATCTTTTGCAAGAGATGTTTTTGTTTAGTGGACTTAAAGAAAGCTTTACTGATGAAGAGCTCAAAAAAGAACACGAAGCTTATATGAAGGAATTTGTCGCTGAGGATCAAGTAAGGGCTCGGCATATCCTTGTAAAGGATGAAAAAGAAGCTCAAGACATTATTGATCAAATCAAAAAAGGTGAGGATTTTGGTAAGCTTGCTGAGAAAAAATCCCTTGATCATTTAAGCGCTAAGCGCGGTGGTGATTTAGATTTCTTTGGCAAAAATGATTTGATTCCTGAGTTTACGAAAGTTGCTTTCGAGATGAAGGATGGCGAATTGTCAGAAAAACCAGTCAAAACACCTTTTGGCTTCCATATTATTAAGAAAGAGGGTGGTAGGAAGAAAGAAGCTCTGCCTTTCGAGAAAGCAAAAGCAAGCATGCTGCCAAATCGTATCCGCCAGAGAGAAATCCAGGTGAGGATGAAAGAGGCCATGGATGCGAGCAAGATTGAGCTATTTAACATGGACGGATCTCCATTAAAAATGAGTGAGCCTGGTGTGGCTGAAGAGGGGGCTTCGGCGCCTGCTGCAGTTAAGCCAGAGGCTAAGGTTGAAGAGCATGCTGAAGCTAAAGAGCCAGCGAATTCAAACGCTAGCGAGGCGGGGAATGCTGCTGAATCCTTAGGTGAGGAAGCTGGAGAGGCTTCTAAGTAACTAGAGATTAAGTAATTAGAGGTGTGACTTTAATTACTTTACTTGTTTTTGTTCCTAGTATCGTTCCCGCGTAAAAGCGGGAACCTTTAGGGAGCGTTCCTTTGTCTTCCCAGGCACCCCTCCCTTTGTCTTCCCAGGCACCCCTCCCTTTGTCTTCCCGCACCCCTCTTAGTCATTCCCGCACCCCTCTTAGTCATTCCCGCGCCTCTCTTTGTCTTCCTCGCGGATGCGGGGATCCATGAATCTTCCAGCTTAACTGATCTTAGATTTGTAAAAAAGGTGGACTCCCGTTTTCACGAGAATGACAAAAAAAGAGCAAGGATGGTAGAAGCGGCGTAAGGATGGCCGGAAATATGCAAGAGGTTATTTTGTATCAAGCTTGAGAAGCTTAATATGAAAGAATGTTGTATAGGGTATTTAGGTGAAATTTTATTGAGAAACTCAAGATGCCCAAGAGTCATTATGCCAGTTTAAAGAGTGGTCAGTGGGCTTAAAAGGAATTAGCTCGCTGCTCTATCTGATGGCTGTTCAGCATTTAGCGCGTATTGGCCTTTAAACCTCAGTCCATGGGCTTTGCGTTTAATTTTTTGTGTAAACCGCTTGAAATTTTCCTTGTCTGCTCCAGCAAGAAGAAGGCGTGGTGGTTGCTTGACTTTTTGTGGATCAACATGTTTTCCGTTGACCAAAACTTCGTGATGAAGGTGTGGGCCAGTGGAATTGCCTGTGCTACCAACAAAGCCGATAATCTGCCCTTGCTTGACGCGCGTTCCTCTTTTGATGTGCCCTGCAAAACGGCTTAAGTGAGCATAAACTGTTGAGTATCCGCCTGAGTGAGCGAGCAAGATGTAGTTACCATAGCTGCCTTTACGGCCAGAAAATGTTACAACGCCATCGCCAGCAGCCATCACAGGGGTGCCGCGAGGTGCCGCAAAGTCTACGCCTTTGTGCATACGAGAGTAGCCCAAGATAGGGTGCTTCCTCATGCCAAATCCTGAGGAGAGCCTTGCGGCTACAATAGGCGTGGCTAAAAGAGCTCGTTTGACGGATTCACCGCGTTCGTTGTAAAGATCTTCTCGGCCATCAAGAGTTTGAAAGCGGAAGATCTCAAATGGTGTGCCATTAATGCCGATGGCGGCATATATAAGTTTGCCAGTGTGCTCTTTGCCTGTTTCTGCATCGTGGACAGACTCGTAAATCACTTCAAATGGGTCGTCTGCCTTGAGGTCCCTTTGCAAGTGCACGCCATAGCTAAGCCCTTGGGTTAATTCAAAGATCACCCCAGCAGGGATGTTGGCTTTCGCGCTGTCAGCATATAGTGAAGATGTAATAACGCCTGAAATGGTTTTAAGCTCATAATTCATTTGCCTTTTAATGATTCCAGATTGATAGCCACCATCTTCATTTAGGCTTACTAAGATCTCTTGATCAAAAGATGGTCGAATTAAGAGGCGAAGCAATTGTATGGATTCATCGGGCATAATTTTGCAGCGGATAAATAGTTCCTGGCCGCTTTTTAAATTGCGTGGGTCAAATTTATCTTTGAGGGCTTGGGCCGCTGCGTGGCACTGATCAGAGTCAATGCCTTCGTTTGCTAGAATGCTGGCAATAGTTTGCCCTGATTCAACTTCCAATGTTTTGTCAAAAATTTCTGTGGTAAAAGAAGGATCGGTTGTGGATTGCAGATCGGCTGTGTAATGTGTGGGGTGCGAGACATTGGATGTGTGAAGAAAAACTTTTAAAAGTGCACCTAAAGCTATCGAGATAAAAATGAGGCTCCAAGCGCTCCACTTCTTAATGCTTTTCATCTAAACTTTCCTCTTAACCTTTTGTTAGGGTAGACGCCACAGGCGGCGCTGTCAAGAAAAACAGCACAATGGGTAGAAAATTAATTTCCGTTCAATTTTCATGCAGTATGGTTGAAGGTGTGAGTTTTAAAGGGTTTTTGTCCTTCATGCATCCACTAGATGTAGTAGTGTGTGGCATTTTTATTGGATTACGAAAGGGGGGGCAGAATTGATTGGGAGGAAGAATTTTTGATCACGCAATCATCAATCCGTTCGGTCTGAGATGCAGCAGGCAGAGATGTAAGTAGCCTTCATAAAAATTGTTGGAGAAATAAAAACTTAAAAAACGATAAAATGTTCTTGACATAGTGCTGTGACAGGGTGTACTTCAGGTTCCTGTCGGCTGTTCATGCCGGCACGATGATTGATTAGTTTGGGGTGTAAGCAGTTATGTATTGATACATAAATGTTTACCGCTAGAGCAGTAGTTGGTGAGTACAGAACGTCAACATGAGAGTTTGATCCTGGCTCAGAACGAACGCTGGCGGCATGCTTAACACATGCAAGTCGAACGATT
>MKSY01000024.1:0-72500 GCA_001897475.1 Alphaproteobacteria bacterium 43-37
GAGGAATAACATGATGGGCTTGGTGTTTAACGGTAGTCCGCTCTGTTTTCCCTCCAACATCTCTTTCTACAACCTTCGATGGCCACACTTGCCCCGTATGCTTTTCCCACTCTAAGATGAGTTTGTTGCGTGTCGTTCTATCGAAGTTTGTCGTGTGTTTAACATAGCTTTCACCATCCAGCTTCTCAAAGTTATACCGTTGCAAGGTTTCCTTAAGAATGAGTCTCTGATCGCCACCAATCTTCATCCCCGTCCTGGTTTCCATGTCCCGAACATAGTCTTTGGCCAATACTCTGAACCCAGATGGATGGGATGCCTCAACTTTGCTGATGATCTGAGGCGGGAGGATGCGACGAAAAAAGGCGAAAGTGCCACCTTGGCCAACAAGGGAGGCAAAATGAACTGACCGAACAACACCGTTGATAACAGAGGCAGCTTCCAGTGGCGTATCCACAAACCCTAGCCTAACCAGCTGCTCTTCCATGTTTGGCAGATAAGGCTTTAAGGCTTCAACTCCTTCAGCAATAACTTTCTTGCCAAAGTAAACTCCCCCTACACCACAAGCGGCACCAACGCAAGCTATAGCGCCAACACTTCCCCCTACAGCCCCCATAGTTGCTCCAGCTACGCCTGCGACAACATAGGTTCCCAAGTTCATCGCCTCACCAACCAGATGCAAGGCTTCTGATGCATAAGCTGCAGCTGTCGGGTATTCGATCTCAAGCCTTTCAGCCGCTTGATCAGCGAGGATCAACATCTGGCAAATTTGACGCGGATTAATTGGGCTTGCAGCCACCGCTGCTTTAATATCATTCAGTGCTTCTGTGAAAGTAGACTCAAGAAACCGCAGTTCATCTTCAATGGGCCTTAGGCCAATCTTGACTAATATATCTGGAGGAATCTTAAGATTTGGTGTCGTAAACAACGCTTTTTCAGAAATTCCCCATGGTGGAGACCCAGCTGGCCTTCCATAGCGAATGCCAGACTTTCTATCCTTCATGATATCCTGAAAACGCTCCGTTACGATATCTTGAAGACGCTGCAAAAGCCGCTCTTCAAGGCTAGGGGATACCCTCACGCCACTATCCGCAACCACACTTGTTGCCATAATGCTGGGCGGTGTGTTGCCGATATCCCCGCCGTTACTCAATGGCGGCATACTGCTCATCGCAGCAGGGTCAGTACTTAAAACTGAGCGCAAGGACGCGCTTTCCTCACTTGACTGCTGCATGAGTTGCTCTTCTTGAGCTCGACTTAAAGCCGCACGACCCACGCTCGACCCTTGGTCATTTTTTGAAAGTGGATTTGATGCTCCGGATGAGCCTCCAAATGGAGAGCTCCTCAGAGCCTGATCTACCTGTCTGGCAAAATCCTCCTTGCGCAATAATGTTTCAGCACGTGGCTCAACAGGATCGTATATGCTTTTACCGGGTGGCGGATTAGCGATGGTATGAGCAACATACCTTGGGTTCATGATGGTTCGAGGGCCGTCAATGTTCTCATCATAATCACGCCGGCCACTTGAAACGGTTAACCTATAAGATGAGCGTTTTTGTTTCTCTTCCTGATCTAAAAACTCTTTGCTAGGAGGTTGAAAATGAACCCCACTAGCCCTGTTTTGCTGAAATGTATGCTCAAATTCATCTTGTAAGATGCGGGCTAAACAAACCTGATCGTTTAATAATAAAACCAATACCAGAAATAATTTTGATAACCTTCTCATAAATCCCCCTTATATCTTTTACCTGTACTCATTAATTCTGGATGGGCAAGCGAAAACTCTGCATTGTTCTCTACCAAGCCATAGTATGTAACAGGGTTTATAATAATCTTTCCCTCTTTGTCCCAACACAACCGTAAAGAAACCTGGCTATAATATTGAAGCCAACAGCGGTCGTTTTCCTCAGCAATAGCACTGGGTTTCTCTTTATCGCTTGGACTTTCTTCTCGAGACCACTTTGACTTATGTTCATTGGGTATTCGCGTGGGAGTTTCTCCTGGATATAACCATCGATGCGAATCTATATATCTACCAATATTGTTTTGAGCCACAGATTTTATCCAGGCCATATGCTGACCAAGGTTAATGTAGTAGCTATGGTACTGATCATAAAAATGATGAACCCTTGGAAAATGATAACTCACCTGACCGTGAACTTGGCTTTCAGCATCGGCAATCAATGAATCAAAATAGGCATTGCCTTGCACATCAACTCTAACAGCATCCGTAATTTTTAACTGCCAGCTGGAACTTGGTGTGCATAAGCCCCCGTTTGCCCGGGAAGAACTACGTTTTTAGCTTGGCTCCACTTTTTGGTATGGCGATCTAGCTCTTCTTGATGGAGAGCTAAGCCAACAACTTGATTATTTATAATACCTGGAGCTCCACAATCCCCATAATGGGGCAAACCTGCTAAAAGTTTATCTGGATTTTGGCGTATAAATTCTACCAGGATGGCTTTGCCTTTTAGTAATGCATCAGTAGGCTCGCGAACAATAGACTCCATAGCTCGCCCCCTTCTATCTTCAATAAAGAAATCCTTATCGCCTCTTCCAGTCACCCCAAATCCAACCGTTAGCATCTTTTGAGGAAATTGGCTTAGCGCTGTATCTGCAATCATTATGGGTCTTCGATCTAGGATCGGGGGATTGATCACAGCTAAAGCCACGTCATTAGGGTCAAATGCGTCTGAACTATCTTGCCGAGCCTGCGAATGAGCAAATTTTCTGACTATGTTTGTGTACGATAACGTGCCATCATCATGTAGGACAGAAAAGAGATAAACTGAAGCAGGAAAGTTTTTTAAGCAATGAGCCAGAGTGAGAATAACATGGCCATAGTGTCTCTTTCTGGTTGAACCCTCCGCTCTAAACATTATCGATAAGCATGTCATCTGACAAGGGGTATAGAAAAACCCACCGTTCATTTCAGAACGATGGGTTACTGTGGTATATTTTTTAGCCTTCAATAAGTCCATGATACTAAACTTCAGGCCCATGTGAACTAAGGTTTATCTTATGATGTGGACGGATGGAATAGCCGCTTCGCCAAATTCATTCGTGTATTTTTTCATAGCATTGAAGAATGCTATTGACGCTCTATTAATAGACAATATAATCGAAATTAAAGGGGCAGCTTATGTATTCTGTAGGCAAAACAAGCACCAGCAATAATGCGTTTGAACCAGAGTAGGAAAAATTTATGAAGTTTTCTTGCCCAAATTAATTAACAGCTTTTATTTGCTTTATCTATTATGAAATTTTTAAGTGCCATGACCCGCTTATTGGCCTTTAGATTTGACGGCATCACAAAATAAAGTGTTTGCCATAGGCTTTTTTCTTCTGGAAAAGTGTCCGTTAAAATTTCTGTTAATCCAAATTGCTTACCAATAAATTTTGGAAGAATTCCAATTGCTAAGCCTTGATTGATGTAATACAAACTGCAAACTATATCATCTGTAATGAACAGAGGGTCTCTTTGATTGGCAAGAGTTACCCCTTCATGTAATAATATATTTGAACGTTCGTCTGCTAAATGGGTGTTTTCCGATGCCCATTGATAACCAATGATGGAATGATTATCTAAGTCGGCCATTGAGGTTGGTGTACCGTGGGTTTCCAAATAATTTGGATGGACAAATGGCACCCATGAAAATTCGCGTAGTTTAATCCAAATTAAAGACGTATTTTTGGGTGGCTTAAAAGCAGTGAGCCCAACAGTGATGCCAGAAATGCTACTTGAAAATCCTAATGACCTCCTTTCATCAATAATTAACTTCAGGTTAATGCCAGGATAAAGGTCTCGGAACTCTTGGAAATGTTGAGAAAACCAGGCGGCACCATTGTTGGTGATGATCACTTTAAGATCGCCTTCAATGGTCTCTTTAACTCCTTTAACATCCGCAATCGTTTGATCAAACAAAGCCAGGAGAGCCTTAGCATTTTCATAAAGCTCTTGCCCTTCGCCATTGAGGATGATGCCCTGGGGATTGCCTGAATAGAGTTTGGTCTTCAAGTGTTTCTCAAGAGTATCCAATTGGCGTTTAACACCTGAGGGAGTAAGGCCGACAAATTCAGAAGCTTTGGCCATACTTGCGTGTTCAGCCACACAGCAGAATGTCCGAAGCCATTCGATATCCATCAGTTACTTCTCCAGAGTCATCAGATTTGGAGCATCGCCTAAGATTAGCCGTAAAGGATAGCGATCTTGTGAAAAGACATGTTGCCATGCTTGTTTTGTTATGGCGTCGATGATAATGGGAGCTTTAAGGTTAGCCCTTAGTTCCAAGGCTCCATTATTGTTTTCACCGGCAATGAAAGGCATGATAAAGGTGTTTTCCGCAGTTAATTGATAAGCGGATGATAACGCTTCAATGTCTTCTTCTTCATAGAGTTGCTGCGTTGCTAGGTTCATAGGAAGACCATAAAACCTTATGAAAAAAGGCTTTTCACAGCTAATTTTTACAAGCAAACCAAGTTGAGATACATTAAATAAAGTATGACTCTCAAAACCGAGAACCCCTCTTGGAAATTCAAGTTGTGGAATGCTGACCCCCAATTTGGTGGGTGAAAATGGTAGGTTTTCTAAAAATGCTTCTGGGGTAATAAGCGAAGGAGATTGTAAGCCCATTTTAATCCTCTAAAAGTGATTGGCGCCCGAGGCGACTTAGAATTTGACGAGATAGCTTCATTTGAGTCTCAGCATCTTGGAATTCAAACACAGCTTGAGCAGGATCCATCATAACGACTTTTGTTTGAGCCGCGATGTATTCTTCTGTGTTTAGCACATTAAACTCCATCGCTTTTTCCACCACGACAATTTGCTGGCCAATTTGCGCTTGGATGTTTCCTAAATACTTCAAGCTCAAGCTAATTTTGTCTAAAGCTTCCGTGAGCCGAGTTTGATCTGTTGGATCGGCTGTTTTCATGAGTAAAAGGCCATGTATTGCGTTTTCAAATACAGGAGTATCAACGCCAACGCCATATTCAAAAAATTCATTTTGGCGGTTAGTTTTAACTCTAAAAGGGGCATTACCAACATAAGAATAGGAGTAATCAGGAGGGTCTCCTAAGTTAGGTGTAACCATACCGGATACATTTATAGGTGCTATATTTGATCCTTTTCCAAAAAGATACTTTCCTCCTAGATTAGTGTTTCCAATACGTACCACATCATCGAGGGTTTGCTGAGCTATACCAATCGAGGCAAAAGCAGATGTTGGGTCACCGTTTATTCCAGAAATAAGGTCCTTAAATAAAACAGCAAGAACCTCCCCTAGTTGTGCAAGATTTGTTTCAGAGGTTAGCAGTTGGCTCTCAGCTAATTTTAGGCTTATGCTGAAAGTTTGTAGCTGTTGACGTTCAACATCCATATTTATGATACGTTCACTAGAGGAGGGGAAGTCAGCAAAACTATCTGAGATTTTTCCGCCTCTGGTTGCCTTTACAGAACGCTCATGAAGCGCTTGTTGTAACAAATTCAAATTGCGCATGTTATTTGATTGTTGGCCAAAAGTACTAATACGAGGCATTTGCTACTCCTTTATTAGCGAGTGAAGGCTCGGACAAGGTGCTCAAACATTTCTTTTGCCACGCTATGGCAATGAGCGCTCGCTTTATAGGAGAGCTGAATGGTTGTTAAAGATTGAACTTCTTCATCAATATTCACACCAGCTTGATTGTAGAGCCTTTGTTTCGCATCATGATTTAAGAATTCATGAAACTTAACTGCCGTTAATTCAACGGAAGTTTTCCCAGCCAGGTGTGCTGTAAGAATGGCACCATATTTAGTTAAAGTTGTTGTTTGGCTTCCTAAGCCATCAACAGCTTCGAACGTAAAGCTATCTTTGTTGATGGAATTGCTTAGCTGTAGAGCGTTAAGTGAATCACCACTTGTTGCAGCTAATCTTTGCTGAGGCGTACCGGAAGGATTGGCTAATATTGATGAGTTGAGGATCCCAAAATTTAAGAGTTCTGGCTGTGTCAGATACTTTGTGTTTACGGAAAATTTTTGACTAATGCCAAGGATATTGTCTCCTGCAACGGTTGAGTCTGTTACGAGTAAGTCGTTGAATCCAAAAAAATGTGAAAACCCATAGTCTCTTCCATTAAGATTAATGGTTGCTGGTGCAGCGCCATCCTTTGAGCCTATAGAAACACCTTTTCCTGACCCTGCGTTTAAAACCACATGCCCCGTGGCATCAATGGAGGCTACAGAAGAGCCAAAAGATGTATTGATCCGAGTGATAAGATCATTAACGCTTACAAGTGTTGGATCATTTAAATCAATATCGACAATTCGATCAAAATTTCCATTTGCTCCGACTGTTGCTAACCGTACAGTGCCGGACCAAGATAAAATTTCTAAACCAGCATCAGCTGCTGTTGGGCCTAGGCTTCGGGTTCCATTGAGAGTCTGGTTGTTTTCGAAGGAGGTTCCTAAATTGTGCAGAGCGTTAACGGTGTCTCTGATTTTTTCAACAAAAGCATCCATTTGATTTTGAATGGTGGGTACAATAGAATCCCTAATCTCAACAAGCCCCTTTGCTCTGCCAGACTTAAGATTCTCAGTTGCATTGATGCCGCTGACAGCAACATTTTCAAAATCGCCATTTTCATAACTGACGAAAGGATTCATAGCTCCAAAAAACCTCTCATATGTAAGAACGATAGGTTCTACATTCACAAGAGCTTGCCCGGCTGCTGTTCCGACGAAATAATCGCCTGTTTGCCTTGGCAAAACCTGAATATACATAATTGATGATAGCTCTCTAAGCAAAGTGTCGCGTTTATCTTGTAGGTCATTTGTAAAAATACCAGGAGTGCCAGTTTTGGATCGTATCTCTTTGTTTATGCGATGAGTATCTTCGATGATTTGTCTGGCTCTTGTTATGTGGTTTTCAAGTGAAGCGTCAGCTTCTGCGCGTATTTGTTGCGCTTGCTTGACAACGTCATTTATCCGCTCTGTAAGATTTTTTGCTGATTGAACAACAAGCGAACGAAGCGATGCAGAGGTAGGATCATTAGATGCTCGAGCAAGAGCATTGGCAAACTCTCCTAAAAGATAACTAATATCATTTTGGCCATCAACTGTTCCCAAAAGGGTCTGACATCTTTGCAAGAATTCTGATTTAACTTCGTGATAGCCTAAATCAGATGTAGAAATATTTATGTCACGAACAAGTGACATTTCTACGTTCCTTTTGATATCTGAAATTTCGGTTCCCAGTCCAAATCCAGCGGAAATGACTGGAACTTGAATAAGCGTTTTTTTCGAATAACCTTCTTGCCCGGCATTGAGAATGTTTGCTGAAGCGATCTGTGTTTCGATGCTTCTCATCTTAAGGCCATTAAGGCTCATATTAATAGTTTGTGTGAGTGACATTATTGGCTCCTAAAACGTTTCGTTTACAGCCAAAGGTAAGGGCTGAGAGTTTCTTTTCGTTGGTTTTTTACGCGGTGTGTATGTTTTGACCGGTCTATTTGAAGATTCAGCAGCTTCGATGATAGCGTTCAGGTAACTTTGTGAAGCAATGATTTTAGCGGTTAGAATAATCTCATTTAGATTCAAAGCCTCATTGAGTCGGACATGGTTTTGAATTAATTCCTGAGAGGCCGAGTTGCTATCAAAACCTGTTTTCTTTAGGGTGGTTAAGCATTGAATATAGCGATTAGATAATTCAGTTTTACGCTCCACAAGCTCACGTAAGCCTGCCCTATCATTTTGCTCAAGCTTCATGTTCTCCTCAAGCACAAGATTGGTTAAGGTAAGGGTGGTTTGGTTGAGCTCTTCTAAAAGTTTTTTATGCTTCATGGCTTACTTCCCTTCTGCAGCGAATGAGGATAAATTCTTTTGCTGACTTAAAGACTCTGAAGCAAGCTGACCAGCTTCATAGGCTTTAAGTACTTGAGAATAATCAGATGATTTTTCTGCTCTTAGACGAAGCTGTTCTTCGACGGCATCAGCAATTCCGATGCTTTGCGTGTGAGCCGTTTGTTTAGCAACTTCTGTAACAATCATATTCCGAAAAACACGTTCAGAAGGGCCTCCTTTTGTAAGACCATCTGTTGGGATGCCTTGAAACATAGTGTTAAACATTTGTGCAATAAATACTGATTCGAACTCTTCAGCCACTAAACGAATCCTGTCAGGCGCTTTGTGGGGCGAGTTTGTTATTTGCATGTGGGTAATGTTTGTCATTAGATCACCTCGATGCTGGCTTGGAGTGCCCCAGCTGCTTTAATGCTTTGAAGGATTGTGATCATATCGCGTGGCGTGGCGCCAAGGGCATTCAGGCTATCAACTAAGTCCTGTAGGCCGGCATTAGCTGGAACGATACCCATCTTTGATTTTTCTTCTTGAATGTCGACATTGGTTCGGTCAACTTTTTGTGTGGTTGCTCCTGCAGCTGTCTGGTTCGACTGCGTTTGATTTGCCGTTGTTACTTGTGAAAGGCTAGCGTTGGTGGCGGTTCCTGATAAAGCGCCATCAGCCAAAGTTAAGGCACCTTGAATATTTTGAGTATTGTTAGTTGTTGTATTGTTTGTAGATTGAACAATCTCTGGAACACCCGTTGTGAAAGAGTTTGGTTGTGAAACTTGCTCTTCTTCGGTAATGCGGACCGTTAAGCTTCCGTGACTGACGGCAACCATACTAATTTTAGTGTTTTCTCCCATCACAATCACACCGTCATGATCATCTACGACGACTTTAGCTGGTTGATCTGGTATAACTTCTAATTGTTCAATGCGTGTCAGTAGGGCGACTCTATCGCCATCATAATTTGCTGGGATTTTCATATGTACTGTTGACCCGTCCAGGGCCTTTGCAAGCGCTTGTCCAGTATGAGTGTTAATCACTTGCTCGATGCGTTGAGCTGTTGTGAAATCAGGGTTACGAAGGCTTAGGTTCATGGAGTCAAGTTGTGCCAACTCATAGCCAATTTCTTTTTCTACAATAGCGCCATTTGCAATTCGGCCACTTGTTGGAACACCTTTAGTAACAGAGCTGGCTTTGCCCTGTGCAGAAAAGCCGCTTGTGGCCACAGGGCCTTGTGCAACGGCATAAACTTCTCCATCTGCACCAACCAATGGGGTAACTAACAATGTTCCACCGAGTAGGTTTTTAGCATCACCCATGGCAGATACAACGACATCAACTCTTGAACCGTGTCTGGCGAAGGCAGGCAGGGTAGCCGTTACCATGACGGCAGCAATGTTTTTTGTATCAATATCTCCTGCTTCACGAATGTTGACCCCCATTCTGTCCAACATACTGATCAAGCTTTCTTTAGTAAAAATCGATTTTCGTAAGGAATCTCCTGATCCATTTAGCCCAATCACGAGTCCGTAGCCAACGAGCTGGTTATCACGAACCCCTTGAAATGAGACAATGTCTTTGATTCGACTTTTGACACCTGCCTCGGCATGTGTGCTTAGTAAACTGATAAGCGTCCCAACAATGCAAAGAATGAAGATTCGTTTAAACATGATTTTGGCCTTACATAAAATAACTAATCACTTCATGCGAAAACCATGCCAATATTAAAATGACAGTGCTTATTTGGGCATAAAAAGAGGGGAATGATTCTCCTTTTTAAAGTACATTTTGAATGAAGAGTTATTTTTGCGATGTAAGTTTATAAAGAAAAGTGCTCAAGAAGCTTCCGATAAGCGGAGCAACAATGAAAAGCCAAAGTTGCGCAAGCGCATCGCCGCCTTTATAAATAGCAACGCCAAAGCTGCGTGCTGGGTTTACCGATGTCCCGGTGATTTGGATTCCGACCAAGTGAACCATGACTAATGCTAGGCCTGCAACCAACCCACCAAATCCGTCAGGAAAGCCAGAGCGCGTAGTGCCAAGGACAACCCAGGCAAAAATAGCAGTCAGGATTACTTCTGAAATAAAGCAGCTAATCAGGCCGTAATGACCGGGAGAATGCGCTCCAAGTCCATTAGAGGCAAAGCCAAAACTATGTAGTTCATCAATGCTGAAGCCTTGGATGTGGTAATGGCACATCAGCAGCAAAACAGCACCACCCACGGCTGCTCCAATAAATTGAGCAATCACATATTGTACAAAACGGCTTGCGTCAATTTTTTTCAACAAAAACATAGCTAAAGATATAGCTGGATTCAAATGGCATCCAGAAACATGCCCAATTGTGTATGCCATTGTTATGACAGTTAAACCAAAGGCTAGGCTGATGGCAAGATTGCTAACAGTAGGGCCACCAAAAATGACAGCGCCACAGCCACCAATCACTAAAACCATTGTGCCAAATAACTCAGCCATGAACGCTTGACTTGTTTTTTCCATTTTTGCCTCACTGAGAAGTTATAATTTGGCAGCATTTTCTCATATATAAGCGAAATGACAATCTTTTTTTGCAATCAAAGTTTTGTTGAGCGCTTAGAACACTAAAGAAAGCAATTTCTCGGCGATTTGAACAGCATTTAGAGCAGCGCCTTTTCTTAAATTATCGCTTACAATCCATAAATTCAACCCATGCGGAACCGATGGATCAACTCGGACACGACTGACGAGCACATCATCATCACCTGCACAATCAATGGGCGTTGCATATAAATCTTCTTTTGGGTTGTCCACAACGCTAATACCCGGCATTTTTTTCAGCGCCGAGTGGGCATTTTTTACCGATACTTCATCTTTAAATACCACATTGACGGAAAGGCTGTGCCCAATGAACACAGGGACCCGTACACAGGTTACAGAAAGGTTGATAGGTTTTCCAAGCATTTTTTGGGTCTCTTCCATCACTTTCCATTCTTCAAAAGTAATGCCGTCTTCCCGAAAGGTATCAATGTGAGGGAAGAGGTTAAAAGCGATTTGCTTTGGGAATTCTTCTTTTGCAATAGCATCTCCAACCATAACAGCTTTGGTTTGCCGAAAAAGCTCATCCATAGCCTTACGCCCCTTGCCGGAAACGGATTGATAGGTAGAAACAACGGCTCGCTCAATGCTTGCAAGGCTTTCAAGAGCTTTGAGAACCATAACAAGGGGAATGGCGACACAGTTAGGATTGGCAATGATTTTGCTTTGGGTTGATTGCAAATTGTTGCCATTAACTTCGGGGACAATAAGGGTGACATCTTGATGCATCCGAAAATAGGAAGAATTATCCACAACATAGCATCCTGCCGCGGCTGCTTTTGGGGCAAATTCTTTAGATCGTTGGCTGCCTGCTGAGAAAAGGGCAATGTCTGTGCCATGAAAATCGTAATGTGTGAGTGGTTGAATGGTGAGGAGTTTTTCCTCGCCAAAAGAAACTTGTTTCCCAGAAGATTGCTCTGAAGCCAATGCAACAACTTGTTTTGCTGGGAAGTTTCTTTCGCTTAATGTTTTTAGCATTTCGCGCCCAACAGCTCCTGTGGCACCAACAACAGCGACTTTAACCATCTGAATTTCCCTTATACACAAACAATCATATGATTAACAAATAGACTCAAGAATTAAGGAAATCAATAGCCCTTCGATGTTTTTGTTAGTCTGGATCAATAAAAAACAAGCAATACGCGAGGAATGATTAGATGCCTTGCGCGGATACCATGTCTCGGTGACGTAAATCAATCTGATGCCGAGAGAGTTTAAGCCAGTTAAAGATAGTTTGAGCGCAATAGACGGACCTATGTTGGCCGCCTGTACATCCAAAAGCAAGGGTGAAATAGCTGCGACCTTCCTCATCAAAGCGTGGAAGCATCAATGAGAGAGAGGCTTTGATTTGATCTAGGAAGGGTTTAATAAGAGAATCATTTTCAATGAATTGAGCCACAGGTAAATCTTCGCCGGAGAATGGACGCAACTGCTCATCATAGTAGGGATTTTTAAGAAACCTAACATCTAAAACCATGTCAGCTTCTCTGGGCATACCACGTTTAAATCCGAAAGAGATAATTTGGATAAAGGTTTGTGGGTTTCGCTCTAAGGAGAATTGATGACGCAAAATTTGTCGTGTTTCGGTTACGCTTAAGTATGTCGTATCTAAAGTATAGGTTGCTACTTCCAAGATGGGTTTTAAAATCATTCTCTCAGCGCGAATGCCATCAAGAGCGGGCCTTTCAGAGCTTAAAGGATGTTTTCGCCTGGTTTCTGTGTAACGCCGGGCCAGAACATCATCATCACAGTCACAAAAAATAATTTCAAGTTGCACGTTATCACGCTGACTGAGTTTTTTGATTTGTTCCAGAAATTTATTGGTTGAGAAATCTCGCGTTCTTACATCAATACCAATGGCCATTGGATGTAAAAGAGGTGAATCAGGATTAATGATGAGGCTTAAAAATGATAGTGGTAAGTTATCCACAGTTTCATAGCCTATGTCCTCTAGGGTCTTGAGGGTGAAGCTGCGACCTGCGCCAGACATACCCGTCACTAAGATCACTCGGTTTTGGTTCATTGTTTAATTGCCCTAATTCCTTTTGCTTCTGCTTCACAATAAAATTACATGAAATTATAAAAATCATCTATAAAGATAACATTGTGAAAGATGAAGATTTGTTAACTATGAGATAAAACAAAGCTATGCGTCCTAACCCTTTGCTTATACCCACCGAACCACCTGTGTCTACGGTATGTCGTTTGGCGCTGGTGAGTGTGAACCAAACTCCTTTGGCATGGAGAGAGAATGAGCGAAACATTTTACAAGCTTTATCTGAGGCTCAACAACAGGTAGCTGATATCATTATTTTTCCAGAAATGTCTGTAACGGGATATGGGCTGGAAGATATATTGTTTTACCCACAACTTCTGGAAAATGTTGAGAATCTACTTCGAAACATTTTGCCTCAAGTAGGCAATCAGGTGGTTTGCTTAGGGTTTCCATTTCAATTTGAAGGCAAGCTTTATAATGTGGCTGCGGTTTGTTTTCAGGGAAAAATTAAGGGCCTAATGGCCAAAAGAACCCTGGCTAATACGGGTGTCTATTACGAACCACGCTGGTTTACGCCATGGCCTAAGGGTGAGCGTAAGAAATGCCACATTTTGGGGGAAGATATAGTCATTGGTGATTGGATTTTGCAAATAGATGGTTATCGGATAGGCATTGAGATTTGCGAGGATGCTTGGGCTAATATTGAGAGCCGTCCTATTTCTTACTTATCCACACTTAAGCCAAGCCTATGGATCAACATGAGCGGTAGCCATTTTTCCCCGCGGAAATTCTTAACTAGGCAACAGATGGTGGCTGGGTCTTCAAGGTATTGTAATGGCACCTATGTCTATGTGAATCTTCTAGGAAATGAATCGGGCCGGCTCATTTTTGATGGGGGTAACCTTGTTGCGCAAGATGGCATCCTCAAGCATAAGGGGTCGAGGTTTAACTTTCAAACATCTGTCGTTGATAGTGTAGATGTGGCTTTGCCAGAAAGGCAGCCATTGAAGAAGTCCGCTAAAGTTATCCACATCACTGATTTTCATTTTAAGCAAGCCAAGGGTTTTGCCCCCAAACCCATTACTAATTTTGAGGGAGAGTCAATCTACGAAGAAATGACCTATGCTGTAGCGCTTGGATTGTTTAACTTGTTATCTAAGACTAAGCAAAAGGGTTTCGTTATTTCATTAAGTGGTGGGATTGATTCGAGCGCACTACTTATTTTTTGCCATTTTATGATCATGCATGGCTGTAACCTGCTTGGAATGGCTGGGTTTTGCAAAGCTATCAGCCATAGGCCAGTGGGAAGTTTGAAAGAGCTAACTCAAAGCTTGATCACCACTATTTTTCAGGCGACAGAAAATTCTTCTCCCACTAGCCAGCAATTGGCGGCAGCATTGGCAGAGGAGGTCAAAAGTACTCATTTTGACTGGAATATTAGCAAGATCGTTGAAATGTATCATGATCTTGTTGCGCAAGCTATGGGAATCCAACTTAATTGGAATGAGCATGACATAGCTTTGCAGAACATTCAGGCTAGAGTGCGGTCACCTGGTGTCTGGATGGTGGCTAACCTGAAAGGTGCATTGTTGTTATCCACAAGTAATCGATCCGAAGCTGCTGTGGGCTATTGTACAATGGATGGGGACACCTCAGGTGTTTTTGCGCCCCTTGCCGGGGTATCTAAGCAACGGCTTATTCGCTGGTTAGGCTGGCTTCAATCGCATGAGTGGGGGCGGGCTTATCCATCATTGAAAGAGATACTTCGACAAAGACCCTCAGCCCAATTGCGACCTGGGTTGGAGCAATTTGATGAAGATGACTTGATGCCCTATGAGATACTCGAATGGCTGGAAGAGCACGTGCTTTTGCATCATTATTCCCCAATCATTGTCAAAGAAAAAATCCAAGAAGATTTTATGGCCCTCCCACATGAACAGCTGATGGGCTGGGTGGATACATTTTATAAACTTTGGCGTACAAGCCAATGGAAGAGAGAAAGGCTTGCTCCTGCATTTCATTTAGATACATTTTCCGTTGACCCAAAAACATATCTGAGGTTCCCAATTTTTTCTGGGTCTGGTGAGTAAAAATCATGTTAATGCGCAAATGCTCTTGTCAAATAGCCTATAAGTGGTTCATGTTAGAGCCGCTATGTGCCCGTAGCTCAGTAGGATAGAGCACAAGTTTCCTAAACTTGGTGTCGGGGGTTCGATTCCCTCCGGGCACGCCAATAACTTCAGTAACAAGCTAGAATAGGCTATTGCTGGGCCAAGTATGGGGTTGGATCAATAGGTTTTACGCCGTTGCGCAGCTCAAAATGCAGTTGTGGGAATTTGACGCTTCCAGAATCCCCTGAGTAGGCAACAACTTGCCCTCTTTTTACGGTATCTTTCTTTTTGACAAGAATTTTTTGAGTGTGCGCATAAGCGGTCGTGAAATTGTTTTTGTGCTTAATAAGCAGTAATTGTCCAAAACCTTTCACTTTCTCTCCTACAAACACCACAGTTCCTGATTCAGCTGCTCTAATAGGAGACCCTTTGCGTATTTTGATATTGATCCCATCATTATGCAGCCCATCTGATGTAGGGCCAAAAGGCGCAACAGTTGGGCCAATAATAGGCCAAACAAAGCTTAATCCTTCCATGTTGACGGCGGCTTGTATAGGCTTGCTGGTCTTAGCAGCAGCCGGAGTTGCTGGCTTTGGGCTGCTGACAGGTTCAGCTGGCGCTGACTCAGGAGTCGCTGGCTCTACGATTGCCGGTCCCGCTGGTGGTGCTGGGTTAGGCTCAGCAGAAGGAGATATCGCTGGCTCAGCTTGAGAAGCTTGTGGTTCTAAAGCAGGCTCAGTAATGGCAGGGGCATTTTCTTCTTGTAGGCTATTGATGACATCCAATGGGTTTGGGCCCCTGGCTCGAGAAGGTGTATTGGGCGTTTCAGGCTTGATGCCAAAGTCGTTCTCTTGAGTTTCAACATCTACAGGTTTTGTTGGTTTTGAGAAACTGGGGGCCAGGGAAGGCTGTTCAGCCGGCGGTGGTAGCTTTGAGATTGAAACCTTGTGGCCACTTTCAGTGGGAGCTGGAGCTGATAAAGTGGGTGGTGATGGCTCATAGGTTATTGTTTCAAAGGTCGGCTTTCGTTTCGTTAATATGGGCGAAGAAGTTGGCCTAAAAAGGCTGGGTTGTGACTTAGACGATGTGCCTGGTCTATAAATTTCAATGGGAGCTGGAGTATGCCTGGAAGTGGTACAGCCGGATGTTGCCAAAATCAAGGTCACAATAACTAAGTTCATCGTTATTAACCGTAATCTTGATAGCAATCGGTAAGATTGTTTGTTGGCTGTATACTCTACTTTAGTCATTTGTCTTTACTCAAAATGCTTCGGACCTAAACCGTGTTGTTAGTTCTTGTAAGCTATCCACATGGGTTAAGTCCAGATTAATTGGCGTAATGGTAATCGCTCCTTGTTTAATAGCACTTAAATCTGAATCTGAGTGTTCAGAATCATCATCCTTTGGTGAACCAACCCAGTAATATGGAACACCACGAGGATCAAAGGTTTGTAAAAGATCTTGGAAAATTTGTCGTTGCCCTTGATAGGTTACACGAAAACCTGCGACTGATTTCACAACCAAGTCTGGAAAGTTAACATTAACTAACACTTTTTCTGGCCAAGAATATTGCATGAGGATTTGTATGATTTTGGCCCCGAAGTGCTCAGCAGTGGCCCACTTAGGAAGTGTATCGTTCACATCAAGGCTAAATGCAACTGAGGGAATATTGAAAAGCGTGGCTTCCATAGCGGCTGCCACTGTACCTGAATAGGTGACATCCTCGGCTAAATTGCTTCCATAATTAACACCAGAGAGAACTAGGTGCGGCCGTTGATCTTTAAGGATGTGTCGAAGCGCGACTAGCACACAATCGGTTGGGGTTCCATTCACGGAGTATTTTTTTTCATTTATTTTCTTAATGCGCAAAGGGTGCCTCAACGATAAAGAATGGCTGGCACCGCTTTGTTCATTTTCTGGGGCAACAATCCAAATATCGTCAGAAATCTGGGATGCAATCTCATAGAGTGATTTAAGGCCTGGAGCATGGATCCCGTCATCATTGCAGAGTAAAACGCGTGGATTATTAGGTATTTTAGTCATGATTTTCTCCGTTAATGACACGAAAGCCTGTGTAAGGCACAAGGGCTTCAGGGATAAGGATAGAGCCGTCAGCTTGTTGGTAATTCTCCATAACGGCGATCAAGGCCCGTCCTACTGCCACCCCTGATCCATTCAGAGTATGGGCTAGTTCGACCTGACTTTTTCCACCTTCCGTGTTTTGCCTAAAACGAGCATTCATGCGGCGGGCTTGATAGTCAGTAAAATAAGAGCAACTCGAAATCTCTCGATAGGCCTTTTGCCCCGGTAACCAAACCTCAATATCATAAGTTTTATGTGAATAGAAGCCAATATCCTGGGAGCAAAGCTTCATCACACGGTAGGGCAGACCAAGTTGTTGCAAAACATCTTCGGCTGCTGCCAACATTCGCTCATGTTCACTCAATGCCTGAGAAGGTTTTGTGATGCTGACAAGTTCTACTTTGTAAAATTGGTGAACCCGGAACATGCCTTTGGTGTCTTTGCCAGCCGCGCCAGCTTCAGAGCGGAAGCAGGGAGTTAAAGCCGTAAAGCGTTTAGGCAGATCGCTTTCAGCTAAGATTTGATCCGCCACAAGGTTGGTGAGCGAGACTTCCGCTGTGGAGATAAGGTAATGACCAGAAGTGGTTTTGAATAAATCTTCTTCAAATTTTGGAAGCTGGCCTACCCCAAAGACGGCTTCTTTTCGAACCAGTAACGGTGGAGAGACTTCCTCATACCCATATTTGTTTGTATGAGTGTCCAGCATGAACTGGCCCAGTGCTCGTTCCAATTTGGCAAGCTGTCCTTTCAACACAACGAAACGGGAGCCAGACATTTGGGTGGCCAGCTCGAAAGGCATAAGGCCTAATTTAGTGCCCAGTACTTCATGGGTTAGGGGGTTAAAATCAAACTTTTTAGGCTCACCAATGACTTTGATACATTCGTTGGCTTCTTCACTGGTGCCAAAAGGGACATCTTCAGCCAAGATATTGGGTAGCACATGCAGCAGAGAGTCTATCTGTTCTCTACCCTCAACCTCTTTTGCTTCAAGCTCAACAAGGTCAGCTTTAATGGCATTGCCTCGAGTGATTAGATCTGAAGCATCTTGCCCCTGCTTCTTGAGCTCAGGAATGGTTTTTGCAATGGTGTTGCGCTCTTCTTGAAGAGCTTGCACTTGAAAGAGCAAGGTACGATAATCCACATCCATCTGCAGTAATAAAGATACGTCGAAATCGATCCCACGGCGTTTGAGGGTATCAATCAACACATCAGTATTTTCACGTATCCATCTTAAGTTCAGCACCCAAACACTCCATAATTTCCTTAGCTCGAATTAGAAACGTTATATCACGATGTTTTGGAATTGTGCATCCTCTTTGAGAGCCATTTAGCTAACAGGATGCTAAACTCATACAAAATTGTCAGTGGAACAATGAGGAGAAATGGGCTTAAAAAATCAGGAGGGGTAAGGATTGCAGCAACAATAACGATGCCAAGAAAAGCATATTTTCGGTTCTTCTTGAGAGTTTCTTCGCTTATAACACCAACGCGGGTAAGCAGTGCAAGCAGCACAGGCAATTGGAAACAAAACCCAAAGGCAAAAATTATTTTCATTACGGTTCCTAAATACTCATCGATTTTAGCCTCAAACCGAATGGGCATAGCATTTAAAGAGCCAGAAGTTTCAAAACTTAGAAAAAAAGACCAGGCCATTGGAATGACCACGAAATAGGCTAGAGCAGCTCCGAGTAGGAACAAAAGGGGAGTGGCGATCAAAAATGGAAGAAACACCTGCTTTTCCCGTTTGAATAAACCAGGTGCGATAAACATCCAAATTTGATTAGCAATAATCGGGAAGCTTAAAAAAAGACCTCCAAACATGGAAAGCTTTAGGTACGTGGTAAAGGCTTCCGTTAGGCCTGTATAGATCATGTGGCGTTCGGCCTTCTGCCCTAAAGTTTCCACCAAAGGTGCCGTGAGAAAGCCAAAAATTTCTGGCGCAAATAGATAACAAGCGCCGCTGGCTGCGATAAACCCAAGCAAAGAAATGATCAGACGTTTCCTGAGCTCAATCAAATGATCAAGGAGGGTCATGGGCTTATGAGCGTGAGATTTATGCTTCATTATGCTTCAGGTTTCACTGTTGGATTTTGGTTTTTTAGGTTTAGAGGAAGTTGTCCGTTTGGATGGTTTTGGCTTAAGGTCAGCCTCATCATCATATGGATGAGAAATCATAGTTAGTGTATTGTGGGCAGTATAGGTAAAATCTCTAAATTTTCCAACCCATTTGCCAAGGGTGAAGAGCGCCTTTGGAAGATCTTTCGGGCCTATGATAATAAGCGCCAGAAGGGCAATCACTATGAATTCAGCCCATGCACCAATATCAAGCATTGTTATACCTATTTCTTAGGCTTAGCCGCAAGGCGCTTTTTAGCCGGGTTTTTTGCAAGAGGAGTAGGTTTTGCTGCTAATTTATGTGTCGAAACTGAATCAGATGTTTCCTCATCTTTCATGCCCTCACGAAAAGATTTAAGACCTTTGGCAAGATCCCCCATGAGACGCGGTAATCGGCCGGCGCCAAAAACCAGCAGGACAACCACGATGATTAATAAAAGATGACTTAAACTCAATGACCCCATGTGACTCTCCTAGGTGGCTGGTAATTTTTAAGAAATTCCCAATAGGCTAAACAGCACGCTTGCTAGCATTTGACTTGTATGAATCAACATATAACCTATTGGGTTTATTTTCAAAGCCCATGGTAGCAACAGCACTAACCCAAACACAATAAACATACCATAGGGTTCATGCTTTGCAAATATCTGCCCCCATTTTCTAGGCAATACACTCGCAATAATTCTTCCGCCATCTAAAGGTAAAATAGGCAGTAAATTGAATAGGCCAATGAATAAGTTCATAAACATCATGCTCACCAAAAGTGTGCTTGGAAAGCCATCTGGGTTTTGTCCAAATACCAACAGAAGTTTGAGGCATATGGCAGATAAGATGAATATGATAAGATTCATGCCGGGCCCTGCTGCTGCAACAATAGCCATGCCAGACCTTGGTTTATGCAGCCGTGATGCGTTAACAGGTACAGGCTTAGCGTATCCAATTAAAAAGGGCGCTTGCGAGATAAATAAGACAACAGGGATCAAGATCGTTCCAAAAAGATCAATGTGCTTGAGCGGGTTAAATGTTACCCGTCCTTGCGCATAAGCTGTCATATCTCCCAGCTTCATAGCTGCGTAGCCGTGAGCAGCTTCGTGCAATGTGATGGCAATCACAATGGGAAGGAAAGAGATGATAGCTTTTTCAAATGCAGCAATAAAATCCATAAGTATTCAGCCGTTTTTATGAGCCTGGTTTCATAATGATGCAACCTACTTTCTCGGTGCCAAGTTTGTTGCATAATTCCTTAGCCTTTTTGTGTGAGGAAACGGGGCCAGCAACGACGCGATAACGAACACCTGAGTTACCTAAATCCACCCGCATAATTTTCCCATCAAATTTACCAAGGATGTTCTTATGCTTTGCCCAGAGCCGTTTTTTCTCCGTTTCAGCAGCTTTCATGGAGGAAAGAGATGCGATTTGAAGCCTAAAACTATGAGGGCTAATAGCTTTGGTGGTGGGCGATGCGTTTTTAGCAGTTGCGCGTGGCTCTTGCTTGACAGCTTTAGATGTCGCAGGAGCTTCATCATTGATTGGTTGTGAGACTGGTGATGTAACAGGTGGTGCTGATACCTCTTCTTCAAGGGACGGTTGAGCTTGAGTTGGCAAAGTATTGGCAGGGGCTTCTGCAAGAGGCACAGGCGAAAGAGCTGGTACCGCCTCTTGAGCTTGCGGCTGAATCGTGGGTGACTGAGGTGTGTCTACAACAGTGGTGGTGGAAAGGATGGGCCCTTCAGTTGTGGTGGTGATTTCTTGGGGCTGGGTTTTCCGTGCAGCCATATGAACTGGGGTGGCTTTAGGCCAAGCATCAAAGTTTGCTTGTTCATTAGGGGTATTAGAGGTAGCAGGTGACTGCGAGGCTTCTGGTAAAGATGCGTTGGGCTGAGCTTCTAATGGAGGATAAGATACATCACTGGCATCAGGTAAGAGTTGGGTAGGCTCTTTTTCCTCTAACTGGTGCGTCTCAAGTCTTTGATAGATTAGCTTATCTTGATGAGGGACTTGGATACCCCCTGGATCATTGGGGATTTCTTTCATTGGTCCTGGGATTGGCTTAATGAGAGGGACATCATTATGAGAATTGGTGGGGGTGTCTGGGGTGAGTAATGTATACATCCCTACGCCAAAGCCAACCAAGATTACTAGGCTAATAGCAATGATTTTTTGTGGAGAATCAAAAAGCATACTCCAATGAAATTTTGCCGGCTCTTGTTGGGTTTCTTGCGTTGACCATGTGCGCTGTGTGGGCTCAGCCTGACGCTGTTGATATAGATACGGATCTTTGCGTTCAAATTTCATTTATCAAACATCTCCTCAAGAGGTGTTATGCCAAAAATGAGAAATCCAGAGGCGATTACTGTTCTTACACCATGCACCAGTTTTAATCGAGCCAGGGATAAGTGTAAATCCCCATCCAGGATAAAGCGCAAGGAGCTGTCCTCTTTCCCCTTGTGCCATAATACATGAAAATGACTGGCTAAGTCATACAAATAAAAAGCAATTTTATGGGGTTCGTGCAATATGGCGGCCATTTCAACAATGCGAGGCCATTCGGCGAGCTTTTTAATAACCAACAGCTCTTGAGGGTCCTTCAAAACATTTAAGTCAACAGATGTTTCCTGAATCCCAGCTTCAGCCGCTTGCCTCAAAACGGAACTACAGCGCGCATAGGCATAATTGACATAAAAAACAGGGTTTTCTTTGGAAAACTCCTTAACAGCTGCAAAATCAAAATCGAGCGGCATATCATTTTTACGGGTGAGCATCATAAATCGCAAAACATCTTTGCCAACTTCTTCAACAATGCTCTTGAGTGTTATAAAGCTACCTGCCCGCTTGGACATTTTAATAGTTTCACCTTGCTCAAGCAAATTGACCAACTGGCAAATGATGACATCCAAAACAGCTTTATCATTGGAAATGGCTTTAACGGCGGCCATTGTTCGTTTTACATACCCAATATGATCTGCACCCCAGACATTGATCAAATTGGCAGAAGAGCGTGTGTATTTATCATAATGATAGGCAATATCGTTGGCAAAGTATGTCCAAGAACCATCGGATTTTTGCAAGGGGCGATCCAAATCATCGCCAAACAATGTAGCTCTGAAAAGCAATTGTGGCTTGCTTTCCCAGTCTTCAATAACCATGCCTTTGGGGGGATCTATTGTTCCTATATAAACAAGATCTTTGGCCTTTAAATTTTCAATGGCTTCATTGACCTTCCCCGCCTCAACTAATTGGTGTTCAAAAGAGTATACATCAAGCTCTACGCCGAGGGCTGCCAAGCCGTCTTTGATTAGCTTCATCATTTCGTCTACAGCAGTGGCCTTAAAATAATCAAGCCATGCGGCTTCGGGTTGATCTGCCCACTTTGGGCCATCTTTGTCCGCGATAGATTGCCCAACAGGTATGAGATAATCCCCAGGATACAGACCTTCGGGGATATTCCCATCAAAATTTCCTAGGGCTTGTAGATAACGCAAATAAAGAGATCGTGCTAATGTTTCAACTTGGCCGCCGGCGTCATTGATGTAGTATTCTTTGATAACCTGATACCCGGCCTTCTTTAACAAGCTTGCGAGAACATCTCCCACAACAGCAATTCGCGCATGACCAGCGTGCAAAGGGCCAGTTGGGTTGGCAGAGACAAATTCAATGTTAACCGTAGAATTTTTTCCAATTGAGGAATCCCCATATGATGTTCCAAGGCTTAAAATATCATTCAGATGATTTTGCCAGATATGTGGCTTAAGGGTCAAATTCACAAAACCAGGGGCTGCAATATCTGCGCTTTGAACCGAAGGGTCAAGGGCAAGTTTCTCGGAAATTTTCTGCGCGATCACCATGGGGGCTTTGCCCACAACTTTGGCAAGAACCATGGCCGCATTGGTGGCCATATCGCCGTGACGGGTATCTTTAGGTGGCTCACAGGCTACCTTGGAAAAATCAGCTTCTAATGGGATATCGCCGTCATTTTGAAGTTGATTTAATGCGGTAATGACCTTTTCGTGAAAAAACTTAAATAAGTTCACGAAGCGCTCCGTTTCATGAGTGATTGAACTGGGGATGTGTAGCGCTTACCTGTTAATTTCTCATGAGCATGGAGTGCCTCAAGATCTGTAAGTTGCGCTATGGAATCAGCAATTTCAACAAATGGTTTGGGGTTTTCTGGTGAAAAGCTTTGATGCAATTTTGTTGTAAACAAGTCGCGTACCACGGCTCTTCCAATGGATTTCATCTCAAGAACCATAGGATGAAAATACATATTGTCTGAAAGGAACGAGCGAATGCTAGCCATATCTTTGGCACCATTCTGGGAAAGTGAAACAACTGGTAACGTAAGCTTACGAATATCTTGCGCAGACTGAGGCTTACAATCTTCCAGCCTCCTCTTGGTTTCATTGGCTAAGTCAGAAACCAAATGGTTGATAAGCCTGCGAATAGTTTCTTGCACCATATTGTCATCATTTAGGCCAGGATAAGTTTTGTCTACGCCAGCCATAATGTTACCAATAACAGGTACCTGCTTTAAATCGGCGAGGACAAAAAGGCCTGCTTTAAATCCATCATCGATATCGTGGCTGTTATAAGCAATATCATCTGAAATAGCTGCAATCTGTGCTTCGGCACTTGGATAAGTGTCCAGCTCTAAATCAAAGGAAGCGTTAAACTTAAATATAGTTCTCAAAGCTGGATTATTTTCAAAATCACCCACAATGGGGCCATTATGCTTAACGATTCCCTCCAGAGTTTCCCATGAAAGGTTTAGCCCTGGAAAAAGAGGATATTTCTTTTCTAGGTGTGTAAGGACTCTGAATGTTTGATCATTATGGTTAAAGCCGCCAACCTCATGCATCGCATCCATGAGTGCGTCTTCCCCAGCATGGCCAAAGGGAGGGTGGCCAAAATCATGGGCTAAAGAAATCGCTTCAGACAGGTCCTCGTTTAGAGAAAATTTACGCGAAATGCCGCGTGCAATCTGCGCCACCTCCATGCTATGGGTTAAGCGTGTGCGATAGTATTCTCCTTCATTAGCAATGAACACTTGAGCTTTGTGCTTGAGGCGACGGAATGCAGTTGAATGGATGATTCGATCACGATCTCTTTGCAACGGATCTCGCATGAAGCAGTTTTCTTCTGGATGAAGTCTTCCACGTGACTCTTGCGGTAAGCAGGCGTAAGGTGCTAAAGTCATTGGCATTGGTTAAAACCTTCGTGATGAAATGTTGCGTACGCATGATTAAGTTAGGTGTACTATCATCACTTCTTAAGCCTTTGTAAACCCTAAAGTGGATTTTTTGGCATGCAAATTGATACTGAACAACCTTCAAATACCATACATATTCCTTTTTTGGTGAGCGATCGAGCTGCCGCACGCATTGCGTACCTTTTGCTAAAGCAGCCTGAAAACTGCTTTTTTCGTATCAGCGTAGAAGGTGGTGGATGCTCTGGGTATCGGTATCACTTTACCTTTGATGCACAGGTCACTGAAGATGATGTCATTTTTGAAAAAGATGCGGCGAAGCTTGTGATTGATGAGATATCACTGGGACTTTTAGCTGGTAGTCAAATGGATTATGAGGAAGATCTTATGGGCGCTATGTTTGTGATTAAGAATCCAAATACGACATCTAGATGTGGATGTGGCAATTCATTTTCTGTTTGAGTCTGGAGCATGAGCGTTAAAATTGCCACATGGAATGTTAACTCGGTACGGGCTAGGCTAACACATTTGCTGAGCTGGCTAGCCGACTCAAAACCCGATATTGTTTTGTTACAAGAAGTGAAGGTTACTACGGAACAATTCCCTTATGAGCCTATTGAAGAGCTTGGGTATAATATCCAAGTGCATGGCCAGAAGTCTTATAATGGTGTGGCGATTTTATCCAAGTTTCCCATTGAAGATTTGATCGCAAACTTGCCTAATCGATCTGAAGATACACAGTCCCGTTACATTGAGGCTTTTACAGGTGGTTACAAAGTTGCCTCTGTGTATGTTCCTAATGGTCAGTCGGTTGGGTCAGAAAAATTTGCTTATAAGCTGGAATTTATGGAAAGCTTAAAACAGCATTTGGCCACCTTGGTTCATCTTGATGAGCCTGTATTTATTGGTGGAGATTATAATATTATTTTTGACGATAGGGATGTTTATGATCCTGAAGAATGGCGAGAGCAAATCATGTGCTCAGCGGTTGAAAAACAAGCGTTGAAAAGTCTACAATTTTTAGGTTATTGCGATGTTATTAGGCTCTTGCACCCGACCCAGCAACTCTATAGCTGGTGGGATTACAGGCAAAGTGCTTTTGCTAAAAATCAAGGCATTCGAATTGATCACATCTTAGCGTCCCCTCTCGGGATGGACAAAGTCCATAAGGCGGGCATTGATGAGCAGATGCGTGCTCAATCAACACCATCTGATCATGCTCCGGTTTGGATAACTGTCGGATAATTACGCTGAAACCTTCTGCGCAGTCTTGGCTTGTTCCATAGACTCACGCATGGTCTTGAGAAGCTCCATAAAGTTATGTTTTAAAAGTTGTAGATAATTTGGTGCAGGGCCATTTGAAGATGAGAGGGCATCTGAATAAAGAATGCCGCCAATTTTGACTTTTGTTTCCTCGGCGATTTGCTCCATGAGTGCAGGGTTTGTGATGTTTTCAACGAAGACTGCTGAAATGTTCTCTGCTCGGATTGTGTCTACAATCTGGGCGATTGTTTTGGCGGAAGGTTCGGATTTTGTATCAACGCCTGTTGCGGAATAAAATTTAATATTATAATCCCGTGCCATATAGTTGAATGCATCATGGCTGGTGATAACCTTTCGTTTGTTTTGAGGGATGCTGCCAAATTCTTTTTCAGCCCATTTATGCAAGTTTTGCAGCTCATCAATCATGGCCTTCCCATTTTTTTCAAAAAGATCTTTGTGCTCTGGGTCGATTTGGCTTAATGAAGCGACGATGTTTTCAATATAATGAACGCCATTAAGCGGCGAATTCCAGGCATGTGGATCTGGGATCATCTCAATGCGGCTGGAAGAAAGTGGCTTTAACCCATCTGTGGCTTTAAAGATAGGGGCGGATGTTTTTGTTGCTTCGAAAAGGCGCTTCATCCAGCCTTCAAATTCCATCCCATTAATAAAAATTGCGTCGGCCTGTAAAATAAGTTTTGCATCGGAGGGCTTGGGTTCATAAACATGCGCGTCGGCATCAATGCCTACTAGGCAGACAACATCGGCATGATCTTGGCAGACCGCCTGGATCATGTCTCCTAAGATGCTAAAGCTTGAGACTATCTTTAGCTTTTCTTTGGCATAAGCAAAATCATGGAATGAGAAAAAAACCATAAGTGCGACAAAGGTGGCGTGCCATTTTTTTGTCATGCGTGATGTGCCCTCCTGAGCAAACTTCCATAACGGCCAATGATAAATGAGATAATATAAATAAACCCTGAAACAAGGATGATGGAGGGGCCTGACGGCCACTCGCTGTGGTAAGATAAAAGCAAGCCAATGTACCCGGCAATAAGGGCAAATATGCCAGCAATGATGGATAATGCCCAAACTTGTTGAGCCCAGAAGCGCGCAGAAACTGCTGGTAGCATCATCATGCCAAGGGCCATAAGGGTGCCAATTGCTTGAAATGCAGATACCAAATTCATGACCACTAAGAATAAGAATATATAATGATAAATATGACCATTTCCTTTAACGGATTTAAGGAAATGAGCGTCATAGCACTCCAAGATAAGAGGGCGATATATTAAGGCGATCACCATGAGGGTGATGGACGAGATACATGAAACCAAGATCAGCGATGGGACATTAACGGATAAGATTGTTCCTAAAAGGACGCACATAAGGTCAACATTTCCGCCATAACTTGAGATGATCAAGATGCCAATACCCAAAGAGAGCAGGTAAAAGCCCGCAAAAGAAGCATCTTCTTTGAGAAGAGTTTTGCGTGATAATGCGCTCGCACTCAAGGCAACGCAGACGCCAGTCACAAAGCCAGCAAAACTCATCATTTGGATGGAAAGGCCTGAGATTAGAAATCCGAGTGCGGCACCTGGTAAAATGGCATGAGAGATGGCCTCTCCCATGAGGCTCATACGGCGCAGCACAAGGATTACCCCAATCGGTCCGCAGCCTAGGGCGAGGGCAAAGCAGGTTACCAACGGGCGCCTTAAAAACATATAAGATTGAAATGGCTCAATAAAAAATTGATAAACCCACGTGAAAAAGGATTCAAACATGCTGATTAATGCCTCCCCATTGACGCGCTAAACGATAGGAGGTGCGAATGTTATCCACAGTGAGAACATCTTCCGTCGAGCCAAAAGCAACCAAATGCCTGGCTAACAAGGCTGCCTGGGGAAAACAATCACGAACAATATCTAAATCATGCAAAACAGTAAGAATGGTTTTTCCTGCCTTGTTCCATTTCATAATGATATTTGTAAGGTCTTCAATGGTTGGCTCGTCAAGGTTGTTGAAGGGCTCATCTAACAATATAAGGTCCGCGTTTTGAAGGCTCATGCGCGCAAATAGGACGCGTTGAAATTGGCCACCAGAGAGGGTTCCAATGGGGCGGTTAATATATGAGCTCATGCCCACCTCATTAAGCGCTTGATGTACCCTATCTGTGGCATCGGGTGGATAATTCTGGAAAGGCCCAATTTCTTGCCACAACCCCATGGCAACGGTATCGAAGACTGAAATAGGAAATGAGCGATCGATGTTTGATTGTTGAGGTAAGTATGCCATATGAGCCGCAATAGCAGGGTCGATATTGATGGCGCCTTTTGTCAGGGGAAGAATGCCTATGATGGCCTTTAGTAAGGTGCTTTTGCCAGCACCATTCGGGCCAATAATGGCATATAGGCCGCCATCCTGGACATCAAATGAGACGTCCTCAACCGCAACATGGTTTCCATATGTTACTGAAATGTTCTCAAATTTAATCATTTGTCTTTCGGTTTATCTTAGCTTGCCCAATAAACAAGAGCCCAAAGGATAACAATTGGCAACAATATGAATAACACCCTTTGCGCCCACGACAGCGAAACGACAGTTTTAAGTTGTGAGCCTGATGGTTTGAAAAGGGAGTGTTGATCAATTTGATGTTTGTTTTTTTCCATTCCTTGTTTCCTACATGATAGCAGACGAGCAACCATAATGCAATTGAGAGTTATTCTCAATAATGATTATTATAACGCACCTTTCCTCATTTTACATCAGAAAAGTGCAGTTTTAAAGATTTAAGAAAGATTTAAGAGCGAATAAGTACCACATGCTGCATCAGCAAATGCTCACAAGTTTTCCTTATGACTGCCTGTAAAATTTCACTTTCGTAATAGTTTTTTGGTAGAGTCTTGCTATCTAAAACAAATCATGATACCAACAATGGCGAATTGGGGCGTAGCCAAGTGGTAAGGCAGCGGGTTTTGGTCCCGCCATCCGTGGGTTCGAATCCTACCGCCCCAGCCAAATCGTTCAAAATCCACTTAAGTTAAAGAATTTTGCAAGTTTCTATACATTTGGAGATAAGATGTATAGAAAGTCATGTAATTTCTATACATCTTTGGCGAGTATAAATGAATAAAAAGCTAGTTGAAATAGGCAAGATAATCTCACAGCCAGCTGGTTTTAGGGCTTTTGTTCCAAGTCAGTTTCCACCCGTGCATGGGTTTAATTTTGATGAGGGAATTTTCAAGAAAAATGATCAAGCAACCAGGCTTGTGGGAAAGCTTGATGGCATTACTAAGCTTTTGCCAGGCGTAAATTTCTTTATTTTAATGTACCTGCGCAAAGATGCTGCCGCATCTAGCCAAATAGAGGGCACACAAGCAACAATGTTGGACGCAATAGAGGCGGAGGCAAAAATAAATGCAAGCGTACCAGATGACGTTGATGATATTTTACACTAGATATCTGCGCTGAATCATGGGATGGACCTTATTAAAACAAAAAACCGCCCTATTTCGTTAAGGTTTGTACGAGAATTACATGAAAAGCTTATGAATCAGGCTCGATCATCTCATTTTTGTGATCCTGGAGAGTTTAGAAAAAGCCAAAATTGGATAGGTGGTACGAAACCGGATAACGCTCGTTTTGTTCCCCCTCCAGTTGTTGAGATGCATCAGGCGCTTAATGATCTTGAGCATTTTATTCATCAAAAAGATAATATTTTAACATTTATAAAGGCAGGGATAATTCATTCACAATTTGAAACAATACACCCTTTTCTAGATGGTAATGGTCGTACGGGAAGAATGCTAATCACATTTTATCTCCATCAGGAGGAGCTACTTGATAGGCCAGTATTATTTCTATCTTCATTTTTTAAAAAGCATCAAGAACTGTACTATGAAAAGCTAGCAAGTTATCACAACGGAAAAGCTTCTGAATGGATAGAGTTTTTTCTTGATGGGGTTATTGAGATAGCCAATGAAGCAATGGACATTGCTCATAAAATAACAGAGCTAAGAGAGCAGGATATGGCAAAAATCCAAGCTCTTGGAAAGCGTGCTTCTGAAAGCGCTATCTTGATTTTACCAAAACTATATGGGCAGCCAGTAGTAAATGTTGCTTTGATCCAGCGATGGACGGGTTTTACGAGAATCACGGCTCAAGCTGCTATTAATCGCTTCATTGATCTGGGTATTTTAATGCCCAAAAATAAGGATAAGAAATATGGCAGATCCTATATATACAAAACTTATATTGATATCTTCTCAGATTAGTTAAATTTATAAAACAATCAATTAAGAGGCTTTGGTGTGCGTTGCCAAGAACTGCATAGAATGCCGCCATCAAATCATACAACCCTCCCTTGCATTAATAATATGGGTCGAGACTTGAAAGTCTAAACCAACGTTCTTACATGAGATGATGTGTGTTAATGCAAAAAAACTCATCATGAAAAAAAAGCTCTTTATTCTAGCCCTGGCTCTTGGATGGACTACGATTGCGCAAGCTATATTGATTCGCAATGATGTACCGGATTGCAGCTATTTAGATGCAGCTAATCAAATTGATTATGCTTGTCAAATCACGTTAATCACCAAAAAAAATATGATTACCAAAGGATCAGGCGTTCTCATCCGCCCAAATGTTGTGTTGACGGCAGCGCATGTGGTTGATCAGATGGGAGGTTATGGCGTTGTAAGACTTTGGAGTGATGTGCACAAAAAGCATATTTGGCGGCGAATTTCTAAAGTATGTGTTCATCCAGGCTATGTGGGTGGTGTTGATAACTATAAAGATAGGATCGACCTTGCCATTGTTGTTTTGGATGAACCAATCCATGAGGTAGCACCGGCAAAGTTGGCAACGGCGAGTTATCAGTACGACGGGCAGCCACTATTTAGCGTAGGTTATGGTTTAACGGGGAATAATCAAACAGGTGTTGACGACAAAGTGGTGCAGCGCATTCGCCAAGAAACCTCACCATTGCGGGAGAATGTTTTCCGCCATCTTAAAGTTGGCATGGTTTGTTCTCCTGAGGAAAAAAGCCGTGTTTTCGATGTGTCATTGAAGGGGATTTCCAGGCACTATCAAAAAAGGCTTGCCCACGTTCTTGTGAGACACTTATCCCCAAACTCAGGTAGCACGCCTTATTTTATGATGTCTGTATCTTTGGATAACCCTTCTGTTGAAAGCTTTTTCATTCCTAAGATCGCTTCAAACTTGTTTGGCGTGCCCGCTGAAGGGGATAGTGGGTCAGGGCTTGTGCACAATGATGGGTATGTGATTGGTATCCTAAATCACTCTTTAAAGGGCAAACAAAAGCATGAAATGCTGGTTTGTTGGGTTAGCATTGCGCCATATGTGGCATGGATTGAAAAGACTATCCATAAAGCACACGGTTGATTACCAAAAACGGACTTTGCCTGTATCAATATGAATGAAGTGGTTTTTGGGATAATACCCAACCCCACCTCTACCTAAGGAAATGGCTATCTTGCGCAGTTTGTGTAACGGTTGTCCTTCGATAAAGAAATCGATGGCTTTTCCAGCCGTATGGAGGCTTTTTTTTGCAACCCCACCTGTTGAGGCAAGATGTAGGGCAAAATTGGTTTTAGGAGATCGATAGCCACTGATGATGTTGATGGCTCGATTAGCGCCGGACGCTTGGTAAATATCATGAAGAAAATCAATCACGCCTATATCGATATTGGTAATATCACCAGTACGCCAGTCTCTTAAGAAGTGGTGGATTTTTTGAAGGGCGCTAGCATGATATTGGCCATTTTGCCAGTATGTTATGCTTAATGACTCTGATGTATGTGTGTTGAACAGATTCAAATGACGTGCTCGTGCAGGGCGAGCAAAGGTTTTTAAAGGTACCACAAGGCACCCGAGAGATAGGGCGCCAATGCTTTGGATAAAGGTTCGACGATTGATATGTCTTTTCTTCATAAGAAAATAGATAATCGGTTGTATAAAAAAAGATCAAGTAAAAAAATGTAGAGTGATCTGCAAGCGGCATTATTTTATCTGCTTATTGAATTCATAAATTCCCTGCTTATTTGAATGGTAGGAACCCCCAATAATTTCGCCAGGAGAAAGTTATGAACAAATTATTTTTAATGGCAGCTATACTGCTCTCAACAACTGCCGTTGCACAGGCCGGCTCGCCAGAAGAGGCTGACATGTCTGTGGGGCAGAGCTCAGATATTCATGAAGCACGTAGTACAGCGTCGCCTTTGCCGGTAGAAGTTTTAAAAACCGCAGCATGTCAATTACTGATTGGCGATAATAATTCAGCGGCATGCCAGGCCAGCCCTGAAGCAACTCTTGTAAAAGCTGCATTTACAAGCTTTTTGAAACCTCAGCCAAATGAATCTTCAGAGGCGCGCCCATCTGCAACCGCTTCACCAACTGTTGCTGAACAGCCCGAACAGGATGCTGAAAAAGCATCTAAGCCAGGCAACTTAAGAGGCCCTATCGTTAGTGGCTCAAAGTTCAATATGGAGAGAATTACGCAGCTCTTTAGTCTTGTAGTTGATGAAATTAAAGACAGGTTTGGCCAAAGAGTGGCTATGATTGTCAAATCTTTAGGTGAAGTGGCCTGGAAGTTTTTCATCCAAACGCCAGCGGAAGGAACAGCAGAAACAAAGTAACCAATCAGCGATCATCGCTCAAGTGATAGCTCTTGGTGTGATTCAAGGGCCATCTTGTTTTTGTCTTGTTTTTCTCATGCAAAAAGGTGAAAATTCCTTCGAAAATAATTTTGGTGGGAATTTTTAAAAATGAGATTGGGATTTATAACATTAGCCGCTGTTGCCGGGGTATGCTTTTCATCCACAGGTTATGCCGAGACGGATACACAAAAGATAGAGCGGCTGGAAAGGCAATTAAACCTTCTATCCCAGCAAATTTATAAAGGTGGAGCACCTGTTGCCGATGTGCCTGACAACACGCCTATGGCATCTCCTGCATCCAATGATCTTATGCCTGCCCCAGCGCAAGTTGTGCAGCCTGTCAGCCTTGAGCAGCAACAGCAGCAGTTGCTTGGCCGTTTTGAGGAGCTGGAACATGAAGTGAACTTGCTGAAGCAAAAGGTGGACGATTTGGCTGCCTTTATGGCTAATAAAACTCAGGCAAAGGAACCAGTTGCAGAGGCAGAGGTGCCAGCTGACGTCAACCTTAAAGCAAAGCCAGAAAAGGGTGGTGATTCTAAGGCGGGTGCTAAAACAGGCGATGTCGCGGCTCGCGATAAAGCTCAGACAGATTCAAAAGCTGTTTTGCCAGAGGGAAGCATACAAGAGCAATATGACCATGCTTTGGCAACTCTAAAGGCTGGCCAGTTTAAGGAAGCCTCCAAAGCTTTGCATGCATTCTTAAAAAATCATGGCGATCATGAGCTGGCTGCAAATGCCACCTATTGGTTGGGTGAGACATATTTTGCTCAGCAAAATTATGAAAAGGCCGTGGTGATTTTTGCCCAAGGCTACAAGGCTTTTAGCAAGGGTACTAAAGGGCCAGATATGCTTTTGAAAATTGCGATGTGCTTAGAGCAACAAAAGAAACCAAAAGATGCCTGCGTTACAGTTGAGCAATTATTCAGCAATCATGCCAGCATGGCTGAGGGCACCAAGCAGGCTGCCCAAAAAGCTAAACAACGCCTCAAGTGTGGTTAAGCTCATCAATTAGTGAGGAAGAATTTGAAGCCCAGATGGCTTCATTTACGATCGAACTTGCTGCGCCAATGGAGAAAATGGCTGTGGGTGTTTCTGGTGGGGCGGACAGCCTCTGCTTAGCTTTCTTGCTAAACCGTTGGGCCCAAAAGCACGGTAAAACCATTGTTGCCTTAACCGTTGATCATGGCCTGAGGCCTGAGTCTTCCCAGGAGGCCAAAACCGTTGCTGCTATGATGAGCGCTTTTGGCATTGAACACCGTATATTGCTATGGGAGGATGAGAAGCCATCCACCGGCATTCAGGCCAAGGCCAGAGAGGCTCGATATAGCTTGTTGACGCGGTGGTGCCAGGCCCATGGCATTCGCCATCTGGCCGTTGGGCATCATGCGATGGACCAGGTGGAAACAGTGTTGATGCGCCTTTCCCGCGGCAGTGGCTTCCAGGGCATTGCTGGGATCAAGCCGCTGATGATGAAGGATGGTATCATCTGCATCCGGCCGTTACTCACCTTTACTCCCGAGGCCATCCGAGCCACCATGGGGCAGTTTGGCCAAAACTACATTGATGATCCCAGCAATGTGAATCTTCGTTTTGAGCGGGTGAGATGGAGATTGTTTTGTGGCCTGATGCCGTCAAGTTTTTCTGAAGTGGTTCTTGGGCTAGCTTATGGCGCTAGCCTTTTGTCAGAACACAAAACCCAAGAGCGCAGCCAAATGATTGCGCAAGAAGCCCTGCTGAAGGGTGGCTTTTTGATGTTTTCGTCATCCTGGTTTTTAACATTGGATCACCCAATGCAAGTGGAGCTTCTGCGACATTTCCTCAGTGTGATCGGGGTGAGGGCCTATCCACCAAAGCTTAAAATGGTAGAAGTGGCTGTGCGTGAGCTTGGCAAGGGCAAAGGGGTGATTACAGCTCACGGCTGCGTGGTCGTCGCCGCGAGAGGAAAGATGTACATAGCTCGAGAGCTACGCTCCATCGAAGAGCCCCTGATCTTGCCCAGCGGTGGCGTAGCCTTGTGGGACAAGCGCTGGGTGGTGGAGAATAAAACAGGTGGGCCTGTTACGGTATCTGCTTTGGGGGGTGGGTCTTTAGATGAGTGTAAAGTTGCTCGCGAGCTTGATGGCTCGATAGACGAGCCGGCTGTTAAGGCATTGAAGGATCTGCCCGCACTGGTGAGACGATCTCTCTTGGCGGTTAACGTTACAAAAGGCAAAGCCTTGGGGCTAGCAGGATTCGCTGAGCATCCAGAGGTTGTGGTGAAGTTCAGGGCAAGGTACGGGTTAGGTAGGTGAGGGTCTCGGGTGATGGCATCCAGTAGCATGTAAAGGCTTATTCTGTTTACAAAATAAACCGTGCCAGGTCGGTGTTTTTGACCAGGGAGCCCATGGATTCTCTGACCGTCTTGGCATCAATTGTATAGGTTCTCCCTGGCGTCTCGGAGGCTGAGAAGCTGATGTCTTCGATAAGCTTCTCGAGGATGGTGTGGAGCCGGCGGGCGCCGATGTTTTCAACGGTGGCGTTGAGCTCTTCGGCCAGCTGAGCGATTTCCTGAATGCTGTCTGGGGTGAAATCCAGTGTGACGGATTCGGAGGAAAGCAAGGCTTTGTATTGCTTGATCAGGCTGCTTTCAGGCTCAGTTAAAATTTTCACAAAATCAGCTTTGGTGAGGGCTTTGAGTTCCACGCGAATGGGCAAGCGGCCCTGAAGTTCTGGCAGCAAATCCGATGGCTTGGCCACATGAAAGGCGCCTGAGGCAATAAACAAAATATGATCTGTTTTGACGATACCGTATTTGGTGGTCACACTTGTGCCTTCAATCAACGGCAGCAGATCGCGCTGGACACCTTCGCGGCTGACATCACCGCCTGTCCGCTCCGAACGAGCGCAGATTTTGTCAATTTCATCGAGAAAGACAATACCATTTTGCTCAACGGATTGAATGGCTTCTTGTACAACCTTTTCTTGGTCCAAAATTTTATCGCTCTCTTCATCATGCAAGACTTTCTTGGCCTGCTGCACTGTTACCTTCTTAAGCTTTGTGCGTCCACCTAAAGCTTTACCGATGATGTCGCCCACATTGATCATTCCCATTTGTGAGCCGGGCATGCCAGGCAAATCGAAGGTTGAAACAGGGTTAGCATTGTCGGGCATCTCGATCTCAATTTCTTTATCGTCCAATTCGCCATCCAGGAGTTTTCGCATAAATTTATCCCGCGTTTCCTGAGAGGCAGTTGAGCCTACGAGGGCATCCATAATGCGGTTGTGAGTGGCATCTTCGGCTTTACTGGAGACAACCTTCATGGATTTAGCGCGGCATTGTGTGACAGCTACTTCAACCAGGTCGCGAATAATTTGTTCTACGTCGCGGCCAACATAGCCAATCTCGGTGAATTTTGTGGCCTCTACCTTGGCAAAGGGGGCGTCTGTGAGCTTGGCGAGTCTTCTGGATATTTCCGTTTTGCCCACACCCGTTGGCCCGATCATCAGGATGTTTTTTGGGAGGATTTCTTCCCTCATGGGGGAAGCCAGCTGCATACGCCGCCAGCGATTGCGTAGCGCGATGGCAACGGCTCTTTTGGCCTCATGTTGACCGATGATGTAGCGGTCAAGTTCGTTCACAATTTCTCTAGGTGTAAAGGCTTGGCCGGCGGAAAGGGGAGTGAAAGAGCTCATTCTGGAATACTTTCAATAGTGATTTGCGAATTAGTATAAACACAAAGGCTGGCTGCAATGGCCATGGAGCGTTGAGCAACCTCAAGGGCCGAGAGGCCATCAATGGGCAAGAGGGCTCTGGCTGCAGCCAAAGCATAGGCGCCGCCTGAGCCAATGCCGATGATGTTGTCTTCTGGCTCGAGGACATCTCCCGTTCCGGTTAGGATGAAAGAGGCGGAAGCATCGGCAACGGCCATCATGGCCTCAAGTCGCCTTAAGTAACGGTCAGTGCGCCAATCTTTGGCTAATTCAACGCATGCGCGGGCTAGTTGGGTGGGATATTGCTCAAGTTTGGCTTCTAGTCGCTCGAACAATGTTAACGCATCGGCCGTTGCGCCAGCAAAGCCAGCAATGACAGAGCCATTACCAAGGCGGCGAACCTTCCGGGCGTTGTTCTTTATTTTCAAAGGGCCCATTGAAACTTGGCCATCTCCCGCCAGAACAGCGTGACCGTCCTTGCGCACGCACAAAATTGTGGTGCCGTGCCACGTGGCTTGTGAATTATGATGCATCGTGTTACTCATTAATTATCTGTTTATGTTTACCGTTTTGAGGTCTTAAAATGCCTTATGATCCAAATAACGTATTTGCCAAGATAATCCGTGGAGAGATTCCTTGCAAGAAAGTTTACGAAGATGAGCATGTTTTGGGATTTTATGATATAGCGCCACAAGCGCCGGTTCATGTGCTGGTAATTCCCAAAGGGGCATATATTGATTTTAATGACTTTAGCCAAAATGCTTCTGCGAGAGAGGTCGAATTCTTTGTTAGGGCTGTGGGTAAAATCGCACGGGAACTTGATTTGCCAGATCCAGGCTATCGTCTTTTGACCAACAATGGCGCTAACGCTGGACAAGAAGTACCGCATTTTCATGCCCATATATGTGGCGGTAAGCCTCTGGGTAGGATGTTGGCGAATTAAAGATGCTAAAGGTTGGCATGAGCAAATTGTCGCATGAGATTTTTTAAAATTTGCATTTGGCGTGTGTCATGAGCATAATGGCGAGGATAATAGGCCAAAAGGTTTTCAGTGACGGCAACTAATCTATTCTCATTTCTTGTCATTTTAGCTATGCTTGCGGCAGCAGGGGCGTTGGGCCTGGGCATTGCGGGTATGTTTTCCCAAGGGCCGTTTTACCAAAACAACAAAAACCGCCTTATGCAACTACGCGTGTTATTCCAAGGCATTGCGTTGTTGTTGATTGCTCTCATTTTCTTGCTTAAATAAGAACCTCTATCATCTTTTTGACGATGAGTTAGCTTTTGCTAATGCTCTTATAAGCTCAATTAAGCTCAACATTATCAAATGGATAAAGATTAGATCCACTCTTTGACAAAATGAAAAAGGAAGTTATGATGGGGCATGGTTAAAAAAAGTAAGGGTTACCGATGGCTTCCTATAAACGTGCGCTTCCCTGGGTTGTGTGGCTTCTGGCTTCTATTTTTTATGCGTATCAATATATTTTGAGAATCCTGCCAAGCATTACGATTGATGAAATCATGCACAAGTTTAACATTGATGCGACTGTGTTTGGCCAATATTCGGGTGTCTATTACCTTGGCTATGCAGGAATGCACATCCCTTTGGGTATTATGTTGGACCGAATTGGGCCAAAAAAGGTTTTGCCTATTAGTATTGTTGCTGTTGTTGTTGGGTTAATGCCTATGTTGTATTCTGATTCATGGGTGCTGGCCTGTATAGGCAGGTTTATGATCGGTGCTGGCTCGTCAGCAGCTATTTTGGGTGTTTTTAAAATTATTCGTATGACATTCTCAGAAGAGCGATTCGGGCGCATGTTGGGTATTTCCGTAACAATCGGTCTTGTGGGAGCGATTTATGGGAGCCAGCCATTAAATTATCAATTGGCAATTATCGGCTATGAACACATGCTCCATGTGATCATGTTTATGGGTGTCCTTTTAGCGCTCTTCATTTACATCATGGTCCCGGCTCAAAAAGAAGATGTGATATTGTCTCAAAGCGTTTGGGCTGATGTGAAAAATCTTTTAAAAACTCCAAATGTTCTTATGATTTGCCTTCTGTCAGGTTTGATGGTGGGGCCATTGGATGGCTTTGCGGATGTATGGGGTGCGTCATACCTTATGGTGTCATATGGCTTTGAAAAATCAATGGCCGCATCTTTGCCATCACTAATCTTTTTTGGAATGGGTATTGGTAGCCCCTTGTTGGCTGTTATTGCAGAAAAAACAGGCCGGTACTATGAAGTAATTATTGCTTGCGCGGCAATGATGGCATTGACTTTCGTTATGTTGTTATTTGGTAAAATTCAATCCTTTACCATGGGGACACTGTTCTTCCTGACTGGTATTGCCTGTGCCTATCAAATTCTTGCTATTTATAAGGCCAGCACGTGTGTAAGCGAATCTTTGGTGGGATTGACCACGGCGACAGTGAACATGGTAATTATGGCCTTTGGGTATATGTTCCATTCATCCATTGGAAAGGTTATGGAAGCTGCATGGGATGGAACTATTATTGATGGGATCCATGTCTACAGTGCCAAGGCATATACTCTTGGCTTGGCGATTATACCAATTGCCCTTATAATAGGAGGCGTAGGATTTGCCTTGATTCGCATTAGATCAAGAAAGTCTTTAAATCAGAACGCTTAATTTAAAGATAAGGATGTGAGTATTTGTGTATTATTTTGAAGCATCTAAAGGTGATGTTTGTTCTTGCCTTTGTATTCTTGTGTCTTTCTTCAATTTCGCACGCTGCTGAAAGTCAAAATCAAGGGCGAGTTTTAAGAATATCAAACGACAGTGAGCCTGTTTCCATTGATCCGCAGCTATGCAATACAGTGGAGTCTTACCGTATTGTAAGAGACTTATTTGAGGGGCTTGTGTGTGAAAATGCGGAGGGTGAGATTTGTCCAGCCGCGGCCACATCCTGGACACTCAGCCCAGATGGTAAAGTTTATACATTCACCTTGCGTGATAACCTTAAATGGTCAAATGGCGATCCAGTTGTGGCTGAAGATTTTGTCTATGCTTTGCGTCGTGGTGTGGATCCGAAAATAGCCTCTCAACAAAGCTACCTATTGTTGCCGATTATTAATGCTCAAGATATTATCAAGAACGCCAGGCGTCCAGAAGAGTTAGGCGTGCGAGCTATAAGTGCAAATACGCTTGAAATTAGAGTTACGAACCCGACACCTTATCTGATTGATATTTTGGCAGGCCCCATTGCAATGCCTGTACCCAAGGCAGTGATTGAAAAATTTGGGAAAGAGTGGCTTAAATCAGGGAATATTGTTAGTAATGGCCCCTATGTTATGGAAACGTGGGTGCCGCATGAGCGAATCGTGCTCAAAAAATCTCAATCCTATTGGGATAGAGACAATGTGAATATTGAGAAAGTTTGCTTTATCCCCAATGAGTTTCATACTACCGCAGTTAGGCAGTTTGTTGCTGGTGAGGTTGATATTGCCTTTGCTGTTCCCATTAATCAGTTCAAAGCTGTGGCCAAGCAGTACTCTGAGGCGCTCTTTACTCATCCGCATTTGGCAATATATTTCTTTGGGATTAATATTGATCACCCAACCTTTAAAGACAATCCAAAACTGCGTCGTGCTTTGTATTATGCTATTGATCGTAAGGTGTTATGTGAGAAAATTGTTTTAGGGAATGGTGAGCCTGCCTATACGTTTACCCCTCCTTTTGTCAAAGGCTATCAGCCGCCTAAAGTTCAGCTGGCTGATGAACCATATGAAAAGCAATTAAAGCTTGCGCGGCAGTTATTTGCGGATGCAGGTTATTCTTTTGAAAAGCCTATTGAGTTAACGATATCGTTTAATACGGGCGAGGATCATAAAAAGATTGCTATTGCCGTTGCGGCAATGTGGAAAAAGGCTTTTAATGCTAATGTGACCTTGAGAAATGAAGAATGGAAGGTCTTTATTAGCAACCTTAAGAGCGATGTTACATCAGAAATTTTTCGGATGGGATGGGTGGCCAACTATAATAGCCCCCATGCATTTTTAGACATATTTGCATCTGACGATTCTTCCAATATGGTGAGATACAGCGATAAAATTTACGATGGCCTTCTCAAGCAAGCGGGTGATATTTTAGATATTAATGAGCGACATAGGGTTTTGAGCTTAGCTGAAGAGCGGCTACTTTATGCGCAACCAATTATTCCTCTGTTCTTTATGAAATCACGAGATTTGGTTTCAAAAGATATTGAGGGGTTTAAGCCAAATATTCTGAACCGTCATCCGACAAAATACCTAAGATTTAAAGCAACGACATGACATATGCTTTTAAGAGACTTATTGGCGCGGTGCCACTTCTTTTAATCATTATTACGTTAGCTTTTATCTTAATGAGAAGTGTGCCTGGTGGGCCTTTTGACCAAGATCGAAATGTTCCCCCTGAGATTGAAGCAAACCTTAAGGCTGCTTATCATCTCGATAAACCTTTATATGTTCAATATCTTAATTATCTTGGTGGCGTCATTCGAGGGGACTTGGGGCCCTCCTTTAAGTATCATGACTACAGCGTTTCTCAGCTTATTAAAAAGGGAGCGCCTGTTTCGTTGAGGATAGGGGGGCTGGCTGTTCTTGTTGCTCTAATTCTGGGCATAAGTTTGGGTGCTATGGCGGCTATTTATAAGTCTAGGTTATTTGACAACATTGTCATGGGGATGACGATGCTTTTTCTAGCCATGCCTTCATTTGTCATAGCGCCTGCATTGTCTTTGTTGTTTGCTGTTGTTCTTAAATGGCTGCCAGTGGGAGGATGGGGTGATACGCCTAAACAATACTTTTTACCTATAATTTCTCTAGCTATTCCCCAAATTGCTTACATTACGCGTTTGGTGCGTGGTGCTATGTTAGAGGTCTTGCAATCGAGGTATATACTTTTTGCAAAAGCGCGTGGGCTCAAAGCAGCGCGCATTATATGGGTGCATGCTATTCGGCCGACTATGTTGCCTGTCGTTTCTTATTTAGGACCAGCAACAGCATCAATTTTATCCGGTTCGATTGTGATCGAGCAAATATTCAGTATACCCGGCATTGGTCGTTATTTTATTCAAGGCGGGTTAAATCGGGACTATACGCTGGTTTTGGGGATGGTAATATTTTTTGGTGTTCTTATCATTTTGAGCAATCTTTTGATGGATCTTATCTATAGCGGGCTTAATCCGAGGGTTGATTATGAAAGAAGAGGCGGTGGATGAAAGATATTCCTTTGTCTGCGCCCACGTCGGCTTCAGCCTCGGTTTCGCTTTGGCAGCTTTCGCTCAGGAGGTTTATCAAAAAACCATCCGTTATGATCAGTATCGTTGTTTTGGGGCTTTTGGTTTTCATTGCTTTTTTTGGCGTCACCATCAGTGCCTATCACTTTGATGATGTGTTTTGGGATGCGATTACCATTGGGCCTTCTTTTGAAAAAGGGCATTTCTTTGGGACAGACAATAATGGGAGAGATTTGTTTTTGCGAGTGCTAATGGGTGCGCGCATATCAATTCTGATTGGTATCTTTGCCTCGGCTGTGAGTGTGTTTATTGGTGTGTCATATGGGGCTATAGCAGGATATTTTGGCGGGCGGGTAGATGGTATCATGATGCGTATTGTCGATATCTTATATGCTATGCCATTTATTTTTTTTGTTATCCTCCTCATGGTTTTTATGGGCAAGAGCATATATTTGATATTTTTCGCGTTGGGGGCTGTGGAATGGCTAACCATTGCGCGCATTGTTCGTGGCCAGGCTTTGACTATTAAACAGAAAGACTACATTACGGCGGCTCGTTCGATAGGCGTGCCGCCATTCACAATCATTCGTCGGCATATTATTCCCAATCTACTGGGGCCAGTGATTGTTTATATGACTATGACGATTCCTCAGACCATCATCTTGGAAAGCTTCCTTAGTTTTCTGGGGCTGGGTGTGCAGGAGCCGATGACAAGCCTGGGTGTTCTGATCTCGGATGGTAGCCAGCAGCTTACGGAAGCTCCGTGGCTATTGTTATTTCCTGCAGGGACTTTGTGCATTATTGTGATTTGTCTCAATATTCTGGGTGAGGGCCTTCGAGATGCTTTGTTCGATCAGCATTTAAAGTAAGGGATGGTTGTGGAATCAATACTCAACATACAAGACCTTAATGTTCATTTTAGAACGACAAACGGTCAGATCCAGGCTGTAAGGAGGCTTAACCTTTTTATCCCCAAAAATAAAATCACAGGAGTGGTTGGGGAATCTGGTTCGGGGAAAACACAGACCTTTTTGAGCCTGTTTGGGCTAAGCCAAGCATCTCAAGTGTCTGGGAAAGCCGAGTTTAACGGGGTAGATTTGCTATCTTTAAGCAAAAGTGAGTTGAATAAGATCCGGGGAAGGGATATCAGCTTTGTTTTCCAAGATCCGATGAGCGCTTTGAATCCTTATATGAATGTAGGCGCTCAAATTTTGGAGACAATTTTGGCGCACCAAAGCTTAAGTAAGCCCCAAGCTGTTCATTTAGCAGAAGAGTTGTTGCTAAGCGTTAAAATGAACGATCCACGTGCTGTTATGAAGAAATACCCACATCAGCTTTCAGGTGGTCAACAACAACGCATTATTGTTGCTATGGCTATAGTTAATGAGCCTAAGCTTATTATTGCTGATGAACCAACAACCGCGCTTGATGTATCTATTCAGGCGGAAATCTTAGAGTTAATTCAAGATATCCACAAATCTCATTCCACATCCATTGTGTTAATCACCCATGACCTAGGGGTGGTGGCACAGCTTTGTGATTATGTGACAGTGATGTATGCTGGGCAGATTGTTGAGCAATCGATTACCTCCCAGTTTTTCTCAAATTTAAAGCACCCTTACAGCCAAGCGCTGATGGCTTCTGTTCCCAAGTTTGATATGAATCAGGATGATTTATTTCCCATTCCTGGGCAGCCACCTGTCCTTGATCATGAAATCAAGGGCTGCCCATTTGCGCCCCGTTGCCCACATGTGATGGCGGTTTGTACAGTAAAAGAGCCATCGATGATTTCTGTCGCGCCAAATATTATGGCTGCTTGCCATCTTTATCCACAGGGGGCTTCATGAGTGTTCTTTCGGCCAATGAAGTTTTTCTGCGGTACGATTCCGCGCCGAGTATGTTTAAGAAAGTTCAGCTTGATGATGTGGTGATGCATGCATCCTTAAGAGTGGAAGCTGGGAAAACATTGGCTATTGTCGGAGAGTCTGGCTCCGGGAAGACAACATTAGCCCGCTCGATTATGGGGCTTCTCAAGCCGAGGCGGGGCAGTATTTTTTTTGAAAATGAAAATATTTATAATGTTAGCCCTTTGTTTAAAAAATATATTCAGTCGCAAATGCAAATGGTCTTTCAAGATCCACTGGCCAGCTTAAACCCTATGATGAATGTTCGGGAAATACTGGAAGAGCCCCTATTAACGCATAGGTATCTTCTCAAGGAATCTGAAAGAAATCAAAAAGTTAGCGATGCTGTCGACAAAGTTGGTTTAACCGCAGCGGATTTGCAAAGATATCCGCATACTTTTTCTGGAGGGCAGTGCCAGAGGATTGCTATTGCCAGGGCGATTATTTTGGAGCCAAAAATTTTAGTGTGTGATGAGCCTGTAAGCGCTCTGGATGTTTCTGTTCAAGCGCAAATCCTCAAGCTTCTGCTCGAGTTACAGCAGCAGATGGGGATGGCCTTGGTGTTTATTTCCCACAACTTGGCTGTGGTTAAATTGATGGCCCATTCTGTTTCGGTTATGTACAAAGGGCGGATTTTGGAGCAAGGTGATACCGACAAGATTTTTTCTGCGCCCCAGCATCCTTATACTCGAGATCTTATTGCGGCTGTTCCCGTTCCTATGTATCCCGTGGTGCATAATAATAAGGGGCGGTTGCCTTTTGACGTTGGGTTACAGGTGGTGTGTACTAATGGGTGCATATACTTGGATCGTTGTCGCTATCGCAAGAATGTTTGCCAACTTAGTCAGCCGCCTTTGGAAGATTGTGGGGCAAATCATAAAAGCGCCTGTATTTTTGCCAATAAGTTGCTTTAGGTAAAACTATCCACATTTTCGACTTTTTGTCATGCCAGCGCTTCTTCCCTGTCAGGTATGAGGGAAGTGTTGCTTAAGTTCTGAGAAAGTTGTGCATTCTCGCTCTTTTCCCTGTCCTCCTCGTTTTTTCCCTGTCATCTTTGCGCCTCTTCTACTGTAATCTTCGCTCTTTTTCTTGTCACTTTCGCTCTTTTTCCTGTCACCCTCGCGAAAGCGGGGGGCCATAAAAAGCCTGGGTTCCCGCATCAAGTGCGGGAAAGACAAAGAGGGGTGCGGGAATGACAATGAGGGGTGCGGTAAGACAAAGAGGGGTGCGGGAATGACAATGAGGGGTGTGTGGGAAAGACACTGTTTTTCTTGTCACCCTCGCGAAAGCGGGGGGCCATAAAAAGCCTGGGTTCCCGCATCAAGTGTGGGAAAGACAAAAGAAGGTGTCTGGTAAGACAAAGGGGGGGTTCGGTAAGACAAAGAGGGGTGCGGGGAAGACAAAAGGAGGTTTTTCATTATACAAAAAAGGCCCTGAAAAACCAGGGCCTCCTTTTTGTTTTTTTAAGCTTTGAGGCTTAGAAGTTGTATCCGACGCGGAGCAATCCGGTGTGTCCGACAAAGCTGTTCTTTGCAGTGAAGCTGTAGTCAAGAGATACGGAAGTGCCTGTGTCTGAAGCTGCCTTCAAGCCAACACCACCGGTGATGATCTCGGAAGCAAACTTCGCAGTCTTAACTTGCATTGGTTGACCAACCCAGGTTGCGTTGACTGTACGAGCCTTATCGTTGAACTCATGCATCCAAGCAACGTTGAATTGTGGTGACAAGTTCCAGCCTTCCATTGCCTTTGTTGTCATAACAACACGGGCACCCAAGCCAGCTTGCATGCTGTTGATGCTGTTCTCGCTAACGGCCATTGGCGCTGCGCCACCTGATTCAGTGTAGGCATCGATCTTGGTTGTTCCACCTTTTACGGCTACGAATGGGCTGAAGACCATGCCATCACCAACTTTTACATTGTAACCACCCTTGAAGCTAGCGGAGAGCATATTGCCACCAAAGTCTGAGTTATACAATGTGCCCAGAAGGTCAAGACGCTTAGCTTCGTACTTGTTGGAAGCGCCTGTGAAGATACCATCAACGAACCATGTGTTCATTGGGCTGTAGGTACCATAGAGGCTGAGCAAGTAGCTCTTTGAGTCTGTTTTGCTGGCGTTCAACTTTTCTTTGATTTTTGAATCAGCGTAAGTGAATGCCAAACCAGCCTTCAAGCCATCCATTATGTGTCCTGTGACACCCAATGTGAAGCCAACGGTATCACCCTTGTATCCTTCATAGGATTCACGGCGTGATTGATCTTCTGTTGCACCCAAGAGTTGGCCCCAAGCTTCCAAGCCGTGTGAGCCGGCTGCAGCAGCGGCTGGAACAACGTTACCAGCAGCAACAGCATGGCCTTGTGCAGGAGCACCAACAAGCTCAGCAACAGCAATCGCTGCGCTGCCTGCATTTGCATCAATCGCACCATGCGCGTTGCTAGTTGTGCTGGCGGCTGATTGAACAGCAGCAAAGTTTGTCGCACCATCGAAGGTCTTCAAAGCAGCCTCAATTTGAGGAGCTGTGTAAGACTGCAACACACGAAGCTGAGTCGCAATCGCACCGTTTGTCATCGCGCCTTGAACAGCAGCAGCTGTGCCAACCAAACGTGAGCCAGTGATACCAGCTACTTGATCCATGGTTCTAACTGTTGTCTTTGCCAAAACATCGTAAGTTGAAGCTAAGAATTCATATGTTACCAAACCATACTCTTTCTTTGGTGTCCCAACAACTGTCGCAGCTGCGCCACCTGACGCAACCTTATAGTACTTGCCATCTTCAATGAGCTGATCGCCAGCATCAACCTCAAAGTTTGCACCAGATTGAACTGTAACCGCACCAGTTGCGATAGCAACATGACCTGTGTTTGTTGTAGCAGAACCTGATGCGCCACCGGCACCGGTCAACTTAAACTTATAGGTTGAACCTTTCTCGAGCGTCAAGCTACCAGCTGTGATTGTAAGGGTTTTGCCACCAACATCGACAGTACCACCGCTGTTAACAACTGTTGCTGCGTTAGGAGCAGTTACGTCAACATCAGCCAGCTTCAATATACCACCATCTTTAACAGTAACAGTTGACGCATTAAAGGCAGCCGTTGCTGTCAATGTTGAGTTAGAGATGTTGATTTGACCAATCTTGTTATTGAAGGCAGTTCCAATTGTGGTGTTGGCGTTAATGTTCAAGATACCATTATCAGCAACCGTACCCTTGATTGAACCAAGATCTGAGCCAGCGACGTTGACATTTAATGTACCAGAAGTACCGTTAAGCTCGGTAATGCCTGTCTTTACAGCATGATTAGCGTTAAAGGTCATTGTATCGTTAACTTTTAACGTTGCGATTGCGAACGTAGAACCGATCGCACCACCGGAATTGACTGTGGTGTCGTTGATTGTAACAACACCGTTACCAGCAACAGAACCATCAATAGGGCCTGAGTAGCTTCCGCCAGCGTCGATTGTTAAGCCTGCAGCTGAGCCTGCAAGTGTAAACTTGCTTGCCTTAGCCGCTTTCGCCAATGTTAATACAAAAGCACTGCCTACGTTAATTTCACCAAGCGCAGTTGTTGCACCAATTGTGCCGCCTGTGGTGTGAGTACCAGTTACAACATATGTACCAGCGCCATCAATTGGAGCTGTTATGGCACTTTTTGTTTTCAACGTACCTGCCACAGTAACAGCATCAGCCTTAAGTACAGCCTCCAACTCAGCTGTTGCACCGTTTGCAACTGTGAAGCTACCCAAAGTTTTTGTATTACCCACAGCAGTCTTAAAGGTTGTTGTGCCAGCGGCAACGGTAATAGCACCTGTGCTAGCAGCAGAACCATCGATAGCACCTGTAACTGTCACGGTAGGCGTGCCTGATGTTCCAAACTTGAGGCTTGAGCCTGAGTTGAGGGTGATGTTTGTAGATTTTAGGTTATGGTTAACTGAGTATGTGTCACTTGCATTAACTGTAACTAATGTTAAGGCGGTAGCAGCACCAACATCTCCACCTGTTACCTGATCAGAGTTAATAACCAAAGAACCAGAGCCATCTAACGCGCCATTTATCGAAGCTCCCTTACTTAGCTGTAATGTTGTATTGGCGCCAATTGCAGTATTGGTAGCATAAACAGCTGCACCAATATCAAAGGTTCCACTCGCCTCAGTAAAAGTGACCTTTTTTAGCACTTTATCGGATGAACCATATGCAAGAGAGGAGCTCACACCCGCGACATGGTTGACAGCAACAGTACCTGTGTTGGTAGCATCTGTTTTAATAGCCGTCAAAGATGTAGCAGTACCAGTTGTAGCAGAGATAGTAAGAGTTCCATCTCCTGTAAATTGAACTGTTGGAGCTGCAAGCGTACCTGTAACAGTCAAAGTTCCTATGCCAATTTTTGCTGTACCAACTGTTAGTGTTTTACTCGTTGCGACTGTAACGGTTTTAGCGTTTGTTAACAAAATACCTGTTGCTCCGAGGTTAATTGCACCCGTACTAGTATTAAGCGTAGTATTTTCACCAGCAGAAATGGTTGACCCTGTAATGCCGCTACCTATTGAGATGGCTCCATCCATGCTGATAGCGGTGCTGCTGTCGCCTGTAGTGAGAACACCATCGTTCACGTTAAAGGTATAATCATTAGTATTAGTAGCGGTAGATGCTGTCGTTGCAGCGCCAACGCTGACTGCAGAAGCCACAGCCATATTTGAGCTCATGGCGACAGACATAACAACGGCGAGTGCCGAAACGCCTAAGAGCAGAGATTTTTTTGTCATTGTATTCATTTAGTTTTTCTCCCATTTAAAAACTATTAAGGCAAACACATATGTTTAGCCCTTTTAAAACTATTTTGTGGTCACGCTAACACCCTTTTCTAGGCCTGCCTAGGTGTACTCATTGATTTGTTATATGTTTTTTGTTGATTGATGCAATTTTGCAACAAGTGCCTCCTGCCATTGCGAGCCTTCGTTGCACCTAGGTGTGGCAATCCAGGATGTTGCAACCAAAGGACTGGGTTCCCGCATCAAGTGCGGGAATGACTAAGAGGGGTGTGCGGGAAGGCAAAGTGGTGCACGATAACGAAGGGAGGTGCGGGAAGGCAAAGGAATGTGCCTGGTTTCCCTGCCATCTTTGCGCCTCTTCTGCTGTCACCTTCGCTCTTTTCCCTGCCATCTTTGCGCCTCTTCTGCTGTCACCTTCGCGAAAGCGGGGGGCCATCATCCCAGGCATGACGCCCAATTTTCTCATTGCTTGGCTTGAAAAGCCGTGGCAATCTCACTGAGAAATCACCATAAAGGCCCGGCATTATGACGAACGATCTTATCCAACCCCAATTGATCAGCGGATTATCACAAATTAGTGATCGTTATGATGAGTATCTTATTGATCTATGGGGTGTGACGCATGATGGGCAAACTCCATATCCGGGTGTAATAGAAGCGCTGACTTTTCTCAAGAAGTCTGGGAAATCCGTTATCTTTTTATCCAATGCACCACGCCGGATCTGTGTGTCACGCAAGAAGCTTGAAGATATGGGAATTTTGCCTGATTTGTATGAAAGCATCCATACTTCTGGAGAGCAAACCCATCATTTTTTAAGATCCTTCGTTAAAGAGAACGGTTTTAAAGAGTTCTATCATATTGGGACGGAAAAAGACGTTTCACTTTATGAAGGCATTGGGGCTATCAAAACGCCTGATCTTAAGGCAGCTCAGTTTTTGCTTTGCTCAGATACGTTGACCTGGGATCAGCAAGTTTATGATTTGGACGAGATATTTGAGCAGGCTCTTTTCCATAAGTTGCCACTCGTTTGTGCCAATTCAGATCGAGTTGTAAGGTATCAAGGGGGCCTGGCTTTGTGTGCCGGTTCATTGGCTGAACGATATAACCAAATGGGTGGGCATGTGATCTATTTTGGCAAGCCGCATGGCAGTGTTTATGATCATGTTTTCAAGAATTTATGCAAACATCCTAAAAGCAAGTGTGTTGCTATTGGTGATTCTTTATACACTGACATCCAAGGTGCGTATAATCAAGGGATCGATACAATCTTTATTACTGGCGGCATTCACCTTGAGGAACTAGCGTCACCTTGGGGAGTGTTACCTGAACTTGCATCACTTAAGGACCTTTTGGCTTCACATTCTTATGGTCCAACATATGTGATGGCTTCGCTTAAGATGTGAGAAAAATTCTCATGCTAATTTCGCTGGCCAAATGAGAAAAATGGTGTTTTAATCTGGCCGATGAGGGAATCCCCTCAAGCAATTTAAGTTAATTGATGCAGGGAATAAAATGAAGAAAATTACATTTGTACTGAGTTTATTGGTAGCGTTGGCCTATGGGCAGCACGCAATGGCAAATACGGAAGCTGCTAAGGCTGTTCCTGGAGCTGATTCTTCGGCTGTTAATCATGAAGAACATCATGATGGCGAAGCAGAGCATCATGATGGTGAAGAAGATCACCATGATGGCGATGAGGTTCAACATGAAGATCATGAACACGATGGCGATCATGTTCATAAAGGAAGAAATTAATCCTTAAAAGATTTATAAACTGAATTAAGGCTTTATTTAAGTGTTAGCGCGCCTGAAATTTGGGCGCGCTTTTTCTTTCAAATAAATTTAAGTGGGTGAGTCGCCAATCGTTTAAAAATATAAACCCCATTTACATTTTGTTTATAATTTTGTTATAATAATGGCCATAAAATCACAAAAGGAAGATGGACATGACTCATACAAAAATGTTTTATACAATGACTTTAGCTATCGGCCTGATGCTGGCTGGTTGTTCTAAAGAAAAAGATGCTTCTAAGCTTTCAAACGTCTTTAAAGAAAAATTCACACAAGGTTGTGTGAAAAAAAGTTCTGCGGCAGCATGTGCCTGTGCCATAGAGCAAATAGAGAAAGTCATAAGTGAATCTGAAGCTCAATCAGTCAATGCAGGGCAGTTAAATTCATCAATCAAAGATAAAATTTTAGCAGTAAGTAAAGCTTGCAAAAAATAAGTTTTTGATAAATTTTTTTGAAAAACCTTAGAATAATAAGCCCATTTACTGTTTTTTAGGCATAAATTCACAAATCTTAAACCATTTTTGGTTACATTTAATTCAAATGATTAAATTAAGGGGAGTGGCCTATGACTGCGTGTAAAGGTTTGCAAGAAATGCTGAGAAATTCGCTATTATTTATAATGGTGTCGATTGCTGGTATATCGCTGGCCCAACCTCAAGCTGCTTACGCGCAGGAGGATGATGAAACTACGGTTAATGCTGACTCAGATGACGATGATGCAGCTCTCGACACGCTTACAGCTAAAGATGAAGACGATGCGGATGCGGACAGTGATGAGCCTAAAGCTGATGCGGATGCGGATGGTGATAGTGATGAGCCTAAAGCTGATGCGGATGCAGACAGTGATGAGCCTAAAGCTGATGCGGATGCGGATGGTGATGAGTCTAAAGCTGATGCGGATGCGGATGGTGATGAGCCTAAAGCTGATGCGGATGCGGATGGTGATAGTGATGCAGCTACTCCATCTTCACAGGATGCAATTGATGCAACAGAAAGCCAAGTTGATGATGTATTGAGCGCAGTTGGAGCAGATAGTTTAGCCGGAGAACTTCATGAAGTTGCAGATGTAGTAAGAAATGCTGAAGATGTGCAAGATAAAGCTAATGCATTAAAAGACAATCTTGCTGAATCTCCTGCAGGTGATCTTGCTGCTGCGGTTCAAGACAAAATAAGTGCGGGTAAGGCTGATAAGAAGGGTAAAGGCGGCAAGGACAAGAAGAAGGCTAAAGACAAGGCTGATAAGAAGAAGGGTAAAGGCGGCAAGAAACCTGCAAAAGCTAAAGCAAAGGCTAAAGCTAAGCCAAAGAAGGCTGATAAGAAGGCTAAAGGCGCTAAGAAACCAGCAAAAGCTAAAGCTAAAGCAAAGGCTAAAGCTAAGCCAAAGAAGGCTGATAAGAAGGCTAAAGGCGCTAAGAAACCAGCAAAAGCAAAAGCTAAAGCAAAGGCTAAAGCTAAGCCAAAGAAGGCTGATAAGAAGGCCAAAGGCGCTAAGAAACCAGCAAAAGCTAAGCAAAGGCTAAAGCTAAGCCAAAGAAGGCTGATAAGAAGGCCAAAGGCGCTAAGAAACCAGCAAAAGCTAAAGCTAAGCCAAAGAAAGCTGACAAGAAAGCCAAAGGCGGTAAGAAACCAGCAAAAGCTAAAGCAAAGGCTAAAGCTAAGCCAAAGAAAGCTGCTAAGAAACCAGCTAAAAAGCCAGCTAAGAAACCAGTTAGAAAGCCAGCTAAAAAACCAGTTAGAAAACACTAAGATTTTGATGGGGCTTAAGGCAAGGGGGCAGACAAGCCCCCTTAATTTTTATGCCCAGGCTTTAAAGAAATGACTTCGCCATTTGATAAACGTATTTGAACCATATGTTCGGTAACAAGCATTATGTCATATAAGGGGTGATGTTGTTGGTTTGTTATTTTCTCCCCATTAATCCAAATAGTCCATTTATCTGAATTTTGCCAAATGATGCCATCAAGTTGAATACCTTCTGACTTCTTGAAAGAAGTATCAATAGCTGCGGTGGTGGTAATATGGTCATGAAAAAACAGTGAGGGGATTTGTATTGAATCGGGTGAACTTGAAAGAGCGTCTCTAATAGTAAATGCTATAAAAGTTACTATAATGAGATTCTTAAGAAGGACCATTGACAGACTAACTCTCCTTTCAAGTTTTTTGTTGTTAATAAGGGGCGACTAATGGATAGCTTCTCAATTTTAAGAAGGCCGGGCATTTGCTCCTCAAGGGCTGCAATCCATACAAAAATAGGAACGTCATTTGAAGCTGTGAATGAGATACGAATTAGCTGACTGCAAAATGTATATTCATGCTCTGTCATCAGAGTGGTTTCAGGTTCGAAAGTTATTTGTTCTGGTGTTACGAATTGTGGGGATGAGTTAAAAATAATGTCCCGAGCTATCGCTCGATCGCAAGGATTGATGTAAGGGTGAGATTTCATTTTTTCGAAAAGATCATTCTCTCGAGAAAGCCTTGTTAGCCATTGTTGATCCTGTGACTCAAGAGCGGTTTTGTGAAGATAAATAGCTTTATCTCGATCTAGGCTACGCTTTTTTTCGATGATAAGAAAAGCTTTGTGCGCACATAAGTAGCCGCCACCAAAACTGATAATTAAGGATAGAAAGACCCATAAAAACAAATCGCCGTGAAAATGTCTAAAGAACTTATTGGTCATGTTTATAATGAAAATTTACTTCAAGGGTTAAAGAGGCATCTGTTTCGTCTTGATGGTTTGTGACCATGTAAGCTTGTGTGTGATCCATAAATTTTGGTTTCGCCGTAATGACAATATCCTTTGTTCCCAAGGTGTCACTAAGAGTTGCGAGTATATCTTCAGCAGCCATATTAGCTTTAAATGTTAGGCGAATGGTTTCTGTATCTTGTTGCTGATGATAATCAAACTGCATGAGCGGTGGTAAAATTTGTATACATGCATTTAAGCGTTTCCAGATATCCAGTGGATGATACTTATAAGTTAGATCAGATAACTGCATAATTGCTTTTTGTGTATTGAATCCCTGTGGCAATAGAATTTCGTGTGTGCTCGCTTTTTGACTCTCCCATGCTATAATTTTTTGATCCAAATGGTGCTCATACCAAGAAGCAATGCCTGTTAAAAAAATCATGCTTAGGGCAATGATAAGAGAGGCAGTTTTAAGCCGCAAGGAGGTTTTCCAAATGAAGCATTTTCTATTAAGGGGGGAGCATAACGGTATAGCAGGGCCGGAGAGTTCAAAGACATTTGTAATTTTATTGTCCGAAATGAACTGTCCCCAAGGTAGTGAATCACCCAAGTGCATATGATCCCCAAAACAAGCAAAGGTAGGTTTTTCCATACTTTGGCCTTGCACATGTTTGAAAATCTTAACAATTTCTTGATCGCTTTTGCTTGAATCATGCAAAATACGGATCAGCGTAGGACTTTCTTTATGGATGACGATGAGAAAGTCTGGCATATGGGGAATTTGAAAATACGCTACCACCCATGGAGAGGTTGTATGCGTTTTTACTTTGCGGTTGAGCAGATTGCCTGCGTGTTGGCATAAAGCAAATGTGAAGGAATATAACCCAATAATAGGATATTGTAGTTTAGCGCATGCTTCAAAAAATTCTTCAAGCATTTCAGAGTGCTGTTGGCGAATATAGATTGTTGCCTTATCCTTTGTTGATACAGACCCATAAGCAATACAATGTGATGAAAGGCGTTGTTTCTGGTTCTTTTTAAAAGCTAATTTTTCAAAGAATGACAAGCCATCGAGAGATTCAACACGTTCATATTGTGTGTTGCTTAAATGGAGAAAAATATAAAGTTTAACTTTCTTATATTGCTTAATCTCATGGGCAAGTGTTTGGAGTGCCTCTTGAATGCCATTGCTTAAGCTAACCGGAGTAAAGTTCTGAATAGATTCATTCTCTCGACCCCATAGAATTATATGATCTAGAAGTATTATGGAAATTTTCATGCCAGCTCCAAAATCAAATTATAAAGAGGGGCAATAACGTCTAAGATAAGGGCACACAATAAACTTCCAACGATGAGAATGCCTACAGGTTGTACCCACTCTTTAAGGCGACCTTGGATCATGACGGAATAATCGTGTGCTTGCATTGCCATAGCACGAAAAGCGGCAGCTAGTTTACCTGATTGTTCAGCAATACGAACTTGCCCTAGAAATAACATTGGGAAATCTGGAAAACACTGCTCAATGGCCGTTGAAAGAGATTGACCGCCTAGAACATTCTCATAAATACTCAAGGATTTTTGGCGCTTTAAAAGCATTGAGGAAAGCTTTAAACTTTCCACTAAGGCTATATTGTGAGTCAATAAAAGCGATAAGCCATAAAGCCAGTGTTGGTAGCACAAGATAGATAAACTACTTGGAAAAAGCTTCATATTAATGAGTACCTGCGTCAGGTATGATTGGATTTTTGTTGATTTTGCCAAGGTGAAAAAAATGAGAGTAAATCCAGAAAGGCTAGATAACCACACTGTTAAAAAGTTTGGTTCAAATGAATTTTGGTCAGCGAAACGTGATGCTTGTGAAAGCTCGCTGCCAGATATGAGGTTGCCAAAAAAAATAAAAACTCCAATCACGATGGCCAACAGGACGCTCGGATAAATACAGGCACTTAAAAAATGTTCTCGCATTTTTTGCTTTATTAAAGCCATTTTAAAAAGATCATCGACAATAGTAGGTAGGGAACCAGTTTTTTCTGCGACATCAATAAGAGCCGTATCTATATGACTAAAAAAACTTGGAAACTGCCTGCAACAATCAGACAAGCTATGCCCACTTTGAAGCAGCTCACAAAGTGTGCGCCCAAAAATTTTTAAAGAGGGTTTTGAAAATGATTCAGATGCTATTTTTAAGCACTCGTGTATTTTGATCTCAGCGCTTAGCAAAACACTTAAGCTGCGCCAGAATTCAACTTTGTCATGTGCATTCCAAGATTTGAGCAGCGGCTTAATGGATAATAATGACAGCTTAGAATGAGGAATTTTTGAAAGCAGGTGTCGTTTGTTTTTAGCTTCAAGCATGAGGGTCGTAATAGACTGAGGTGAGCGCATAGTCCGATAAATGTAAATGGTCATGGCGTACCCCATTGTTGGCCGAGCACTCGTTTTAATTCGGCCATAGATGTATGTCCCTTTTTGACATAGCTGATACCTTGCTCCCACAAGGAAGTTGATGCGCCAAAATTCGCTAAGAGAGAAGATAAGTCTTGTTGTTGCCCAATGGATAAAAATGCCTCTCGCAATTGAGGTGTCATAATAACTATTTCGGCAATCGGAAACCTTCCTTTATACCCTGTATGATTGCAGGCCTGGCATCCACTTTTTTCATAAACAGGTTCTTTAAAGAATGCATCTTGAGTTTCTTTTTTGCAAGAAGGACATAGTCTGCGTAAGAGTCTTTGGGAGATAATTGCAAGTGTAGCATAGCAAATGGGTTCTCGTTGGAGGCCTAATTCTTGCAACCTAAAGATGGTTCGCGGAACATCCATGGTATGAACTGTGGTCAAAATTTTATGGCCTGTCAGCGCAGCATGTAGAGCCATTTGTGCTGTTTCAGGATCACGAATCTCTCCCAAGAGCAAGATGTCTGGATCCTGTCTTAAGATAGATCTGATGCCTGCTGCGAAATTAAAACCATCGGAAATTTGTGTTTGTCGAATATGCGCCAGTCTGTACTCTACAGGATCCTCTAGCGTCATAATATTTACATCTGGTTTATTGAGAAAATTCAACAAAGCATAAAGGGTGGTTGTTTTGCCAGAACCAGTAGGGCCAGCGATAATGATTAAGCCCTCAGGCGCTAACGCTAATTCTTTCAACAGAGCAATTTGCTCTTGTGGAAGAGAAAGTTGCTCCAATTGAGGCCCCTCTTTTCCTTGTGATAAAAAGCGAATGACAAGGCTCTCGCCGGATAGTGTTGGATGAGATGATAAACGGCAGTCGATTTTATGTCCTCGGTGCTCAATGAGAAATCGCCCATCTTGGGATGTTCGAGTTTCACTGATATCAAGGTTCCCCAAAACTTTTAATCGATTGCAAAGGTGTGGCCAATACGTTTTATGGAAGGTATGAGCTTGCCGTAAAACACCGTCTGTTCGTAGACGAACGATGACACAAGTGTCTTCTGGTATAAAATGGATATCACTTGCGTTTTGATCAACCGCTTCTTCGAGAAGTAGATCAATGAGCTGGGTGGCTAATGGTAAATTGGATGCGGGTTCAGACGGATTTTCGCATAAGAATTTTCGGACACGACCTTCTTGGTAAAAATGGAGAAAGTGTAATTTCTCGATTTGTGAGCTTGTGGCTACAGCAAACCCCAAAGATGTTTGCGCACCTAAAAAATATTGAAGCGTAGCGATGCCATCAAAATCATACACATCCAATAAAGCAACGATGACCTGTCCATCAGTTACGTCAATTGGAAAGGCTTTATACTTTTGCCAAGCTTCAAGAGGGACTTTGTCAAGTAAGTATAAAGGATAATGGGTTGCACCTTCTTCGAAAAGTGGATACCCCGATACAATGCTTTGCACTTTAGCAATGTCGGCTTCATCAACATAACCCAGGTTGGTCAATGTTCGAACAAGAGAAAGGTGTTTGGATAGACAATGTTGGCGAGCAATATCCAGCTGGTCTTCACGCACAAGGCATTGAGAGATAAGGTAATCCTCAACTTCAATTAAGCTTGGACTTAGGCTGCTTTGAGCAACGGAATTCATTGCCTTAATAAGCTCCCTGTCTAGATCGATCAACTTAAAGCTAATGCCATCAACCTATATAGGTTAAGATGGTGTCAATAGCCCCACTCTCCACCTATAAGACAAATCAGGTCCTGATATTAAAATCAAGACAGAAAATGAGCTTGACAGTATAATACGGATTAATCATCATTAGCGTATGATGAAAACATTAAACTTGTTGATTTTTTTAAAGAATTATCATCGACCTAGTTAGTTTGGGGCCGCGACGGCTGCTTGTGTATTTGTTATTTCTAGCTAGGGGTTTATTCAATGAAAAATCGTCATCATTACATGCACTACCTGATGTGGGGATGTGCTGTTCTTTACTACCTTTATCAATATACAATTCGTGTTTCACCAAGCATCATGATGGAAGATATCATGATGGCTTTCAATGTTAGTGCCCATGGTTTTGCATCTCTTTCGGCTTTGGCGATGTATAGCTATGCCATCATGCAGGTTCCAGCCGGTATTTTGACGGATACTTTTGGGGCCAAGAAGGTCATATTAGTTTCCCTTTGTTCATGCATTATTGGGCTAACGTGCTTTGCGTGCGCTGAGGATCTGCTGTTTGCATCCATCGGGCGTATCTTTATTGGTTGCGGATCAGCCGCGGCTTTCTTAAGCGTTAACAAAATTGGCACGGATTGGTTCCCTGCAGGTAGGCGGGCTTTTGTTTTCGGCTTAACTATGACTGCAGGTACCGTTGGCGCTTTGAATGGGGGGGCACCATTGGCTGCTCTTAATCATGCCGTTGGATGGCGAGAGAGTTTGTTTTTCCTGGCTATAGTTGGGGCGATTATTTTAGTTATCAATCTCATGTTTTTGAGAGCGACACCAAAAACAATTACTCGTGAACAAAATTTGAAAGTGAGTGAGATTTTCTCTCAAATCAAAGCTGCTTTAGGTAATGTTCAAGTTTTCATTACGGGTGTTGTGGCATTGGGTGTATACATGGTCATTTCTGTTTTGGCAGATCTTTGGGGTGTCGCTTACCTTATGCAGACATATCATATAGCTAAAACCACAGCAGCTCAAGCTACATCATTGATCTATGTAGGGTTATGCTTCGGTGCTTTGGTCGTGTCTTGGTGGAGTGACAAAACTCATAAACGCAAAACTATGATCGTTATTTTAAGCTTCATACTTGTATTAAGCTTAACGGCCTTTTTGCATGTGACAAATCTTCCGTTTTGGGTATCATGTATTTTGCTCTTTGTCGTGGGTTTCTGCTCTGGTGCTGAAATGCTCTGCTTTGCTTTGGCGACCGAAATTGTTCCTCGCAAAATCACGGGTACCGTCACAGGTTATATCAATGCAATTGTGACATTGGGGGGGGCTTTTGTTCAGCAGCAAGTGGGGAAGATGTTGGATCATATTTGGTGTGGCCAATGCACAGATGATGGCTTACGTTTTTATACAGCAGATGAATATAGGCAATCCTTATCATTAGTGATCGGTGTTGTATTGTTCACTGCCGTTTTATCTCTTTTCTTGAAAGAGAAAAAACAAAGGAGTGCTTAAGTTGGAAATAATCACTTATGATGATTTTACAAAAGTTGAATTAAGATCTGGCACTATTGTTCGAGCGGAAACTTTCCCAGAAGCCCGTAAATCGGCCTATAAAGTCTGGGTGGATTTTGGACAGTTTGGTACCTTGCAAACTTCAGCTCAAATCACGGAGCACTACACACCGGAAAGCTTGATTGGACGTCAAGTTATGGGGTGCATCAATCTTGGGGTGAAAAAGATCGCTGGGTTTGAGTCACAGTTCTTGTTGGTTGGTTTTTATGATCAGGAAAATCGTGTTTGCTTAGCCACTACCGATTCAAAAGTACCCAACGGGATGAAGCTCTGTTAGCATAGGCCAGGTTACATTAATTCTTAACCTTTTTATCCGTAGTGTAAACTGACGGGAGGCTAAAGATGTCAGGCTTTTTGGGCAGCCCACTGCAGAAAATCAACATTGAGTTTTTACGCTCATTTTACGCTTGCGCTCATTTCAACAGTCGCAAGCGTGCCGCCAATTATTTGGGGATTGCTGAAAGCACCATTAGTTATCACATAGCTGGCGTTGAAAGTGAGCTTGGAGTCCTGCTATTTCATCGACTCAATGCCGGCTATCACCTCACTCAGGAAGGAGAAGTGCTTTATGAAGTTACTGGCAGACTGTTTGATGAGTTAAGCGAAGCTCACCTTAAGATACTTTCTTTAAATTATGAACGTCCCCTACAACAGTTACGTGTCTATACAACTATCCCATTGGGAGTACATTATTTACCAACCGTAATATCCGAATTTCAAAAAACTTACCCAAATACTGCTATTACGCTTGTCTCATTTACAGAAATGCCGGAGATCCGAACGGATCATATTGATGTCCTGATTTCCCCGTTTAAGCCGGAACATCTAAGCTTTGAATCTCAGCATGTTTGCACAATGGTTAACCTCCTTTATGCGCATCAATCCTATTTGGGCAAAGCTGGAAGCCCGCAATCTTTAAAGGAGCTTGAAAATCAAAAATTTATTACTGTTAGGCAAGCTGGTAGCGCTTTGTATGGGGCAGATTGGTTTGAAAAACAACTCAAAAAACACAAAATTAATCCCCGGTTTAATATTGTAACGACCAATTCCTTGACAGCCATCCAAATGGCTAAACATGGGATGGGAATATGCTCGTATGCTAAAGAAATGGTTAGGGACCTAGGTTATGAATTGCACCCAATCTTAGAAGAGCAGCTTAATTTTCAAAGTGAGATTTATATCTCAGCACAAAAGTTCCTCTTCCTCAGTTCTTGCGTTCAGGAATTTCTTAAGACATTTAAAAAGATATTATTGCAACGAATCGAAAGGCAAACATAGATTTACGATTGAAAGCTAAACTCTATTAAAAAACCCTACCAAGGCGAAAACCTATCTGATGTTATTTTAATAAATTTACAAACCATTTGTAATTTTCCTTCCCCATGCACCGCTCTAGCTTAGGCTATTCCATCAAAACTCTAACGTCAATAGCTCCAAGAATACTTAACAAGAAGATATAAGCCGGCTTTTCCTTATTTATTCTTACTTTTAAGCCAAAATTGTAATTTAAATATTTAATATTCGAGTATTTTTAGATGCCGGGGTCAGTCAAATTAACACTCGCTGGCATGTACCGTTTGATGGGTGGTACAAGGATCTTGATGAAGACCAAAACCTGTTAAAAGGCCATAATCATCAAACTATATACCGCAGAAGACCCGAGGTTGGACTTGGCCTCGGGTTTTTGCTTTCAACATTTAATCAAGCTTAACCAGCAAATTTTGTCGTAATAAAATCAAGCAGGCTGATGAGGCTGCTAGCTTTGCCACCCTCAGGTTTGCCTGGTGTGGATTTTAAATTCCAAGCCATAGTATCCACATGGATCCAAGGTAGATCAGAACATATTTTCTGAATGTCGCTCGACGGATAAGCATGAAGCGGGATAGATGGGTCATGAGAGTTATCAACAAAAAAGCGAACCAAAAAGAGCCTCCTGTTTATGAGTTTAACACTTGTTTAACTTTTCTGGCCAAATCTTTGAGAGAAAATGGCTTTGGTAAAAAGTGAACTTGAGTATTTTCTTTCAGCTGATTGCGGAATGAGTCTTCGGTGTATCCTGAAATAAATATGATTTTAACGTTGTGTAGTTTTTCTGAAATGCGTCGGGCTAAAGTTGGCCCATCCATAGGTGCCATGACAACATCAGTGACAACTAAGTCAACTGGTTTGCCGTATTCTTCAATGATCTTGAGGGCGTCATTCCCATTGCTGGCGTCAAGAACATTATATCCTTTTTCACGCAAGGCACGCGCTGAGAAAAGCCGGACGGCATCTTCGTCTTCAACAAGCAGGATAGTGGCCGTGCCTGTCAGGTCAGCAATTTGTGACGGCTCAGTTGAGATACCTTCGGTTTGGTTATCTACAGTGTTGTTTTTGGGCAAATAAATAGAGAAAATAGTCCCTTTTCCAACTTTACTTTCAACAGTGACAAAACCACCTGTTTGTTTAACGATACCATAAACAGTGGATAGGCCTAGGCCTGTTCCGGCACCAATAGGTTTTGTTGAGAAAAAAGGATCAAAAATACGATTCAGATTTTCAGGTGGAATACCGACACCAGAATCTTCAACTTTAATATAAATATATTCACCTGGGGGTATGGTTTCATGGCCAACTTGGACGGCAGTTTGGACAACAAAATTGCCAGTTGAGATTATGAGGTTCCCCCCATCAACCATGGCATCTCGTGCATTAACAGCAAGGTTCATAATCACTTGTTCCAGCTGCCCTTGGTCAACTTTAACGAGCCAAAGATCTCGGGCATGAACCACTTGAAGAACAATTGTGGGGCCAATAAGTCTTTGAAGCAAAATGCTCAGCTCGGCTAAAGTTTCTGTTACATCGATCACTTTTGGCTGCAAGGTTTGCTGTCTGGAAAAAGCCAATAGCTGTCTAACCAAAATAGCAGCCCGATTAGCATTTTGTTTGATTTGCATAATGTCATTAAATGACAAATCAATCGGTGAATGCCTCAACAAAAGAAGGTCACAATACCCAATCATGGCTGTGAGAAGATTGTTAAAATCGTGAGCGATACCGCCTGCGAGCTGGCCAATTGCCTGCATTTTTTGAGATTGCGAAAGCTGTTGCGAAAGCTGCTTATGCTCACTGATATCAACCACATAAAATGTTGAGAGTTTTTCTGTGTGTGAAATGGAGCTTAGATAAATATTAAACGCTACCTTGTCGTCGTTTAGGAAGTAAACTTCAACAGGGCCGCGCACCTGATCCCCAATAAGAAATTGGTTAAGTTTGCTCAAAGATTCTGTTGAGTTAGCTGCGTTAATCAGACCCATAAAATCATGATCCTTCAAGTTATGCTCAAAAAGGGCAAGCTTGTTGGTAAACAAGACCTTATTAATTTGATCCAGGAACATCTGATTGTGAGCAAAGATCTTACCATTAGGATAGGTGGACAAAATACCAATTGGCGATCCTTCGATGACCTCATTCATGAGATCATATTTTCTCATGAGTGCATCTTTAGGGAGGTAGATTTCCTGAATAATCCATAAATAATCATTTGAATTTAATGTCTTAATGTTCAGTAAAAAATAATGAGTGCCTACTTCCAGCTCAATGGAAGATGAAAAAAGGGAGAGTGTATCTTTGGAAAAATTTGGATATTTTTCTTGGATTAGAGCAAGGAGTTTTGGGAAGGTATCAAGCTCTGCAGGTAACTTGTGTTCCTTTGGATTAAAAGAATGATCTAGCAGAACATAAAAGTCGGTTGTTTTGCTTAAGGCCTCAGCATAGGTAGATAGCTCGCTTTTGCTTTTGGAGGAATGTAAATAAAACAAACCTCCCCCTACAATGGCAGCTAATATACCAACAATCACTAGGGGAAGAAAGTTAAGGTATATCCCAAATATACTAAGAAGACAGGATAACCCACATGTGATTGTTGGAAGCATAAGCCAATCCCTGATTGTTAGGCCTTTATAGTAATCTTACAACCAAGCGAGGACAAGAGCCTAAGCTAATTTTAAGCTTTTTGTTTAAGAGGCGGCTTTAGCATTAGTTTTGGTTTTTTTAAGAAGAAGCGCTAGATATTGCCCCGTGTAGCTTTGGGTAATAGTAGCAACGTCCTCAGGCGTGCCTTGGGCAATAATTTGTCCGCCACCCGTTCCACCTTCTGGACCAACATCAATGACCCAATCTGATGTCTTAATGACTTCAAGATTATGTTCAATAATGATAACAGTGTTTCCTTGATTTACAATCGCGTGAAGCACCTCTAATAATTTTCGTACATCCTCAAAATGCAAGCCCGTTGTAGGCTCATCCAAGATATACAGTGTCTTCCCTGTAGATTTGCGAGCAAGTTCTTTGGCTAGTTTAACCCTTTGAGCTTCACCACCAGAAAGGGTAGTTGCTTGTTGTCCAACCTTAATATAGCTTAACCCTACTTCCATCAGAGCCTTTAGTTTATCTCGGATCGGAGGCATGTTTTCAAAAAACTGGACTGCCTCCTCAATGGTCATATCAAGGATATCTGCAATGGATTTGTCCTGAAATTTGATCTCGAGAGTCTCGCGATTGTATCTTTTTCCACGGCACTGATCACATTCGACATAAACATCAGGTAAAAAATGCATCTCAATTTTGATGACACCATCTCCTTGGCACGCTTCGCAGCGACCACCTTTAACGTTGAATGAAAATCGCCCTGGGCCATATCCCCTGGCTTTGGCTTCAGGTAATCCCGCAAACCATTCACGAATGGGTGTGAAAGCACCCGTATAAGTGGCGGGGTTTGAGCGAGGTGTGCGGCCAATAGGGGATTGGTCGATATCGATAACTTTATCGATGTGCTCTAACCCTGTTATGGAGTCATGTGCACCGACCGACTCTCGAGAGCGATTTATTGCTGCAGCAGCACCTTTATAGAGCGTTTCGATAACCAAGGATGATTTTCCGCTTCCCGAAACTCCTGTCACGCATGTGAAAACACTTAAGGGAAAATCGACAGAGATATTTTGTAGATTGTTTTCCACAGCGCCTTTGATCTGGATAACTTTTTTGGGATCCCATGTCCTGCGCAGAGTAGGTACAAGTATCGATCTGGCGTGAGTCAAATATTGCCCTGTTAAACTTTGTGGATCTTTCATGACATCGTTTGGATGCCCTAAGCTGACGATATACCCGCCGTGGGAGCCAGCTCCCGGCCCCATGTCGATCAAGAAGTCTGCGGCTAAGATGGTGTCTTCATCGTGCTCAACAACTAATACTGTGTTTCCAAGGTCACGCAAATGTTTGAGAGTCGCTAAAAGGCGATCATTGTCGCGTTGATGAAGGCCAATGGAGGGTTCGTCAAGAACATAGAGCACACCTGTCAGGCCAGAACCAATTTGGGAGGCTAATCGGATGCGCTGGCTTTCTCCGCCAGATAAGGTTCCGGCTGTTCGTGATAGTGTCAAATAGTTCAAACCTACACTAATCAGAAAGCCCAAACGGTCTTTGATTTCTTTCAAGATACGGGCAGCAATCTCGTGTTGTTTAGGTGTAAAAGAAGTGTCCAATGATGTAAACCACGCTGCACATTCTTCAATGCTCATGTGAGTCACTTGGCTGATGTTCATCCCTTGAATTTTAACTGTGAGTGCCTCAGGTTTTAATCGTTGCCCATGGCAGCTTTGACAAATTTGGCTTGTCTGAAAAGGGCGTAATTCTTCGCGTGTCCAGTAGTTGTCCGCTTTTTTAAGGCGACGCTCGAGGCCTGGGATAACTCCTTCAAAGGCCTTCTTGTCATTTCCTTTTTTTGAGCTTTTTTCAGTAGATAAGGAAAGGTTTTGAGATCCATATAGGATTATGTTTTGAAGGTTAGATGGTAGATCCTCAAAAGGTGTGCGTAGAGAAAACTGGTAATATTTTGCGATGGATTCAAGCAGTTGTTGATAAAAGTAGGAAGAAGCATCGGATGCTACTGCCCAAGGTGCAATAGCGCCCTCAGCTAAAGAAAGCTTTGGATTTGGGATAACCAATTCAGGCGCAAAAATTGTTTGAATGCCTAACCCGTCACATGTTGAGCATGCGCCATAAGGATTGTTAAATGAAAAGAGCCTAGGTTCAATTTCGTCAAGGCTGAATCCTGATTCTGGGCAAGCATAACGGCTTGATAGTGTTAATTTTTTATCAAGGTCAATCAACTGAGCATATGCCAGACCATCAGATAGTCGAAGGGCTGTTTCGAGTGTGTCAGCAACTCTGTTGGCGATGTCAGGCTTGATCACTAAACGATCCACAACCACATCGATATCATGTTTAATATTTTTATTGAGTACCGGGACGTTGTCTAGATCATGCATGGTGCCATCGATTTGCACTCTTTGAAACCCACGCTTTTTCAAATCTAAAAGCTCTTTGCGATATTCTCCTTTGCGGCCACGAACAATGGGCGATAGGAGAATAACTTTAGTCCCCTCCGGGAATGCCATGAGTTGATCCACCATTTCTGAAATGGTTTGGCTTTGGATAGGAAGCCCTGTAGCTGGTGAATGAGGAATGCCTACTCTGGCAAAAAGTAACCGCAAATAGTCATAAATTTCAGTGACGGTTCCTACAGTTGAACGCGGGTTTTTGGAGGTGGTTTTTTGCTCTATGGCAATGGCTGGTGAAAGGCCTTCAATCAAGTCGACATCAGGCTTGGGCATCAACTCAAGAAACTGCCTGGCATAAGCTGACAAGCTTTCTACATAGCGCCTCTGCCCTTCAGCATAGAGTGTATCAAAAGCTAAAGAAGATTTCCCGGATCCACTTAAGCCGGTTATAACCACAAGCTTGTCGCGTGGAATATCCACATGAATATTTTTAAGGTTATGTTCGCGTGCGCCTTGGATATGGATATAAGTTTGCATTAGAGTCCTTTATTCATACGGCAATAAAATTTTTCAAATTAATTTATGATGCAAATTTTTTATCTTCAATGAGATAAGGTTTTGCAAATCTTAGAATTTCTTTAGTAACGTGAGTTGGTGAAAGTCCTGCATCCTCAAGCTGCTTAGCTTGGGTATCGTGGTCTTGAAAGCGATCTGGGAGAGTGAGTGAGCGGAAGATCAACCCTTTATCAAACAGTCCACGATTGGAAAAAAGGTGTGAAACCATGGAGCCGAATCCACCGACAGCACCTTCTTCAATCGTTAAAACAACAGAATGTTCACGCGCAATATGCACCAACAAATCTTCGTCTAATGGTTTTGCAAAGCGCGCATCAATAATCGTAATGGAAAGGCCGAATTGTTCCTTAAGATATAAGCTTGCTGCTTGGCAGTCATAAAGGCGTGTGCCATAGCTGATAAGCGCTATATCGGTGCCTTCTTGAATAATGCGCGCTTTCCCAATAGGAATAGGTTGCACGATTCTATCCATATTAAGCGCGCCATGGATATCTCCTCGTGGAAATCTCAAGGCTGAAGGACTATCATTATAGGAGACGAGCGTTGAGAGCATGCTTCGTAGCTCTTCTCCATCGCTGGGTGCCATGAGAACCATGTTAGGTAAACATCCCAAATAAGCTATATCGAAAGATCCTGCATGGGTCGCACCATCGGCGCCAACCAAGCCTGCGCGATCCATAACAAATTTGACAGGAAGATTTTGAAGGGCAACATCATGAACAACTTGGTCATAAGCCCTCTGTAAAAACGTTGAGTAAATAGCCACCACAGGGTTAAGCCCTTCGCAAGCTAATCCAGCTGCAAATGTAACCGCATGCTGTTCGGCAATACCAACGTCATAGCACCGATCAGGGTGGTGTTTGGCAAAAAGATCAAGGCCAGTGCCGGATGGCATAGCCGCAGTAATGGCAATGAGCTTTGGGTCTTTGTAAGCTTCTTGAACGAGTTGTTCGGCAAAAACTTTTGTATAAGAAGGCAAGCTTTCTGATGGTTTAAATGGTTGACCACTTGAAACTTCAAATTTGGCAATAGCATGTAGCTTGTCTGGCGCCGCTTCAGCAGGAGCATAGCCGCGCCCTTTTTCGGTAATAACGTGGATCAGATATGGGCCGGGCTCTGCTGCATCTCTGACATTTTTCAAAATAGGAATGAGATGGTCCAAATTATGCCCATCTAAAGGCCCGATGTAATAAAACCCTAGCTCCTCAAAAAGAGTGCCGCCTGTCATAAGGCCTCTGGCATATTCTTCCGCGCGCCGGGCGATATCCTCTATTGGTTTGGGTAAATGACGGAAGGTCTCCTTAGCAATTTTCCGAAGTTTATGATAAGGCCGGGATGAAATTAACCTGGATAAATAATTACTCATGGCTCCAACGGGCCTTGAAATGGACATGTCATTATCATTAAGAATGACAATTAATTTTGACTTTAAAGCCCCCGCATTGTTCATGGCTTCATAAGCCATTCCTGCGCTCATGGCGCCATCACCAATAACCGCAATAACGTTATTGTCATGATTTAAATGATCGCGCGCCACAGCCATACCAAGGGCTGCGGATATGGAAGTTGAGCTGTGAGCTGTGCCAAATGCGTCATACTCACTTTCGCATCTGCGTGGGAATCCTGAAATCCCCCCGCCTTGGCGCAATCCTCCCATAGCATGGCGCCGCTTGGTGAGGATCTTATGGGGATATGATTGGTGTCCAACATCCCAAATGAGACGATCATTGGGTGTGTTGAAAACATGGTGAAGAGCGACTGTTAACTCAATAACCCCAAGATTTGCACCGAAATGACCACCTGTTTGAGAGACTTTATGGATCACATCAAGGCGTAATTCATGACTTAGCTGCTCCAGCTGTTCTGAAGATAAAGCTTTCAAGTCATGAGGATCATTGAGGGTATCAAGTAACGGAGTTTCTGCAGTCATTACTTGCCTCTTTCAACAATATAATCAACGAGATTATGGAGGGTACTCAAAGTAGTCATATTCGGTACTTGAGTAGAATCAAGCAAATCATGAGCCTCTCGGGCAAGGGTTAAGGCGTAGTTTTGAGCGCCTGAAATCCCCATTAACGAAACAAAAGTTGCTTTGTTTGCGTCAGAATTTGCGTGTTTTCCCATCTTGTCCGGCTCACCTTGACTGTCGAGCAAATCGTCTGTTACTTGGAATGCTAAACCTATTTTATCGCCAAATTTGTGCCAAATTGCAAGCATTCCTTCTGGTACACGCGCAACAATAGGCGCAAAAAGACAGCTGACTTTAAGCAAAGCTCCTGTTTTTAAAAGATGACGGTGGGTGATATCCTCAAGAGATAGAGCCTGTTGATTGGGCAGCAAATCCATCCATTGCCCTAATACCATGCCACTTGCACCTGCTGCGTTTGTCAGAGCTCGGATGAGATTAAGGATAATGTTTGCGGACAAGTTTGTGATGGAAGTTAAGTGCTCAAGAGCAAGCGTGAGAAGGCCATCACCTACTAAGATAGCTTGTGCTTCACCATACACAGTATGGGCGGTGGGTCTGCCACGTCTTAAGCTTGCATTGTCCATAGCGGGTAGATCGTCATGGACTAATGAATAAGTGTGAATCAATTCAATGGATGTGCCGATGTCCAGCAGGACTTGAGGGGGCAAATTATAGGCATGCCCAATAAGCCAAACCAAAAATGGTCTGATGCGTTTGCCGCCAGCTTGTAGGGGGTATATCATTGCTTCAGCCATTTCTCCTTTAAAATAAGAAGGGAGTGTTTGAATTTGAGTATCAAATTTTTGGCTAAAGTTAGTTAAAGCGTCTTGCAGCTGTTCATTCATTCTTCTGGCAGTGGGGAAAATGGTTCAAGTTTAGGCTCACCATTGCTTGAAATTGAAATTTTTTCAACACGTAATTTTGCTTCTTGAAGCTTTATTTCGCAATGCTGCCTCAAAGATACCCCTCTCTCATAGGCTGTGACAGCTTCTTCCAAGGGAATTTTACCCTCCTCCAATTGGCGGACTATCCCCTCAAGCTCTTGGATCGCCTCTTCAAAAGAAAGTTTTGCGGAATTCTGATTCGCCATAGTGTTCTCCTAGGCTTGGTTAACGGTGTAATCGTAGAAACCTTTTTGAGTTTTACGTCCGAGCAATCCTGCATCCACATATTGCGTTAGCAATGGGCAAGGGCGGTATTTAGGGTCATGAAACCCTTCATAAAGCCGTTTCATAATAGCAAGGCATGTGTCAAGCCCAATGAGGTCGGCCAGCTCTAGTGGGCCCATGGGATGGCTTGTTCCCAGTCGCATGGCTTCATCAATATCTTCGGTTGAAGCGACGCCTTCGTAGAGAAGAAAAATAGCCTCATTGATCATGGGGATAAGCAGCCTGTTGACGACAAACCCAGGCGAGTCATGACACTCCACGACCGTTTTCCCTAATGATGTGGCAAACTCAAATGCTGTTTCAACGGCATGGTCATCCGTTGCAAGTCCGCGAATGAGCTCAACGAGAGGCATAATTGGGACGGGGTTCATAAAATGCAATCCAACGAGCTTCTGTGGGCGTGTGTAGAAACCACCAAGTTGCGTGATAGATAAAGAAGAGGTGTTGCTGCAAACAACAGCATCATGGCTCAATAATGCTGGTAACTGAGAAAGAATGGATTTTTTAATGCTTTCTGACTCGGGTACGGCTTCAATAATAAGTTTGCAACCCTTAATGGCCTCTAACTCAGTAGTTGTGCTCATGCGAGCCAGGATCTCTGATTTTGCGACAGCAGTGATATTGCCTTGGTGAACAAATTTTTCTAAGCTCTTGGTGATTTGACTCTTAGCCTTATTGAGACCATCGGGCAGCGTATCGACAATGATAACTTGGTATCCATTGGCGGCACAAATTTGAGCAATTCCACTTCCCATTTGCCCAGCTCCGATGACCCCTATGGGGGAATGTTTGTCAACCATAGCGTTTCCTTGTTGTCAATTCGTGGATCAGTTCAGGAACAACCTTAAACAAATCTCCAATGAATGTGTAGTCCGCAATTTGGCAAATAGGTGCGTCTGGGTCGTTGTTAATAGCAACAATAATGCGGCTATCTTTCATGCCAGCGATATGCTGAATCGCGCCTGAGATACCTATGGCAATATATAGTTCGGGGGCCACAACTTTGCCGGTTTGGCCAACCTGATAATCATTTGGCGCGTAGCCTGCGTCTACAGCGGCTCTGGAAGCTCCAATGGCTCCTTCAAATATATCGGCTAATTTTTCAACCAATTGGAAGTTTTCAGCGCTGCCTAGGGCTCTGCCTCCAGCGACTACCACTTTGGCTGTGGAAAGTTCTGGGCGGAGATTTTGAGTTCCTTCTCTTTTTTCAACCCAAACTCGCTTTTGCCATTTCTCCATAAGAAAGGGGCAAGTAAGTTTTTTGCTTGACGGGCCGCTTTCAGCAATGGGTGAAAAGGCGGTGGTGCGGATGGTGATGATTTTAACAGTGTCAGAAGAGGTGACTTTAGCAAGTGCATTGCCTGCATAAATAGGTCTGGTAAAAGAGTCTGAGGACTCAATATCAATCACGTCAGAAATTTGCCCTACATTTAGCTGAGCGGCAACTCGTGGAGCTATGTTTTTGCCAAACATTGTGGCTGGGAACAGGATGGAGTCATAAGTGCTAGCCTGAGAGAGAATTGTCTCAGTCATAGCTTCGGCCGTCAGATGAGTTTCACAGGTGATATTTTCCACCAAAATAACGTTGCTCCAACCTCTAAAATCATAAGTATGCAGAGCATGATCGACAGGAGCAAAAACCATCAAGTCTACTGTTGTGGCAAGCTTTTGCGCTGCCGCAAGGCAAGAAAAGGTGGCCTGTTTGAGGGAGTGTTTATCAATTTCAGCAATGACAAGTGCTTTCATGAGGAGGGACTCAGTGTTTCAAAAAGGCGTTGAGTTAGCTCGCTGACCGAGGAAAGAGTTTGGCCGCTTTGACGCTTGGGCGGGTTGAAGACGGTTTGGGTCACTATTCGTTGCCTTGGAGTATAATTTAGCTCGCTCATTTTCATAGTTCCAATTGGTTTTTGCTTTGCTTTCATCAAATTGGGAAGAGAGGCATAGCGTGGCTGGTTAAGGCGCAGGTCTGTTGTGATAACGCCTGGCATTTGAAAAGCCATACGCTCAATGCCGCCATCTATTTCTCTGGCAACGTCTGCTATCCCAGATTCAATGGTAACTTGGGATGCAAAGGTTGCTTGTGGCCAGCCCAACAAAGCAGCAAGCATTTGGCCGGTTTGATTGCAATCGTCATCAATGGCTTGTTTGCCCATAATAACAAGATCTGGCGTTTCTTTTAGAGCAATTAACTTGAGTATTTGAGCGATATCGAGTGAATCGAACTCCTCAAGCATAGTGGCAGATTCTGCTGTCACCAAGATGGCACGATCGGCTCCTAAGGCAAGGGCTTGTCGCAGAATGTCTTGATGAGTTTCAAGGCCAATGGTGACGATAATGACTTCATGGGCAATGGACCTTTCCTTAAGCCGAACAGCTTCTTCAATGGCAATCTCATCAAACGGGTTGATGGACATTTTAACCCCTTGGGTTTCCACACCGGTAGCGTCAGTTTTTACGCGGATTTTGACGGTATGGTCGATCACTTTTTTGACTGGTACCAGTATTTTCATCACATTCCCCTCAAGATCATTTAGCCTAACACTCTAGGCGCAAAGTTCAAGTTCAATAATCCATTTTGTGGTGATTTTGAAAGGAAAAACAAATGAGAGGGAATGTAAAGAATTTGCATTTTTTGATGATCTAGGCTAATGTTAGGGCGTTGGGAAACCAACTATGGCAATAAACGACCTACAGAATAGGCGTATCGGACCCGGGGGCGGAGCCCGGCACCTCCACCACGAAACATTTATTTGGGGGTGAACTTAGGATCGACGAGCGTAATAAAGGTATGTTCTTTGCTCGGCATTGTACCGCCGTTATCGGGCTAATCATATAAATGTCAACGATAACAAGACATTTGCTAACTCAAACGTTGCCCCAGTAGCTTTGGCTGCTTAAGCAATTACGGTTTAGCGCGGTTAGGGGGCGCCGGGCAACAGAAGCCCCCACTTTTAAAATTCTCTTGAGAAAACTCGATTTTGCCTATAAATTGATTATAGGATTTGACGCAGGGTGATCTAATGAATGAACTCAATTATGATGAAATGGTCCAAAAAGCTCTCAAAATGGTTGTGAGAGATGCTTTGCGGGCTGTTGCTGCAAACGGCTTGCCAGGCAGCCACCATTTTTATGTGACCTTTCGAACCGACCATCCACAGGCGGTGGTGCCAACCTATCTTGCTGAGCGACATCCAGAGGAAATCACCATTGTCCTGCAGTATCAGTTTTGGGACCTTGATATAACCGACCATTCCTTCGAGGTCACTTTGAGCTTTAATGATATCCATGAGCGGCTGGTGGTCCCCTTTAATGCAATCACAAGTTTTGTGGATCCATCCGTTAAGTTTGGTTTGCAGTTTGCGCCCATTATGGAGCTCTCGCAGGATATGATGGACTTTTTACCGCAGCAAGAGTCCCCAGTTAGGCCTGAGGAAACCCAAAGCGGTTCTTCAAATGTAATTGTATTGGATGCCTTTCGTAAGAAGTAAGCTTGTCCGGCACTTCGACCGGACTCTTCTGTTGCCTTCCCGCACCGCACTTTTGTCTTCCCTGGCACCTCCCTTTTGTCTTCCCTGGCACCTCCCTTCGTTATCGCACCCCCCTCTTTGTCTTTCCCGCACTTCTTCTGCTGTCACCCTCGCGCGCTCACTTGTCACCCTCGCGAAAGCGGGGGCCCATAAAGCCTGGATCCCGGATCTGCGTCCGGGAAGACAAGCGGAAGATGGAGGAGGACAAGTAAAGGGGCAAGGAGGACAGGGAAAAGAACAAGGATGCGCAACTTTCTCAGAACTTAAGCAACACTTTCCTCATACCTGATACAGTGGGGACAAAGGCGATTGGGAGTAGAGAAGCGTTTTGGGTTGTTTCCCATTCGCTCTACCCCACCAGGCGCGCCTCAATCTGCTCGCATATATAATGGTATAAGCAGATGTGCCCTTGTTGGATAAGGGGAGTTGATGTGGAGGGAACATTGAGTAAAACATCGGATAGCTCGGCTAGCTTTCCGCCGGTTTGACCTGTCATAGCGATGGTTTTAAGACCCATGGTACGTGCTTTTTCAAAGGCTTTAACGACATTTCCAGAATTGCCACTTGTGCTGATACCCAAAAGAATGCCACCATTTTGGCCATAGGCTTCAACTTGTCTTTCAAAAACACTTAGGTAATCGTAGTCATTGCTCCAAGCTGTCATAAAGGCGCTGTTGGAGGTAAGGCATATCACAGGGTATCCTCGGCGTTCTTTTAAGAAGCGGCCAACGAGCTCGCCGGAAATGTGTTCAGCATCAGCAGCTGACCCACCATTGCCGCAAATCAAGAGTGGTAGGTTTTTATGGAGCGCGTCGGCAATCAAAGTGATGCTCTCTTCGGTCTCAGCCTCAAGAGAAGCGCAGTCAGCTATCACTTTTGTGGATAGATCCAAATATTTTTCTAAAGACATTTTTGGCTCCGAATGATCGTTCTTATAGCAATAGAATAGATGAGGCCAGAATTTGTCAATCATGAATATCTCCCATGCGCAAAATGCACTGGAGATGGGGGGTGGGGCAACGTAATAAAGAGGTGTGATCATGTGTGTCTGGATTAATTATGTCCAAGCATCACATTAAATTTTAATAATGTCTGCAGGAGCTTTTTTGCGGGCATATGGAGCTAACTCATCGAGAGGCTTGGCGGCTTTCTCATGAAAGGAAAGAGAATGTATAAAAAAATTAGTGGATTATCTCTTGTGTGTTTGTGTTTGACTCTGTTTTCTTCTGATGCTGTTGCTCAGTGGAGCTGGTTTGGGGGTGGTAAAAAGGAAGAGGCAGCGGATAAAGATAAGGGCAAGGCGCCTGAGGCGACAGCTAAAGCTGAGGCGCCAACACGTACCACAGAGCCAACCCCCACA